>JAZLLD010000012.1:0-61182 GCA_045597945.1 Bacteroidales bacterium
CTATAAAAAAACTCCTCCCGCACACCGATTTGTGCCGGAGGAGTTTTTCATGGCAAGCCAAGGCAATTGCAAGGGCAACCACACGTGGATTAAGCATTCTGAAATAAGACCGAAAGTTAATTTTTTTTTTGCACATCAGCAATAATAAAATAAATAATACGTTATTTGAAAATTACAACCCAAGGCCGACCCCTTGGCAAACAGACACAAGAAACATTAATTAAAACAACACAACTATATGGCTGACAAATCTTTCGGCAACGGCTATGACCACAAAGCCACACTTAAATTCTTTAGCAAATGGTGGAAACTCCTGACCTGGGTGTGCGCTATCGCCCTGGTCGCATCGGTGGTCGTATCGCTGTTCATCACCCCCAGATATAAATCCTCGGCAACGCTGTTCCCCACCAACTCCAACCGACTCAGCAAAGCCATCATGGACTACCACTACAGCCTTGACTTCATGGACTACGGCATCGAGCGCGACTGCGAATATGCCATCCAGATTCTCTCTTCCGAATCCATGGAACGCGATGTTTGCAACCGCTTCAACCTCCTGGAACACTACGGCATCAGCCCCAACGACCCCCACAAGATGTTCAAACTGCATGAGCAGTACCGCGGCAACGTGAGTGTGCGCCGCACCGAGTACCTGGGCGTGGAAGTAGGCGTGCTTGATGTCGACCCTCAGTGGGCTGCCGACATAGCCAACTATATTGCAAGCAATTACGACACCGTCTGCCATCGCATCCACCACGACCGCGCCTGCAACGCCGCCCAGATTATGGACAGCGTCTGCCAGAAAATGGGACAGGAAATCCAGCTCCTCCAGGACAGCCTGAAGCGCAATCCTCAGTACCAGCTCGGCCTCACCCAGCTCATCAACGAGAAATGCGCGCAACTTGCTGACATGCAAACCCGTGCCGCCCAGACCCAGGTGGACATGAACGAGAGCGTAAGCTACAAATTCCTCCTCGACGAAGCCGTGGCTTCCGACAAGAAAGCCTGGCCCAAGCGCAGCATCATCGTAGCCCTTGGCACCCTCGGCTCCGTGGTCATGTGCATCCTGGTGCTGCTCCTCATAGAAGCCACCAAGAAAGAAGACGAAGAATAATATTTCTCACTCACTATCAACATGTTCAAGGATTGGTTCAAACGCAATAAATCTGCCGTCATCGCCGTGGCGGTAACGCTGATTTTTGCCGTGGCCAACGCAATCCTACTGCTGAGAGATTTCTACTATCTATCGCTCATCCCCCTGGCCGGACTAGTGCTGCTGCTTTTCATCACCAAGTTCGAGACCGGACTGCTCTGCATGGCGCTGCTCACCCCCTTCGCAGTCGATTTTGCCTTGATGCCGAAGATGGAGCTATCCATGCCGGTTGAACCCATGATGATTCTCTTCTCGGCCATGTTCTTCTTCCGGGTGCTGGTCAGCCGCAGCTACGACCTGCGCATCCTACGCCACCCCGTGAGTATCACCCTGCTTGCCTCGCTAGCATGGTGGTTTATAACATCCTGCACCTCTGCCCTACCCTTTGTCTCATTCAAGTATCTTATTGCCCGACTGTGGTTTGTGGTGCCATTCTTCTTTGCAGCCGCACAGATTTTCAGCAACAAGAAACGCATCCGCCAATTCTTCTGGTGCTATGCCATAGGCCTCATTGCCGTCATTGCCATTGCTACGGCCAAAACCCTCGGCAATTTCAGCGACTTGCAGACTCTCCACCGAGTGATGCGGCCCTTCTACAACGACCACACGGCCTACGGCTGCGTCATCGCGCTCTTCCTCCCCGCGGCCTTCTACTTCATCTTTAGCCGCAACAGCAAAGGCTGGTCGCGCTTTTTCTTCCTGGCCATCTTCGCCCTGCTGATTGTGGGCTTCTTCTTTTCCTACTGCCGTGCCGCATGGCTGAGTGTGCTGGGTGCCATCGGCGTGTATGTGCTCATCCGCATGGGCATGAAAGTCAAATGGATGGTACTGCTCTTCGGCATCGGTGTGGGCGCATTCTTCGCCTACCAGAGCGAGCTCATTTACAAACTCGGCAAGAACCACCAAGACAGCTCCTACGACCTTTCCGGACAAATCAAGTCCATCTCCAACATCTCCACCGACGCCAGCAACCTGGAACGACTGAACCGCTGGGCTTCGGCATTCCGCATGTGGAAGGAAAGCCCCGTACTGGGTTGCGGCCCTGGCACTTACTCTTTCCTTTACGCAAGTTATCAGCGCAGCTACCAGCTCTCCACCATCAGCACCAACGCCGGCACCTTGGGCAATGCCCACAGCGAGTACATCGGCCCGCTGACCGAACAAGGAGTGCCCGGCGTAGCTTTGGTAATATGTATTTTCATGGCCACTTTCGCCACCGGCGTGCGAGTATACCGCACCGCCAAAGACCCCCAAGTGGCCAACATGGCATTGGCTTTCACGTTAAGTCTGCTGACATACTATATTCATGGTGTCTTTAATAACTTCCTCGACACCGACAAACTCTCGGTTCCCTTCTGGGCGTTCACCGCCGTGGTAGTGGCCCTGGACCTCTACAGCGAGAAAAAGGATCTTCTGCCAGCCGAGACAACAGACACGCAACATGAATCTTAGGCACGCCATCCTCCCCCTCTTCTTCCTGCTTTTAGGAAACCTCCACGCCCAGAATGTGGAGCTCCACCAAGCGCCCTGGACACGCCACCAATGGACACAACGCGATGTGCTGATTCCCCTGCTCAAGGAGAATATCGACGCCATCAACAGCGAGCCCGACAGTGCCGACCTCCTGATTGAAGAGGCCCGCAAACACCTCGGCAAACCCTACCGCTACGGTGGCAAAGGGCCCAATGCTTTCGACTGCGCCGGCTTTGCCAGATTCGTGTACATGAAGTTCGGCTTCACCCTGCCCGGAGGCAGCGGCTCGCAATTCACCAAAGGGCGCAAGATAAAGAGCACCAAGAAACTACAGCGCGGCGACCTCGTCTTTTGGCAAGGCCGCGAGGCCAACGGCCGAGTAGGCCACACCGGCATCGTCACCGAGTGCGACACCATCACCGGGCGCTTCCGCTTCATCCATGCCGCCACCCATAGCGGCGTAATCTACAGCTATTCCACCGAGGAATACTACGCACGAAGATACGTAGGCGCTTGCCGCCTCCTCGGCGACCGCAAGAAACCCGAAGACCCCATACCACCGAAGATCAAGCGGAAAAAGCGATAATCAAAATGCAGATAGCCTGCAGGCTCGCTGTAACTCCGCTATAGCTCCGTTGATTCTACGGTATAGGTTCGCTTGGAGGAGCGACTCCACAAAGGGTAACAAAGAATATATGAGAGTCGCAAAATCTAGAATCTAGAATGGATTTTTTGCAACAGTACGCACATCTGTGTGTAATCAATGTGTTATGCGATTCTATATTCTAGATTTATGGCAATACCGATGTGACAGACAGTTGTTGGTACGGGAAAGCCGACATACTACCACTTGAATAACAGTTGTTTAAAGCTCGCCTACCACAGACATTCACTCTCCGTTGATTTGACGCAGATATAGAATCTGTATTCTATAAAT
The DNA here is from genome assembly GCA_045597945.1 of Bacteroidales bacterium. Lineage (GTDB taxonomy): Bacteria > Bacteroidota > Bacteroidia > Bacteroidales > P3 > Colimorpha. The sequence goes on from JAZLLD010000012.1 coordinate 3,564, forward strand.
TAAAGAATGTATTCCATAGGCGCCACCTAGAAATCAATAACTTTCGCGCCGAAGTCATCAATACAATAAGAGCGGCCAACGCATATTGGCCGCTCCTATCTTTTACTTGTGATTATTTTATAGCTCATTGCATCAGATTTATTATCCGGCGATTCTTCTTATCTGGATTTAAAATCCGATAGGTAATGTTCTTTTTTATTGAATATCCATGCGGATTATAAATCCTTATAGAAAGCTGTGTCGGATTACAAATCCGACACAACGGAAACTCATTTTTCAGTTACTTGGCAAAATTTTTAGAGTTAACAATGTCTAATTAGAACATAAAAATCCCTGAATGAACTAGAAGAATTTGGTGGAACGCAGAAAAAGTTGTAATTTTGTAGGGTTGATTAAATAAATAATGTCTAATTAAAATATTGAATAACATATCTATAAGCAAGAATAACAGACATATTATATCGTAAAAAAAAGCGTTTTCGCTTTTCTTTGTAGGCTCGAAATCCGGAAAATTTCAGCAACACTACACCAAGAGAGGAGAAACGCTCATGGGTTTACCGTGAGCTTTCTTGTTTGTAGTGTAGGTCATTTCCGGAACCTCGAGCTTGAACAAAAAGTTCGCGGTTCTTTTTTTATACATTCCTGCAAATAACACCAAATAGACAACGATAAGTAATAAATAACAAAACATGTAAAAGAATACGTAATGGCTCGTCGTATTCATTTTCATAAATAACCTACGGGCCTTTAATCTAAATTTTCATATCAAATGGACAGAATGGAAAGACTTTTTCAGTCGCATGCAAACCTGGTAAAGGATCGCGCGAACAGAAAAGCAATCGAAACGGAAAGAAAGTTGAGACTCTTCATTGAAGACCGAAAAGTCAACGAACATGAATTCGAAGGAAACCGAGAAGACTCCGTCCTTTTCACAATCGTTGACAGCGATGCCGTTTGCATCTGGGTGCAGAACATCGAACCTGAAGATGCTACTATTTGTGAATTGAGCATGAATGTACTGCTCAATGGCATTCTTAAACATCCTGAAATAGAAACAGTTACGGAGTATGCCGCACAAATTGAGGAATCGGAGGTGAGCCGTAAGAATAGTGACTGCACGATTTCCTTTTGCACAAAGTACTATTTTGCATTGCACAAAGCATTTTTGAAAAATATCCAGTAGAAACCTGTTGGATGAATTAATCTCCCACAAAGGATAAAAGATAAAAGTTTGTTAATCGTTAAGTTTCATATACTTGACACTTGTGTTTAAGGTAAAAGTGGGCTGGCGCGTCAGCCACGGCAAAATTTTGCCGTCATTTTGACCCTTTGCGAAGGCGTGCTAACGCCGCCTTTCACCCTGTAACATATCGACAAATACATGATAATAAAACTTTTAACTTTTATCCTTTTAGAGGTTCTAATCTAGTATCAATTCTGCCAACGAGTTCTACAATGTAAAATTATACATGTAAAATGTATAATCGGGTTTCCCCAGAAAATGGCTCAACGGATAGGATGTGGCGGGAAACGCATCTTGGCTACCGACGATGCGAAACACGCTTATCACACTATATACCAGCTCAGTTCATACTTCACACGACAAAAATGGAAATGTTAAAATGTAAAATGTAAAATCAGTTTGGCTGACAAAAACCTACTTTCTACCCCTATCATCGAAATTCTGATTTTACATTTTACATTTGTCCTTCCCGCAGAGCTGGCTCTGCGAGAAAACCAATTTTTAGATGTTGCCTTATCCAATTTCACAAGTGCTAAAGTACCCATTGGGCTGAAAAAGAGAAGGCCCGTTGAAGACCCGTTGTAACCCCGTTGAAGACCCGCTCGTGAAACACTAGCTTTAACGGTGTTTCACACGGGCTTCACCCCACCTTCGGCAACACAGCATATCCAAGCCAGTATTGCCACTGTTCCATCTATCTTTAACGGATTTCCCTCGGCTATCTTCCCAGCAGATTCAGCACATCGTTGATTTTGGGAGTGAGGATAATCTCGGTGCGGCGGTTCTTGGCCTTGTTGGCGGCCGAGATATTGCGCACCTTGGGCGAATATTCGGCATGGCCGGCAGCCATCACGCGGGCAGGGTCGATTTTCGGACCGAGCTTAAGCAGCTGTTTTACAATGGCTGTGGCACGCATCACACTCAAATCCCAGTTGTCCTTCACTGCGGTAGAACCATGATAGGCATCGTTGTCGGTATGGCCTTCCACCATGACATTGAGGGCGGGATTGTCTTGCAGAATCTTGGCCAAAGTCTTGAGGGCTTCGACACCCTGTGCCGAAACATCCCAGCTGCCCGAGGCGAAAAGAAGCTTGTCTTCCAGCGAGACATACACTTTGCCATCCTTGGTCTCCACATCTAGCCCCTTGTCGGCAAAACCCACCAAGGCTTTGGACACCGAGGTGCGGAGCGATTCCAGTTCGCGCTGCTTGGATTCCAAGGCATCGCTGATGGCCTTCTGGTTTTGCTCCATCTGCTCTTGGCGTTCTTCCAAATCGCGCTGGTGCTGCTGCATTTGGCGTTCCTTTTCGTTAATCTCGCGATTGCGCTGCTCGAGCAACTTGTTGGCCTTGCTCAAATCGCGGTTCTTGCCAGTAATCTGCTGCATATAGTTCTCCACGGTGGTATCGTAATGCAGCTGCAAGGCGGCATAGGCGCGGTTCATGGAAGTCAGCGTGGTCTCGCACTCCTGCCGGGCCTCGGTCATATCGCTCAGCGACATGGTCATGGCCTGGTTCTGACGTACGAGCTCGGCATTCTCCTCGCGCAGCTCCTGCAATTCCTGCCGTGCCAGAGCGGCACTCTTATTAGCCTGGGTATATTGCGACTGGAGCGATTCGTATTCCTTCATCGACACGCACGAAGTGAGCAGTGCGGCAGATAACATTAAATATAATATATTCCTTTTCATAATGAGTGATCTGTGATGAGTGATTAGTAATCAGTGATTGGCGATTGCGAAATGCGCTGGCGGGGCAGCCACTTTTCGCCTTTCATCTTTCACTTTTCAATTTTATATAACGTAAATAAAAAAAAATTCGTATCTTTGCGCAATCACTTTTTTAACAAATGAGAACTGCCAATCTACATAAACAGCTGCATATTTGGCGATTGCGGCACATTTCGGAACAATCATATTTATTGTTCCTAAGCGTTATTGTAGGTCTATTGAGTGGCACGGCAGCCGTACTTTTGAAAACCATTGTACATTGGATAGGCCAAAACGTGATGGCTTTTGGCGACCGCCATTTTGCCCCCGGAGGAGGCAACATACTCATTTTTATCTCGCCCTTCATCGGTGTGCTACTCACCGTACTTTTTGTTAGATACATTATCAAAGGCAATATCGGCCATGGCATACCCAACGTGTTGCTGGCCATCTCGCGCAAACGCGGGAAACTGCCGCCCCGCAACATGTATACCGCCTTGGTAGCATCCACCATCACGGTGGCCTTTGGTGGCTCGGTGGGTCTCGAGGCACCCATTGCCTCCACCGGCAGTGCTATCGGCTCCAACGTAGGCCGATTCTTCCATGTCTCCCCCCGAGGTGTGAAACTGCTTCTCGGATGCGGTGCCGGAGGTGCCATAGCCGGCATCTTCAGCGCCCCGCTGGCCGGTGTGCTGTTCACCGTGGAAGTGCTTATGTTCGACATGACCATGACCACCGCCGTGCCGCTACTAATCTCGGCCCTATCCGCCTCTACTGTAGCGTACTACCTCATGGGTGACGATGTCCAGTTTGCCTTCCACGTCACCGAAGACTTCACCCTGCACCAGATTCCTTTCCTCATTGCCCTGGGACTCTTTTGCGCCCTCAGTTCCATCTACTTCCTGCGGAGCACCGATGCCGTCGAGGCCTGGTTTGCACGGCGCAAGAACTGGATAAGCAAATGCCTCTGGGGCGGCTTGGCCCTGGGCATCATGATATTCCTATTCCCTCCACTTTACGGCGAAGGATATTGGGCAATTTCGGCCCTGCTCAACGGCAGCAACAGCGACCCACTTTTTGCCAGCAGCATATTCAACACCTTCCGAGAAAATCCGTGGATTGCACTTGCCATACTATTGGTACTCATTCTACTAAAACCCATCGCAACCGCAGCCACCATCGGCTCGGGCGGAGTCGGCGGCACCTTCGGCCCATCGCTGGTTGTGGGCGGACTAAGCGGCTACCTGGTTGCCGCACTTTGCAACCAAATCGGACTGCCACCGCAGTCGACAGCCAACTTTGCACTGGTGGGCATGGCGGCAGTCATGACCGGCGTGATGCACGCACCCTTCATGGGCGTGTTCCTCATTGCCGAAATCACCGAGGGCTATGCCCTGCTCCTGCCCATGCTTATTACCTCCACCATCACCTACATCTGCGTGCAACCCTATGAGAAACACTCCATTTACGCTCGCAAGCTGGCGGTGAAGGGCGACTTGATGACACACAACAAAGATGCCTCGGCTTGGAACCTGATGGACCTGCGCAAACTCATCGAGACCAATTTTGCCACCCTGCCGGAGAACGGCACCTTGCGCGATATTGTCGAAGCCATCAAGACCTCCAAGCGCAATCTGTTTCCCGTGGTTGACACCGAGAATAAGTTCCTAGGACTCATTGTGATGGACGACCTCCGGCAGCAAATCTTTGAGCCCGAGCTATACGACAAACTCACCATCCGCGAATTGATGATGACCTTTGAAGACAAAGACATTGTCCATTCCAACGAAGACCCCAGCGCCGTGGTCAAGAAATTCCAGCTCTCCAACCGCTACAACCTCATAGTTGTGGATGAAGAGGGCCGCTATCTGGGATTCCTTTCCAGAGCCAATACCTTCTCGGCCTACCGCCGGTTTATCTCGCAAAGTAGCGAGGAATAAAACCACATTGTGCAGACAGCGCAGCGCCAATGCGAGACAACTTTGGACTCGGTCTAGCCGGCTATTGGCGAAGCGAAGGGTGAGCGAAGGTACAGCGAAGGATAAGCGAAGGAACAGATGGCCATTTTCGCACTGCGGAGAGGTTGTCGAAAACAGATTTGAGAGAGGGCGAATTGTACACGATTTCGCCCTGATGAAATAAAATTCTCATCCACCAAGAGACAGTCTTTCCATGAAAATATTCCACATTTTTTCACGGAAATGATTGTAATCAAAAAAAAATCGTATCTTTGTAATTTGAATGTCGTGGCCCGCACGACAATAATTTATTTATAATCAAGAAATAATAAAAATATATAATATAAATAAGCTCATGAAAATGAAGAAGCTCATTGCAATGTTCGCCATTTTTGCCGTTCTGCTGCCTTCGGTTGCCGTTGCGCAGAAGAAGCAAAACAACAAAACTAAAAAGGACGACAAGAAAGAAGCTAAGGCCGAGAAAAAGGCTAAGAAAAAGGACAAGAACAACACCACTCTGCAGGTGTCGGCTCTGATGGAGAAGGACACCCTGCTGCGTGCTAATACCGACACGCTGATGAAGCATGTGCGCATCCTCTCTTCATCGCAATATGAAGGCCGCATGGCCGGTTCAAAGGCTTATCTGCAAGCCGCCGACTACTGCGCCGAGGTGCTGGCATCCTACGGTCTGAAGCCCTGGGAGGGCGAATGGGCCCAGTATTTCGAGGTGGAGTTCAACGAGATTGAGAATTGCAATTTTAACACATACGTGAACGATAATGACACCCGCACCCGCTATGTGCTTGGCCGCGACTATGTTTGCTCCAGCATGACCGGACGCGGCTACACCAACGCTCCCGTGGTGTTCTGCGGCTGGGGTATTGATGCCCGCGCTTTCAACGAGTACGAGAAAGTGGATGTGCAGGGCAAGATTGTCCTCTGCCTGAGCGGTGTGCCGGAATGGTTGCCCTATGCCGTATCGCAGAACTACGAGACCATGCGACAGAAAGCCGAAGTGGCACTGAAGCACGGCGCTATCGGCCTTGTGTGCATCAACATGAGCGAGACCTGCCGCAGCTACGAGGTGCAGCACCAGGCTTACTGCGGCGAAGGTTCGCACCAGAGCACCTGCCCTGTAGTCCAGCCTACCCGCGACATGGGTACCGCCCTGCTGATGGACGAGCAGATGACACTTGACTCGGTGCTGGATGTGCTGACAAACACCATGCGCCCCCAGTCGTTCCACCTGCGCAAGAAGTTTGAGATTAACATCAACGCCAAATACAAACCCAACGCAACTACCGCCAACGTTATCGGCTATCTGCCCGGCAAGGACGACAAGCTGAAGAACGAATTCCTCGTCGTAGGCGCACATCTCGACCATCTGGGAATCCAGGGCAGCACATGCCTCTTCCCCGGTGCCGAGGACAACGCTAGCGGTGTGGCCGCCGTGCTGGAGACCGCTCGTCTGCTGACTTCCAACGCTCCTGCAGAAATTGAGTACAACAAGCGCTCCATCATCTTTGTGCTCTTCTCCGGCGGCGAACTGGAGAACCTGGGTTCGGACATCTTTGTGTCGAATTTCTCCAAACTGCGCAATGTGGAATGTTTTATCAACGCACAGAGCATCGGCTCTGGCGACAGCATTGCCGTGATGGGCAGAAAGCGCTTCCCCCTGCTTTGGGAAGTTGCCAACAGAAACGATTCCATCTCTACCAAATCCATGGTTCATGACCTGCACACCATGCCTCGTGGCGACGCCGCCGCCTTTGCGCAGATCGGCATCCCCTCGCTGGTCTTCACCAACTACGGTGCCAGCAGCCATATCCACGTGCCAAGCGACATCTCCGAGAACATCGATCGCGAGATGATGACCAAGGCTGCCAGCCTGATGGCCGAAGTGGTTTATGAACTGTCGTTGGGCGACTACCAAGGCCGCTCGTTCAAGTCAAAGAGATTCAAATTCGCTGACTAACAGCTGAGAAAGAAGCATCTATAGACAAACAACTACCAACTACTTGAAAAAAGAGAAGAAATGTTCACACTATTCAAGAAAGAACTCGCCAGCTTTTTCTCGTCGCTGATCGGATACCTGACAATTATCGTATTCCTGGTGCTGACGGGATTGATGCTTTGGGTATTTAAGGGTGATTTCAACATCCTTGACTATGGTTTTGCCGGCATGGACGGCTTGTTCATCATCGGACCTTTCCTTTACCTGTTCCTTATTCCAGCCATCACCATGCGCATGTTCGCCGAAGAAAAGAAGAACGGCACCATGGAGCTGCTGCTGACCAAGCCTTTGAGCGAGATGACCCTGATCTGGGCCAAATTGCTGGCTGGCGTTGTGCTGGTACTCATATCGTTGCTGCCCACATTGGTATGCTATTTCAGTGTGGTGGCATTGGGCGACCCCGTGGGCAATGTGGACACCGGCAGTGTGGTGGGCTCTTACATCGGCCTGCTGATGCTGGGCGCCGCTTTTGTGGCCATCGGCATATTTGCCAGTTCCATCACCAACAATCAGATTGTCGCATTCATTTTGGCAGCTCTGATGAGCGCTTTCATGCACCTGGGTTTCGACGCCATCTATCACATGGGCTTCTTGGGCAAGGCCGACCTACTGGTGCGCAGTCTTGGCATGAGCTATCACTATGAATCCATCAGCCGCGGCGTGGTCGACACCCGCGACGTTATTTATTTTGCCAGTGTGATTGCCATCTTCATGATGGCCACCCGCATTGTGCTTCAAAGCCGCAAATGGCATGGCTGGCGCAACAAGAAGGACCTCCGTCGCAACCATTGGATTGAGTTAGGTGCTGGCGTACTGATTGTGGTGTTCACCAATGTGATTGGCTACTATGTCTTCGGCCGCATCGACCTGACCTCGGAGAAACGCTACACCCTTTCGCAATCGACCAAGAACATGCTGAAGAAAATCGACGAGCCGATACTTTACCGCGTGTATTTGGAAGGTGAGTTCCCTGCCGACTTCAAGCGCCTGCAGAATGAGACAAAAGAAATGTTGAACCAGTTCCGCGCATACAACAAGAATGTTCAGTATGAATTTGTGAACCCCAACAACTTTGATAGCCAAGAGGAGCAAACTGTTTTCTACCAAAAACTCGCGCAAAAGGGCATCCAACCCACACAGATTCAAGTGAGCACTGGCAACGGAGTAACCACACAGGTGCTGATACCTGCTGCCGATGTAATCTACAAAGGACAGGAAACCTCCATCCAGCTGTTGCAGAGCCAGAAATATGTGGACCAAGACCAGCTCCTCAACAACTCTATCCAAAGTTTGGAATATGTGCTGTCGAGTCCTATTCGAGCACTGGCCCGCGGCCAAAAGCCCATGGTGGCATTCATGCGCGGCCACGGCGAACTGGACCTGCCCAACATGTCAGACATCATCACCACCCTTTACGAATACTACAACCTGGACACTGCCCGCATGGACGGCAACATCAACTCCCTAACCATCCGCACCCAGGACCCCAAAGACTCATCCTATCACTTCCACAATAAATTTGACCTCATCATTGTGGCCAAACCCACCAAGGCATTCTCCGACCAGGACCTCTACATTCTTGACCAATATGTGATGTATGGCGGCAAGGTGCTGTGGCTTGTGGACGCATTGGATGCCGATATGGACAGCCTGCAGTATGCTAGCCAGGCCGTCTCGACACGTTTCCCCACCAACTTGGACGAAATGCTATTCACCTATGGCGTGCGTCTGAACCCTGACCTTGTACTTGATGTTCGCTGCCGCCCGATTCCGATGACCGTGGGCATGGTAGGCGACAAGCCCCAAATCCAATTCCAACCTTGGATGTACTTCCCGGAAATCGTTCCCCTGTCGGAGCATCCCGTGGTGAGAAATCTCGACCTTATCAAGACCGACTTCTGTGGTTCGATTGACCTGATTGACAACAATATCAACAAAACCGTACTTTTGGCCACCTCAGAGTTCACCCGCCTGAAGAATGGTCCTGCAATCTACGACCTCAACGAAGCCAAGATTGAACCCGACCGCCGACTTTTCAACCATAAGAACGTGCCTATCTGCGTGTTGCTGGAGGGCAAATTCCAATCTATGTTCCGCAACCGCCTGACTCCCGAATTCATGGAACTGCCCGCTATGGGCTACCGTGCCGAAGGCGACAGCACCCGCATGATTGTGTTCTCTGACGGCGATATGATTAAAAACCGGTTCAACTACAAGGACGGCACCGGCTATCCCCTCGGTTATGACTTCTACACCGAGACCATGTATGCCAACAAAGAACTTATCCTCAACTGTATCGACTACCTTATCGGAGAAGAGAGCACCATTGCAAGCAGATCTCGCAACATCAAAATCCGCAAACTTGACGTGATGAAAATCAAGGAAGACCGCACAGGATACCAGTTGCTCAACCTGTTGCTGCCCTCCGGCCTGATTGTGCTGGCCGGCATAGTCATTATCATCCTCCGTCGTAAACAATACCGCAAAAAATGAAAAAGAAGAAAAACCTTATAATCCTTATCGCCGTGGTTGTTATCGGCGTGGTAGCATTTGTGATTGCTCGCCACGGTTCCAAAGACGCCACCTTCAAACAGGACTTCCATGTGGAAGATATTGATGCCGTGACCAAGATTTTCCTGGCCGACAAACAGAACAACCATGTGCTCCTGGAACGCGTAGCCGACACTACGGCTGACACCGTGTGGACTGTAGACGGCTTATATCCCGCCAGCCAAGGTATGGTGGATTTGCTCCTGGAGACGCTGCACGACATGCGCATTCGCCAGCAAGTGAACAAGAATGCTGTGCCTCAAGCCATCAAAATCATCTCGGCCCACGCAATAAAAGTAGAAGTCTACCAGCGCCGCTACTTCATCAACTGGTTTGATGGAAAATTCAAACTCTTCCCCCACGAGAAACTCACCGTGACCTACTATGTGGGCCATGAAACTCAGGACATGATGGCTTGCCACATGTTCCGCCAAGGCGACAAAGTGCCCTATATCATTCACATCCCCGGATTCCGCGGTTATTTGACACCCCGCTTTGTAGCCGACCCAATGCTTTGGCGAAGCCACAATATCGTTCACTGGGATATCCACCATCTGCAGAGCGTGAAGCTGGATATCACTGAGTCTCCCGAAGAGTCCTACATGGTGAAACGCGATGGCGACGGTTTTGTCTTCCTCAAAGGCAATACCCCAATCCCCACCTTCGATACCGCACGCGTGGCTCAGATGCTCTCCTGCTTTGCCAACTTGAACTTCGACGAATTTGCCAGCCGTGTACCTAACAGCAAGATGGACGAAAGTTTCGCATCTGCGCCCAAAGCCATTTTGCACGTGACCAACACCGAGGGCAAGAGCCATGAAGTAAAAACCTATATCAAGTACAACAACCCCACCGACTCTCTGGTGATGCGCAACGGCGAGATGTATGAGATGTTTGACCTCAACCGCCTTTATGCCATCATCGACAGCAAAGACACTGTCCTTATTCAGTATTATGTCTTTGACAACATCCTGCAGCCCGCCAGCTTCTACCTCGGACAGCAGAAGAGTCCTTTTGCAAAAGAATAGCAGCATGAAACCGCTTATCCTCATCACTAACGACGACGGTGTGACCTCACGCGGGCTCCGGCACCTGGCAGAAATTGCCAAGGAGTTCGGTGAGGTAATCGTGATGGCCCCGGACCATAACGCTTCTGGGGTCAGCACCTCTATCACCACCGTGCGCCCACTGAGAGCCTACCTGGTGGAAGAGCAGGAAGGTATAACCTACTATGCTTGCGACGGCACACCTGCCGACTGCGTGAAGATGGGGCATGAGCATTTCTGTCCTCGCCGCCCAGACCTTGTGCTCTCCGGCATCAACTATGGCAGCAACGCCTCCATCAACATTGTCTATTCAGGAACAATGGGTGCCGTGCTTGAGGCTTGCTTGAACGGCTATCAAGCCGTGGGCTTCTCGCTGCTAAGCCATAGCCAGCAGGCAGACTTTACCGTATGCACCCAAGCCGTGCGCCATATCATCAACCAAGTTCTGGCAAACCCATTACCCGAAGGCACAGCGCTCAACGTAAATGTTCCCAACCTCAAATCCGAGGAAATCAAAGGCATACGTATCTGCCGACAAGCTAATGCACGATGGACTGACAGCCTGGCAAAACGCACCGACCCAATGGGACGACCCTATTGGTGGATGACCGGAAAATTCGTCTGCGACAATCCGCCCGAAGACACAGACCAATACTTGCTTGGACAGGGATACGTGACTGCCGTACCAGTAAGCGTCGACTGGACCGACATGAGACACATCAACGACTTAAAGAACATTGAACTATGAAGAAGTTTCTAAATCACGATAGTATCACGTTTGGCGTACTAATAGTACTAGTCACAGAGCTAATCACAGCCGGACTCCTCTTGCTGGGACTTGTTGTGTTTGCTTCTCCGGTTGAAGAGCACCTGCGTTGGTTTGCCGTTGCATTCTTACCTGCTATACTGATGTTGCGTTATTATGCCAAAATCAAAGAATGCCCCACCACACTGAAATCCGCAGTAAGCACACTCTTTGTAACGTTTGTAATATTTATGTGGTACTTATTAAAATATAAATATATCACATTTTCCTAATCCGCGACAGCCGATATGAAGTACTACATTATAGCAGGAGAAGCCTCTGGCGACCTACACGGAGCCAATCTGATGCGAGCCATCCATCGACAGGATGGCAATGCACAGATACGATTCTGGGGTGGCGATGCCATGCAGGCTGCCGGAGGAACAATGGTACGGCACATTCGCGACCTTGCCTATATGGGGTTCGTAGAAGTTGCCATGCACCTGCGCACAGTTCTGGGCAACATATCTTTCTGCAAACAAGACATTCGCGAGTTCAATCCCGACGTTCTCGTATATATCGACTATCCCGGCTTCAACTTAAAGATTGCCAAATATGCCCATGAACTCGGCTATCGCAACGTCCACTACATCTCGCCCCAACTCTGGGCATGGAAGAAAGGCAGAATCCGCACCATGCGCCGCGATTTGGACAAACTCTGCTATATCCTGCCTTTCGAGCAAGACTTCTACGCCCACAACAACTTCCCCCAGGCCGTCTATGTTGGACACCCCCTACTAGATGCCGTTGCTCAATATCGCGCCCAAGGACAAGATGTCCCCAAAGCCAACAAACCCATTATCGCCTTACTGCCCGGCAGCCGGCGGATGGAACTGAGGAAGATGCTGCCACCCATGCTGCGCCTGGCCGCCAAACACAGCGAATACCAGTTCGTCATTGCCGGCATGTCGCTCCTGGGTGAAAAATTCTACCAGCCCTTTATCCAAGGCATGCAAAACGTTTCGGTAATATACGATAAGACATATCCATTGCTCTCCGTAGCCCATGCCGCTATCGTCTGCTCCGGAACAGCCACCCTGGAAACTGCTCTTTTCAACGTACCGCAAGTTGTCTGCTATCAAGCCAATGCTTTGTCGGTAGCCATCGCACGACTTCTTATTGGCGACAAAATCAAATACATTTCGCTCGTCAACCTCATTGCCGACACCCCAGTGGTGACAGAACTCATCCAAGGCCAAGTAACCGACAATGCTCTCGAGTCTGAATTTGAGAAAATCGCCTCACACGAGGACTGCCGCGCACAAATCTTCCAAGGCTACGCCAGAGTGCACCAGATATTAGGCAATGCCGGAGCCTCCGACCGCACTGCCAAAAAGATTATAAATATAATGAAACAATAATATATATTGAAACACTTCTGCACCATACTCTGCCTACTGCTCCTCGCCATCAGCGCACAAGCCGACCGCGTGAAGGTGAGACTATTCTCTAACAACACCATCGACCTCATTAACATATCGTTCGACCTAGGCAACTACGACCTCCTCTCCAACGACACCACCATGATTGAAGCATCCGTAGGCGATGGCAAATCTGTTGAACTAACAACCAATGGGAAGCAAGTGCACGTGTCAATAGACGGTTATGACTATGGCAACCACGCGAAAGTCACCTTCGCAGCCAACGACACAGCCTGCATCCTCTGCCTCAATCCGCGCAACATCAAACATCGCACTTATGAAGGAAACCTTATCGTAACGGTGGGCAAAAATGGCAAATTGTTCATCATCAATGATGTCGAATTCGAGACCTATATTGCTGGTGTAGTGCAATCGGAAATCTATGGCGACAAGACCGACATATTTCGCGTACAAGCCATCATTTCCCGCACCTGGGCAATGAAAAACATCAACAAACACAAAGCAGAAGGCTACAATTTCTGCGACCAAGTACACTGCCAAGCCTATCTCAACCGATGCGTGCGACCCGACATCATGCTGGGAACCATGCAAAGCAGCGGAATGACAATCGTGGATGCCGATGGCAAACTCATCGACACACCGTTCCACTCCAACAGCGGTGGCGAAACCGCCAACTCCGAGGACGTCTGGCGTGCCGCCCTCCCCTACCTGCGTTCCGTGCCAGACACCTTCTCCTACCACATGCGCCAAAGTGAATGGGTGAAAGTAGTAACCGAAGACAAATGGCTTAACTACTTCTCTAGCAAGCATAAACTCAACATCAATGAAGACAGCATCCGCCGCGAGTTGCTACACTTCAGCCAATCGCAACGCAAAGTACGCCTCTGCAACGTACCCCTCACCCGCATCCGCACCGACTTCCAACTCAAGTCCACCTTCTTCTCCGTCATCTACGACAGCCTCTCCCACCGCGTAACCCTTTCCGGCCACGGCTTTGGTCACGGTGTAGGCCTCAGCCAAGAAGGGACCATACGCATGGTTGGATTAGGCATCAGCTACGACAGCATCATCCACCACTACTATACTGGCTCTACTATCCATTACGACGAGACTCACCCACACACATACGTGGAAAACTATATCAAGCAAATCTCCCAAATCATCGACGAAGACAAGCAGAAATCCACCCAAACCATCTCAAAGAAAGACGACTGGCTCGGCCGACTCTTCCGCATCCGCGACCGTGAGGAGCGCGAAGAGGTCTACAACCCCGACGAAGAACTCGACAACGACTGGAAATACGACTGGTAAAACACAAACATACAATAGAATAAATAATACGATAATATGAAAAAGAAACTACTTCTCATGCTCGCTCTTAGCTGCCTCTTCTGCGGCGGCTTGAGCGCACAATCAGTCAACTGGAAAACCATTGAGCAAGCCTCAAAGGTCGACACCCACAACAATGCCAAACTATATTTTGTCGACTTCTACACCTCTTGGTGTGGTTGGTGCAAAAAAATGGATCGCGAGACCTTTGCCAACCCCACAGTTGCCAAGATACTGAACACTTACTATATCCCCGTCAAGTTCGATGCCGAGGGCAGTTCCGAATTCACCTGGGCAGGCAGCAAATATGCCAACACCCCTGCTGCCCCGGGAGGGCGTCCTTCCACCCACAACTTTGCCAAGAAAGTACTGGGAGCCCGCATCGGATTCCCCTCATTTGGCATCTTCAAGTCCAACCAACAGCAAATCACTGTCCTCCAAGGCTATCAGACTGCCGAGGACTTTGTTGTAGTGCTTTGGTACTTTGCCTCTGGCGACAACGCTCGTTACAATTTCGAGACCTACCAGAAAATCTTCAACGACGAGATTCGTCCGACAATGAACAAGAAACTGGGCATCAAATAACTTGTGAATCGCGAATTGACCGCGCCAGCCACTCTACAATCTACACTCTACAATCTGAAATCTAACGCTACTCAACAACCAAACAACAATATACCATGGGCCTATTTAGCAGAAAAGAAAAGAAAGAGTCCCTTGACCAAGGTCTGACCAAGACCAAAGAAAGCTTCTTTGCCAAGCTTACCAAGACAATCCTTGGTAAATCCACTGTCGACGAAAATGTCCTCGACAATCTCGAAGAAACCCTCATCACTTCCGATGTCGGCGTTGAAACAACACTCAAAATCATTGAGAAGTTGCAAGAGCGCATCCGTCGTGACAAATACATCAGCACATCAGAGTTGAACAACATTCTTCGCGCCGAAATCGCCGCACTATTGCGCAAACACGATGGCAAATTTCCCGAAGACTTCGACTCGCCACTGCCCAAGCACCCCTATGTCATCCTGGTCGTAGGCGTCAACGGCGTGGGCAAAACAACCACCATCGCCAAACTTGCATATCAGTACAAGCAAGCCGGCAAGAAAGTCATGCTCGGCGCTGCCGACACCTTCCGTGCTGCCGCCGTTGAGCAGCTGCAACTCTGGTCTGAACGTGTGGGCGTTCCCATCGTTCAACAAGGCATGAATGCCGACCCCGCTTCCGTGGCCTACGACACACTCCAGTCCGCCCTCTCCAAGGATATGGATGTAGTCATCATCGACACCGCCGGACGCCTCCACAACAAAGTAGGTCTGATGAACGAACTCGGCAAAATCCGCAAAGTCATGCAGAAACTCATGCCCGACGCACCGCACGAAGTACTGCTCGTGCTCGACGCAAGCACAGGCCAGAATGCCATTGAGCAGGCCAAACAGTTCACCGCAGCAACCGATGTCAACGCATTGGCCCTCACCAAACTTGATGGCACAGCCAAAGGCGGCGTGATCATCGGCATCAGCGACCAGTTCCAAATCCCCGTGCGATATATCGGACTCGGCGAAAAGATGACCGACCTGCAGATATTCAATGCCGACGACTTTGTCGACAGCCTTTTCGACCAAAAAAACTAAGCAGCAGATGAAAGTCAACATCATAACACTGGGCTGCAGCAAGAACACCGTTGATTCCGAGAACATAGCCGGCCACCTGGCTGCCGCCGGCCATACCGTCCACTTCGACCGCCAGGCCAACGACTGCGACATCGTTGTCGTCAACACCTGCGGCTTCATTGGCGATGCCAAAGAGGAGTCCGTCAACATGCTTCTCCAGCAGATTCACGACAAGCAAAACTTTCAGCGCCGCCACCTGGGCGACGGCCGCCAGCGCCTGCTCGTAGCCGTAGGCTGCCTGGTGGAACGCTACAGCCAAGAGCTCAAGCCCGAGATGCCCGAAGTCGACGCCTGGTATGGCGTCCACCAATGGCAGGCCATCGTGTCCCACATCCTGCAATGGGCCAAGAGCCAGGTAGCCGAGGCACCCTTCACATCCGAGCGCAAGCTGAGCACACCCAAGCATTATGCCTACCTCAAGATAGCCGAAGGCTGCAACCGCACCTGCTCCTACTGCGCCATCCCCCTCATCCGTGGCCGCCATCAGTCGCGGCCTATTGACGAGCTAGTACAGGAAGCCAAAGACCTGGTTGCCAACGGCGCAAAAGAAATCATCGTCATCTCGCAGGACACCACCTACTACGGCCTCGACCTCTACGGCAAACGCTCCCTCGGCCAACTGCTGGACCGCCTGGCCACCGAGAGCGGAGCCCAATGGATTCGCCTCCACTACACCTACCCCACCTCCTTCCCTATCGATGCCATTGACGCCATCCGCCGCCACGACAACATCTGCAACTACATCGACATTCCCCTCCAGCACATCAACAGCCGCATACTCAGCTCCATGCAGCGTGGTATCGACCGCCAAGGCACACTTGATTTGCTCGCAACTTTCCGTCAGAAACTTCCCAACGTCAGCATCCGCACCACCCTCATCGTGGGCTATCCCGGCGAGACCGAAGAAGAATTCCAAGAGCTCAAAGAATTTGTGCGCCAAGCTCGTTTCGACCGCATGGGCTGTTTCGCCTATTCTCCAGAAGAAGGCACACCCGCCGAGGCTTTAGGCGACCCCATTTCTGAGGAAGAAAAAGAACGCCGCGTATCGGAGCTTATGGCCGTCCAGGAGCAAATATCCTTGGAGAAAAATGAAGAACGCGTGGGCCAAGACTACCGCGTACTCATCGACCGCCGGGAGGGCAACTACTACATCGGCCGCACCGAATACGACAGCCCGGAGGTAGACGACGAAGTGATCATCACCTCCCCTCGGCCGCTGAAGACTGGCGAATTCTACACCGTGCGCATCACCCAGGCAATGGAGAACGACCTCTATGCCGACATCGTCGACTGAAACCAACCCAAGCATAAAAGCCACCGCCCAACAGCAGTGGCTTTTTTCACACCCCAAAGCCCCTCAACAACATAAAATTTGTTATATCGCAAAATAATAGTATCTTTGCAGAATAATTACCCTCTGGCGCATTCAGCGTCAGACAGCGCAACAACCACTATAATTCAACAAATTACGGCAACAAAATGAACCTACTTGAAGAAACAATAAAACAAAAAGGACGCGTTTTGAGCGAATCGGTGCTCAAAGTCGATTCTTTTCTCAACCACCTCATCGACCCTCAAATCATCAGTTGGATGGGCCAAGAATTCGCCCGCCGCTTCGCCAACAAAGAAATCAACAAAGTGCTCACCATTGAGGCCAGCGGTATAGCCATCGGCTTCGCCACAGCCCAGCAATTCGGCGCACCACTGCTTTTCGCCAAAAAATCACAGAGCCTTAATGTGGGTACCGACGTCTATTCTGCCGATGTTTATTCCTTCACCCACCAATGCACCAACCACATCATCGTGTCCAAACGCTATATCTCGCCCGACGACAAAATCCTCATCGTCGACGACTTTCTGGCCAATGGTGCCGCTTTGCGCGGTCTGATAGAAGTCTGCCGCCAAGCAGGTGCAACCATCCAGGGCATCGGCATTGCCGTTGAGAAAGGTTTCCAGCCTGGTGGACAGGAAATCCGACAGCAAGGATTCCAGCTCGAGTCCCTAGCCATCGTGGACAAAATGGACCCTGTCTCAGGCGAAATCATCTTCCGCAAATAAGACTTTAACAAAAAAATATTATTATGAATACACCTTCTACCAACGACAGCGTATTCCAACTCGACGCTAAGATTCCATTTCTCAAAGCATTGCCCATCGGACTCCAGCATGTGCTGGCCATGTTTGTGGCCAACATCACGCCCATCATCATCCTGGCCAACGTGCTGGGGCTGGAACAAGGGCTTTCGGCATCGCTGATTCAGAATGCCATGATCATTGCCGGCATCGGCACCACCATCCAGCTCTATCCCTTGTGGCGCATAGGCTCGCGAATGCCTATCGTCATGGGTATCAGCTTCACCTTCCTATCAGTGGCCATCTTCGTCGGAACCACTTACGGCACCGGTGCTATGGCAGGAGCCATCATCGTGGGCGGTATTGTCGAGGGTCTGCTCGGCTTGTTTGCCAAATATTGGATTAGAATCATCACCCCGGTAGTTGCCGCAACCGTGGTCACGGCCATCGGCTTCTCGCTGCTTCCTGTAGGTGCAAACTCTTTTGCCGGAGGCGTAGGCGCTGCCGACTTTGGCTCGTGGCAGAACTGGGTGGTCGGCACCGTCACACTGCTCTGCTGCCTGGGTTTCAACATCTTCATGAAAGGCTACGCCAAGATGATTTCCGTCCTCTTCGGCCTCATTGTGGGTTATATCCTGGCCGTGTGCATGGGCATGGTCGACTTTTCTGTAATTGCCAACACCAACAAGATTGTGGCGCTGCCCACCATCCTTCCATTCCGCCCCGAGTTCAACTGGAGTGCCATTCTCTCCTTCGTGGTCATCTTCTTAGTATCTGCCACTGAGACCATTGGCGACACCAGTGCCCTGGCAGCCACCGGCCTCAAACGCGACCCCGAGACCAAGGAACTCTCCGGAGCCATTGCCTGCGACGGCTTTGTAAGCTCCATTGCCGGCCTCTTTGGCTGCACCCCCATCACCTCCTTCAGCCAGAATGTAGGTCTCGTGGCTATGACTGGCGTGGTCAATCGCTTTGCCATCCTCACCGGTGCGCTGGTCATGTTCGTGGCCGGATTCATACCCTCCTTTGGTGCCGCACTCACCACTGTGCCCCAGTGCGTTTTGGGTGGCTGCACCATCATGATGTTCGGCAGCATCATCGTGGCTGGTATTGAGATGATTACCCGATGCGGCATGCAGGGTCGCAACAAGACCATCGTCATCCTCTCACTGGCCATCGGTCTTGGCTTCACCCAGGCATCCGAGATGTTCAACATCTTCCCCGAGATTATCAAGAGCATCTTTGCCGAGAACTGCGTGGCCGTGGTATTCTGCCTCGCCGTCATCCTCAACCTCATCCTGCCCAAGGATAAAGCGGAAGCATAACACCACTTTTCAATATCCACATCACAAACGGCGACGCAATCACACCCTGCGCCGCCGTTTCTCATTCTGCCACGGGAAAGTAATCAAAACTCAAGGTTGCCGATTCCTTACAATAGATATAAAATACAATCTAGCATTTATAGAATACTAATTCTATATCTGCGTCAAATTATCCGGAATTGAGCACTCGTGGCAGACAAAATATAAATAAGTGTTATTCTATTAGTTACGCACCAGCATTCACATCACAAACAACTACTCGCCACATCAGTATGACCATAAATCTAGAATATAGAATCACCTAACACATTGATTTCGCACAAATGTGCGCGCTGACGCAAAAATCCATTCTAGATTCTATATTATAGGCCACCATACATTCTTTGTACTCCCCCTGTGGACCCGCTTCCCAAGCGGAGCCACCCCGTAGAATCAACGGAGCTACAGCGGGGTTACAGCGAGCCGACACCATTTCTACACTCCTGCACTGCAAGCCGATTTCATTCTTGACGCCCTCTTGGTTGAAGCGAAAGTTATCGCAAATCAATCGTGAATTAAATCGTAACACTCTTTCTCCGACCGCTGAAGGCATTTCCGTCTGCAAGTACAAGAGCCAAGGCGACAAAGAAGAAACTTTGTTGCCTTGGCTCTTGTGCAGGAGGTTGATTACTTCTTTTTCAGCTTTACTTGCAGATGGAATTGGAAATCATCGCGCTTAGGATTGCAGCCTGCACCTGTAATTGTATCATAGGCTGCAGCCGCAGTGTCGGCCACACCAGTGGGGTAATTCCAAGTGGTCAGAAAAACCGGCTTCCGTTGACGCACCACACCTGTGCTACGACTGCCACTTTTGGTCGCAATCAATAGTCTGTTATCCAAGAACCAATTGCGCTCATCCATATAGTCGTAGTCGTGAGACATAATTGAGACATGGGGATATGTAGTGTCAATCACCTCTGCTGTGACCTTTAGTGCCTTGCCATCCTCATCATACTCGGTTATCTCCGCCTCATAAGTTGGAAATACCTTGATAGATAAAGCCTGGCACATTACGCTAAGGCCTCGCACGGGGTCGCGGTCGGTGAAGGTGAGACCGATACTGTCTTGATTGTAGTAGTCGGTATGGCAATCAAGATTGAGCCACTTGCTTCCATCAGCATCGTAGATAACCAGGCCATCTTGTTCGCTGAAAACATATCGGCCTGTGAAGTTCACCGAGGAATCAACCGTGCACACCACATCCACGGTGCCATCTTTATGAAAGGTGAACTCACGATTCTCTAAGTCGAAGAAAGACCAGCAGTCAAGAGGTGTTGACTCCGCATCATCCGACAACATAACAATCTTGTCAACCACATAGGTTGTACCATCAGCCTGCTTGCAATTGGCAAACAGAATTAAAGCCATGACCGGCAAGGCCACGAGCAGCGAGAGGCTGCCAAATCGAGTTTTGTGTTGTTTCATCATTTTTATACGTTTTTGAGTTATACGATAGTCAAAGTTGTTGCCAATGGTGCTATACTCCCGACCCGAAAGCTGGTGGTAGAGCAACTGTAGATAGGTGGTAGCGTGCTCGCCCGACACCATCTGCTGGTCGGCCTGATATTCATGCACGCGTTTCAACTCCCGGGCATAGAGCCACACAAAGGGATTGAACCACAAGGCCACTTTCAGCACTTCGCACAGCAGCACGTCTGCCGTATGGTGACGGCGCACATGCACCAGTTCGTGTCCAAGCAACTGTTCCACCTCTTGGTCAGAAAAGTTGCTGCAGCCGATCACTATGCTCCGCCCAAAAGAGAACGCAGGCGAATCACCCTCTATCACCGCCAGGCGATAACCTTCATGCTCCGAATAGGTCAGCCCTCGCAGTTTGCCGAGCAAACTGGCAAGGCGAATAAGAAACACAAGTGCCATGACGCCAACGACAAGCCAGTAAATCCAGCTAATTATTACCATCATACTCGGTTTGGTATTGCTAGGTAATGCCCGTTCGTCCGCTTCAGTAGTTTGTGGCTTGGCTTCGACAGGTTTGCTAGAGACAGAAGCATTAGTACCGACTAAATCCTGATTCGCAAAGAAAGTGCGGTAGATGGTCGGTTCACCTTCCTTTGGCTGAGTCACCTGCATAGGAACTTGCAGGTGCACCAAAGGCAACAGCAGCGATAACACCATGGTGGACAGCAAGTAGAATCGCACCATCTGGTGGCGCACCTCATGCCGCATCAGCAGCCAATAACCCAACAGGAAAAGTGCCATTGCCACTAGCACATAGAAAATATAATTGATATACTCCATAATAGTTTCTTTTACTCTTTATTTTTCATTTCTTTGCGAGTCTGCTCAATAAGCTGGCTCAAGTCATCGAGGTCCTGTGCCGATATGTTCTTGTCTTTCAAGAAAAACGACACCAACGAACTGTACGATGCGCTAAAATAGTTCTTCATCAATGAACCCAGCATCTGCCCAGAGTACTTCTCCTTGCTCACCAAGGGAAAGTATTGGTTGTTGCCATTAAACTCATGATGGCTCACAAAGCCTTTAGTTTCTAGGATACGAATGATACTCAGCACCGTACGATAGGCCGGTTTGGGTTCTTCAACATTAGCTGCGATTTCACCGGCAAATCCTTTGCCCAATCCCCATAGCGACTGCATCACTTGTTCCTCAGCTTTAGTGAGTGTTCCCGTTTCTTGTTCTTTTTTTCTAGCCATGATTACATTATTATTCTTTTGATTAATTTTTTAATCCAAATAACGGCATTTTTTGACCATTATTGCATCAGATGATTATTTTTTTAATCAAGCAAACATTAACAACTTGACAAACAACGAAAAAACAAAGTAAAAAAAATTGAAATAAATAATTCCAGCTTGATTCAAAACAACAAAACGCCCCAACCACAACTAAAAAAATAAACTTATTTTCAACTTAGGTCTAAGCAATCACTGCACAATTACGCCACTCTGACAAATCTATTCATCACCCAATCAGCCGCCAGCAAGTCCGCCTCAACGCCCCAAGCTGCGCCTCACTTTCGCCAGTTTTACCTTATTTATACTATATTTATACCTTATTTATACTATTATATATAGAATAAATATAGTATAAATAAGGTATAAATATAGGATAAGGAACGGAGGTAGGGCGGAGCTAAGGTGTGTCTGCTGGGGTGCGAAACAACCGCAATTCATTTTTAAAGCACAACCAAAAATCGATGATTTGGTCAGTTTTAAAGCAGAATCCAAGTTACAAGTACATTTTTGTTGAATTTAGTTTGAAACCATTGGCCATTACAGCTCATAATATGGTTCGATTTTTAGGTTTTTGTATTTGGAGGTCAGGTCTGCCCCATGGGATAAATCTCGCTTGATTTTTTCGACTTCGTCATGGCTGACAGGCTGTGGTGACCGAATGATATATTTGCTGTGAGGGTCGACCTCAGGCAGGACGATGGTTAGTTCCTCGTGGCGGTACGGCACCTGGATTCCAGTCGATTGGTCATACTCTATCTGTTGAAACCAAAAGCCTTGGATATGGCAGTTTCCGCTCTCGCAACGAAAAGAGGTATATCTACCGCGTTGTTCCTTTGACATGGCCATCTTGCCACTCTTACCAATGCTGAAGGTGTCGTTCACGCCCAAGCCGCTAAAAGCTATCACGGCAGGGGTAGGAAGGCCTTTTGCATCTCTGACCTGGACGGCGACGCTGTCTCGGAGGTCTTGAGTTGTATCAATCTGATATTCTGAATAGTAATACCCGCTCACGTCATCCACGTTCCTCAACACATAGACGTATTCTTGGCTGAGGACCGTCGAAATATGAATCATTAGTGATAAGATAATAATCAATTTACGCATAAACAACTTTAACTTTAACTTTGACTTTAACTTTGACTTTAACTTTGACTTTGACTGGCTGCCGCCCACTAATCACTAATCACCAATCACTAATCACTAATCACTAAAAGAATATAGAATGCAGATTGTAGCATGTGTTCCGCACTCGGAATTCTATATTCTACAATCTGCATTCTACGATGCACTAATCAGGGGTCTTTATTCGGCCTGTTTGCGGATGGTGAGTTCCACGGACTTGGTGCGGATTTCTTTGCAGACGGCATCAACAAAGGCTTCGAGGGTGTTCTGACCCAGGTCGCCGTCCTTGCGGTTCCATACGGATACGAGCTGCTGGTCCTGCTCCTTCTGACCGATGAGGAGGGCGTAGGGGACTTTCTGCATGCGGGTTTCGCGCAGTTTGTAGCCTATTTTCTCGTTGCGGCGGTCGATGGTGGCCTCGATGCCATTGTCCTGCAGGGCTTTGGTGACTTGCTCGGCATAGTCGAGGAATTTCTCGGAGATGGGCAGCACGCGGACTTGCTCGGGGGCGAGCCAGGTGGGCAGTGCGCCGTCGTATTTTTCAATCAGCCAAGCCAGGGTGCGCTCGTAGCAGCCCATGCTGGTGCGGTGGATGATGTAGGGGCGGGTGCGGCTGCCGTCCTTGTCGATAAAGTACATATCGAACTGTTCGGCCAGCAGTGCATCCCACTGCACGGTGATCATGGTGTCTTCTTTGCCATAGACGTTCTTGGCGTTGATGTCGACCTTAGGACCATAGAATGCGGCCTCGCCAACATCCTCGGTGAAGGGGATGTTGAGTTCGGTGAGAATCTCGCGGATGCTCTGCTGGGTGGACTCCCAGGTCTCGGCATCGCCGATATATTTGGCTGTGTTGGTGGGATCCCACTTGGAGAGGTGCCAGGTCACATCGTCCAGCAGACCGAGGGTCTGGAGGCAGTATTTGGCCAGGTCGATACAGCCCTTGAACTCTTCAACCATCTGGTCGGGACGCACGATGAGGTGGCCCTCAGAAATGGTGAACTGGCGCACACGGGTGAGGCCGTGCATCTCGCCGCTGTCCTCGTTGCGGAAGAGTGTGGAGGTCTCGCCATAGCGGCAGGGCAGGTCGCGGTAGGATTTCTGGCTGTTCTTATAAACATAGTACTGGAAGGGGCAGGTCATGGGGCGCAGTGCGAAGACCTCTTTGTCTTTCTCTTCATCGCCCATGACAAACATACCATCCTTATAGTGATCCCAGTGGCCGGAAATCTTATAGAGGTCGCTCTTGGCCATGAGGGGGGTCTTGGTGCGCATGTAGCCGCGGCGAGTCTCTTCATCCTCAATCCAGCGCTGCATGGTCATGATGACCTTGGTGCCCTTGGGCATCATCAGGGGCAGACCCTGGCCGATGACGTCGACGGTGGTGAAATATTCCAGCTCGCGACCGATTTTGTTGTGGTCGTGATTCTTAATATCCTCTAAGTACTGCAGATAAGCCTCCAAATCTTCCTTGGTGAAGAAGGCGGTGCCGTGGATACGGAACAGGGACTTGTTGTTCTTGTCGCCACGCCAATAGGTGCTGGAAGCCGAAAGCAGCTTGAAGCCCTTGATGGGGCGGGTGTTGAGCAGGTGCGGTCCACGGCAGAGGTCGACAAAGTTGTTCTGCTTGTAGATGGTGATGGTCTCGCCCTCGGGGATGGCCTCAAGCAGCTCGACTTTATAGGGCTCGTTGCGCTCCTGCATCATCTGCAAGGCCTCATCGCGGGTGACCTCGCGGCGCTCCAGACGAGTAGCCTTTTTGATGATGGACTTCATCTCTTTCTCAATAGCGTCCAGGTCTTCACGGCTGAAGGGGCGGAAATCGAAATCGTAGAAGAAGCCGTTGTCGGTGGCGGGACCGATGGTGATTTTGGCTTCGGGGAAGAGATTCTGCACAGCCTCGGCCATGATATGGGCCGTGGTATGGCGAAGCACAGAGAGGCACTCCTTATTGGTGGTATCGAGCAGTTCAATGTCGCAATCAGTAGTGACGGTAGTTCGCAGATCGATAAGGGTTGACTCGTTATTGATCTTGGCTGCAACATAGTTGTTCAAGCCATCGGGATTTACCATCTTGATGATGTCGATAAACGAGCAAGGCTGCTCCAGCGACACTTCACCAAAGTTTTTGACATTTACTTTCATTGTTTTTCTCCTTAATATATAATAAGTTAATAAAGGTCGTATTTATATTTAATACATGCAAAGATACGATTTTTTGTCGACATAGCAAAGAATTTTTCAGTTTCGGCAATTTTTCTGCTCATTCTCGCCAATTTTTCTACCACAAACCAACCTTCCGCACCCAACTCGCCCACGCTCTTGCCCGAAGGCAAAGTCGCGTTTGCCGGAGTGGAAGTCAAATTCAAGTAGTACCAACTAACAATTTCGCTCCAGTTACGCCACGCCCAACCGCATAACTGGCCATTGATGCCAACACCGTGTGGACAGATTCCCTCATCCAACTATTTTGAAAGAGGGTTTTATAGTCTCGGCGCAGCCTCACAGAAAACGGGACGAAATCCTTGTGAAACCCCGTCCAAGCTAGTGTTTCACGAGCGGGCCTTCAACGGGTCTTCAACGGAGTTTCAACGGGTCTTCTCTTTTTCTGCCCAGAGGGCACTTTAGCGTTTGTGAAATCGCACAATCCAGACAGCCCGCATTCCTCCAATCTCTTTCCTTCGTGCAATACTCGCAAGCATTAATCCCAGCCGGCATGCAGTCCTTGCCGCCCACCATCTTGTGTTCTATACAGTGAGTTTCGAGCAAAGGAAAGCGGCACCTTCTGTGAGGAAGATACCGCTTTGCCGGAAATATCGGAATGGAATTGAAGACTAGTGTCTCTTTTCCTTGATACGGGCTTTCTTACCGGTAAGATTGCGGAGATAGAAGATTCTAGCTCTGCGAACAGCGCCATACTTGTTGACGTCGATCTGCTCGATGAAGGGGCTGCAGATGGGGAAAACGCGCTCCACACCTACGCCGTTGGTAATCTTACGGACAGTAAAGGTCTCAGTAGAACCACTTCCTCTGCGCTGAAGAACAACGCCCTGGAAGTTCTGGATACGTTCTTTGTTTCCTTCTTTAATTTTATAATGGACAGTGATGGTATCGCCAGCCTTGAACTCGGGGAACTCTTTGCGTTCGACCAGGTCCTCTACATATTGCAATAATTCAATTTTTCCCATGACATTAAGATTTAAAGGTTAATCACTCAATTTGCTTTGGCTTATTTCTTAACCATCTTGACAACAGCGGTGAAAGCCTCAGGATTGTTCATAGCCAGGTCGGCGAGAACTTTGCGGTTCAGTTCGATGTTGTTCTTGTGTAATTCGCCCATAAAAACAGAATAGGAGATACCGTTGATGCGGCAACCGGCGTTGATACGGTTGATCCACAGTGCGCGGAACTCACGCTTCTTGTTCTTTCTGTCGCGGTAAGCATAGGTCTGACCTTTTTCCCACTTATTCTTGGCAACGGTCCATACGTTTTTACCTCTACCCCAATAACCTTTGGTGCGGTTGAGGATCTTTTTTCTGCGAGCTCTGGAAGCTACAGCATTTACTGATCTTGGCATGTTTAATTAATTTGTTTTCATTAAAGCGGAACAGCCCGGAAAGGATTCCTGCCTGTCCTCTTTGGTGCTTTTAATAATGGTTAATAACTCCTGCGGGCTCCGGGTTTCGCAACCTTCGGCCCACACAAAAATGGCTGTTAGGCCAAAAGCATACGTTTTACGCGCTTCTCGTCGTCGCGGCTCACCAGTGCGGTGTGGTCGAGATTACGTTTCTGCGTGGTCTCTTTCTTAGTCAGAATGTGGCTATGATAAGCATGCTTTCTCTTGATTTTGCCGGTGCCGGTGAAAGCGAAACGCTTGCGGGCAGCAGCTTTGGTTTTCATTTTAGGCATTACTTTACTGTTTTTTAAGTTAGACTATATATTACGATATTCCGGTTCTAATTTTGTTTTGGAATTGGCGAGATGAAGGTGTTATGGAGTTTCTGCAGTTTCGAGGTTTCTTCACCGCATCAACCTCACAACAGCCTTGCCGACCTCCCTTATCCTTGGTGCTCTATTTCTTAGGAGCGATGATCATGAGCATGCGCTTGCCTTCGAGTCGGGGCATGGCCTCGGGCTTGCCGAATTCCATGAGTGCCTCGGCAAACTTCAGCAGCTGGGCCTCGCCTTGTTCTTTGTAGACGATGGAGCGACCGCGGAAGAAGACGTCGACCTTCACCTTGTTGCCCTCCTTGAGGAAACGTTTGGCATGGTTGAGTTTGAACTCGAAGTCATGCTCGTCGGTCTGCGGAGAGAGTCGGATTTCCTTGATGACGACCTTGGTGGAGTTGGCTTTGCGCTCTTTCTCGCGCTTCTTCTGTTCGTAGAGGAACTTCTGGTACTCGATGATTTTGCACACAGGAGGATTTGCCGAAGGGGAAATCATGACGAGGTCGAGGCCGTCGTTGTAGGCCTTGGCCAGCGCTTCCTTGGTGCTCATGATGACAGGCTCCATGTTGTCGCCTACCACACGTACCATCGGGGCAGTGATGCGCTCGTTAATCTGATGTTCTGGCTCCTTTTTTATGGGGCCTTTGCCGCGTCCGCGATTGTTATTGGGGGCGCCGGGGGTAAATGGTGCTGCTATAGCTTGGTTCTCCTATTTTTATTAATAATTACCCAACCTACTGATTGAGTGTGTAATACGCTTAGAAAAATGTCATTTAAGTACATTTTCCAAATTTGCAAAATTACACAAAATTATTGATATACAAAAAATTTTTTATTTATTTGCATTTAGAGTCGGCCGATCAGCCCTTGATTTGGATGCTGAAACCTTCGTCGATAAGGGGCTGCACGAGGGCGGACATCTGCTCAACGGTGAATTTTTCCAGGCCTTGGGCAGGGGTGGGACGGTCGATGGTGTAGACCATGATTTCGCGCGGGCGCAGGTCGCGAACGATATTCATCCAACCCTCAACCACCTCAGGACGAGAAGAGTCGAAATTGTATTCCTGGCTGCGCAGCATGCAGGTCTGCAAAATGAAATTGCCCTTGAATTGGCGCAGGGCTTCAACGACACGGGCAATATCGTAGCCCGGGGCAGGCATGTTGATGCGGCTGATGAGTTCGTTGGTGGGAGCGTCAATCTTCATGATGGGATTGTCGACCTTGCACAGAGCCTGAAACACCTGAGGGATATGGACGCGGGTGGCGTTGGAGAGCACCGACACCTTGGCCGAGGGGGCGTACTGGTCGCGGAGGGCTAGTGTGTCGCCAATAATCTGGGGGAACTCGGGGTTGATGGTGGGTTCGCCATCGCCGGAGAAGGTGATGGAATCGACCTTGGTGCCTTCGTTTTTGAGACGGATAAGCATGCGTTCAAGGTCTGCACGCACTTTGGAGGCAGAGGGAATGACGGTGTCGTCGCGGCCATCTTTATTCCAACCGCACTCGCAGTAGATGCAGTCAAAATTGCAAATTTTGCCATTCTCTGGCAGAAGATTGATGCCGAGGGAGGTTCCCAGACGGCGGCTAAAAATAGGTCCGAAGACCGTTTCTTCTCTCAACATAACGAATTAATATTGTATCGTGTCGAAAACTGAATCGTGGGTGTTGCGCACGGCGTTAGACTCCAATCGATTGTGCAGATTCTTAATAAGCTCGGTGGATTTCTGGGGCTGCTGTTCGCGCTCGCGGGTTTTAGGATTGGTCTGATAAAGGACCATGGAAACAACCAAATAGCCGGCAAAGGCGAAGAGGATGAACGAACAGACTTTATTGGTTGTATTCAGCACCATGGCCGTGATGATGCGTTGCAGGAGCGACGCCAGCTTACATTTGAGGATATCAAGGGCAAGTGTACTGCCAAGAACGCCAAAAAAGAATTCATAACGTTCCCATCCGGTGAGCTGAAATTCGCCCGTGATAAGGGTGATAACCGAAACCCAATAAATCCAGATGGTGGGATTGACGAAATTGATGACAAAACCCTGAGCCAAGATGGTACGGCGGCGAGGCTCGCCACCTTTATCGCGGAATTTGATGCGGGGCTCTTTGTCGTCGATATCTTCCAGGCTAGTCACCTTCTTGCAGAAGAAATAGATGCCCATGGCAACCATGACTCCGCCACCGATGGAAGCAACCCACACATTATGCAGCAAATCGAAAAGATTGGCGTTTTTGAGCACCGTAAGCATGAGGAAAACGATGACAATATCGCCCAAACTGACGCCTATTGCAAAGGGATACGATTTGCGGAACCCATACTGAATAGAAGTACGGATCTGCGAAAAGAACGCAGGTCCGAAGCTGAAAAACAGCGACAAAGCGATACCACACAATATGCCAATCAACAGTTCCAATACAGTTTTATCCTATTTTTTTATGTTACTAATGTATTGCAAAATTACAACAAATAACGGAATTGATAAAAAAAAATTATACTGACTGACATTTTTTTTGTACTTTTGCAAACTGAAACAATAAGAATATTGAATTTATTAATACCGCATAATGAAGAAAATCATCGTACTATTGTCCGCCTGCATGGCATTTACACTCATCGGCTGTGGCACAAAAAACAGCCCAGCAGGCATCGTCAACGGTTATTTTGAGGCCACCCAGGCCCAGGATTACGAGACTGCGCTGACTTACACCAACCTCTCAGAAGAGGATGCCGCAGCCTGGATTGAACAGATTGAGGGTCTCGGCATGGTCATCCATGAGTTCGCAGTGACTAACACGACCATTGACGAGGGCGACACCACCGCCACCGTGAACACACATGTGCTGTGGTCCAGCGCTTTCAACATCGACACCGTCGAGTCCGAAATCCCCACCGTTTGCCACAAGATTGACGGCAAATGGAAGATTATCCAATACTAGCCCTTCAGCAATATGAGCGCAACGATTGACCTGATGCTGAAGCTACTGCACTGCTCGCTCAACAACCGGCAGCCCGACTTTCTGCCAATCAGCGAGCAAGAATGGACCGACGTGTTCTGGCTGGCCCGCAAGCACGGCGTGGTGACCATGATTAACGACGTAATCGAAGCACTGCCAACCGAGCTCCAGCCTCACAGCGATATAGCCCTCAGCTGGTCGCTCTCAGCAGAGCGAACCCATTACCACTTCAACCGGCAGGCTGAGGTGCTAGAAAAAATCAGACACAAATCCGAAGAAGCCGGACTCCAGCTTGTGCTGCTCAAAGGCATGACTCTGGCCAAGCTCTACCCCCACCCCAACTCACGAGCTTGCGGCGACATCGACATTTTCTTTCCTGGCAACTACATGAAGGGGAACGCACTACTCGGCAATGCCGAAGCCACCCTTGACGGCAAACATTCCGAGATGGCCATCGACGGAGTTACAGTGGAGAATCACCTATACTTACTGGACCAAAACTACCTATCCCAGCGCAAAGCCGAGAAATACATCCAGCATCACGCCACCGAAGCCTCTGCCGAGGGCGAGTTGCCACCATTGGCTAATATGGTCTACTTGCTTATGCACACCGTGTCGCACCTCACAGCCAAAGACAAGCTCCCCCTGCGCAACCTCCTGGACTGGAGCATTTTCCTCAAAGCCCGCCAAGCCGAGCTCAATCCCCAAGAATGTCACCAACTCGTGCATAAGATAGGCATGGAAGATGCATTCAACATCCTCACCCAGTTAGCCTCAGAGTTCACCGACACCGACCTCAGCCGCTACATCATTGGCAAATTGAGGGACGAAGACGTAAACAAAATGCGCGCCATGGTACTCAACAAAGACTACCGTCCTCCAATGCCCAAAGGCTTGAGCCCCATTGCAAAAATCCGATTACGCATAACCCGCAACCGCACCAACCGCTGGCTCTACCGCTACCTCCCCTCCAACTCCGCTGAGCGCATGCTATACCGAATCAAACCCTGTTCCACATAAAAGACACAACAGTATAGCGCAAATCAACCCAAACCAGACAGCAAAACTCTTTGCATATCTGGCTCACAACCAACGCCCACCCGAACACACAGTCGCAAATACAACATTACAATGAAGATTGAGTTTCATGTACTCAATCTTCATTTTGTATATTCACCTTTCAAACATAGTTTACAATCTGCGATAACATAGGTCTACATCCATGGACAGATACCATACTCTGATTCATCCACCTACACATATTTATTGCAATAAATAAACAAAGGACCGCCAACGGCAGTCCTTTGTTATTAAGATCCCCAATAAAGGGGGAATAAAAATCAGACTAATTGATTAGAAATTAATCTTATGGTTCCAGTTGCCAGGCTCCTGATCATACAGGTTGCACTTGAGGTCAAGACGGATAGCACGATGGAAGCGGTTGACAGGGGTCGTCGTAAAAGGAGCAGAATAGTTGAAGGCATAAGTCTGACCATTGATTGTTGCCTCGAAATAATAAGTGATGTTGAACTGGAGGCTGTTAGAAGTCATCACGGGGAAAGGAACGTTGAAGTAACGGTCGCCATAATTGCTAGCAGTAGCCAGAGGAACAACATTGCTATTACCCTCCTCAAGGATGTTGACAGTCAGCATATTGCCATTGGGAGCTGCGTTACGAACGGTGAAAGAAGGTTCTTCAACAATTTCACCATCTTCATTAACCACCTGCATGGTAGCAGTACCAGTGATCTTTCTGGTAGGACACTCAATGGTAGCGCGTTTGAAGCGGATAACGGGAAGTTCATCGCCTTCTGCCCAAACCTGAGCCTGACGGCCATTAGCACCCCACATATAATTGATGAAATCCATGCCCAGCTTACAGCCAGCGGAGAAGACAGAAACATTGTGGAGAAGAGTGAAGCTACGGGAAGCATCAGTAACAACAGCCGACATGGGCCAAGGGTTGTGAATAGTATTATTGAGTACAGTATAAGACTCGGGGATACCGGTTACTTCAGACTTGAACTCAATGGTAGCAGTGTGGTTGGCAGCAACGGTAGCACCGCCATAGAACACGTAGAAAGTATCAGCGGGAGAAGCTTCGCAAACAGCCTGTCTGCCATTGTTTCGAGGAGCAAGCACGAGATCCTCGCCATTGATCAAAATATGGTCACCGGCAGTGAACAAAACACGATTGGCTTCGTAAGCCTGCTTGTCTGCATCTGCATAAGGCTCACCACCGAAATTGAGTCTGACCTGGTTTTCTTCTTTATTGCAGCTAGCAAAAGCAAGCATAGCTACAGCAGCTAATAAAACAACTTTTTTCATTTTTCCGTTCTCTACTTTTTAGAATTCAACAATAAGACTATTGACTGACTCTGTCATGATAGGATCACTGATAGCAAAACCGTTCTCAACGGCGACGACTTTGACTTCTACTGCAGGTGCCAAATAAACCTGTTTCATGTTTTCTTTCATTTTTTGTTTAAACGTTTTTTTAATGTTTATAATTCTTTTCTTTTACAATATGTTTCTCGCATACCCTGGGGTGCACGAAAAGTTTCACAACAAAAAACATGAAAAATTCACGCCTCTCGGCAACAATTTTTCATTTTTTTCAACTATTTTTTCTCCTTTTCTACGCTTTTTTATTCAACAATCAGTTGTTTACGATAATCCATAACTACAAGAAATACAACAGCTACGAATAGTTATAGCATCCTTTATCATTATTTTTCATCATTGCAAATATACAACTTTTTTCTTACATGGCGAAAAAAAATGTATCTTTGCAAAAAATATCAACATGGCAAAAATCAATAAGACCAACGCTGCGCGCATTCTGGACCAGCAGAAAATATCCTACGAGCTCATTCCTTACGAGGTGGATGAGAACGACCTCGGTGCTCAGCATATCGCCAGCCAGCTGGGCGAAGAAATCCAGCAGGTGTTCAAAACCCTGGTGCTCCACGGCGACAAAAGCGGATACTTCGTCTGCGTGATTCCCGGCGCAGAAGAGGTGGATTTGAAGAAGGCTGCCAAAGCCACCGGCAACAAGAAATGCGACCTAATTCCGATGAAGGAGCTCCTCCCTCTCACCGGCTACATCCGCGGCGGCTGCAGCCCGGTCGGCATGAAGAAACTATTCCCCACCTACTTCCACAGCTCTATAATATTATATGAATACATATATGTAAGTGCGGGCGTCCGCGGGCTACAATTCAAACTCTCGCCACAAGACCTCATCAAGGCCGCGCGCGGCACAGTCTGCGACTTGATTGCCGAAACAGCGGAATAGGATTCGCAGCCATCCGCACAGCACACCACAAAGAAAGGCGACCACGAGGGCCGCCTTTTATCATTCTTCAAAATTGTCTTTAATCAATCTTGCGGCCAAAGATAGTGTAGCCGGCACCCAGCATAAAGGTGTTGCCATGGCCAACTGAATAGGTGGCAGTCACATACCAAGGATTGCTCAGTTTATAAGCCGCACGCACCAGGAAGCCGTTGCTGTGGAACTGGTCGGTGCCACGGTAGCCAAGACCCAGCATGATGGCGCTGTTGTTGGGGAAAGAATACATGGCCGTGGGAGTGAAGGCAAAACCCACACCGCTGGCATAGTTGAGCTCAATATAGCCACCCACCGAGATAGCATCGGTGATGGGGAAGGTCATGTCGAGACCAGCCGC
The DNA here is from genome assembly GCA_045597945.1 of Bacteroidales bacterium. Lineage (GTDB taxonomy): Bacteria > Bacteroidota > Bacteroidia > Bacteroidales > P3 > Colimorpha. The sequence goes on from JAZLLD010000012.1 coordinate 37,140, forward strand.
AAACATGGCACCACCTTTCTCATGGCCACCGCGATAGCTACCGCAATCCTCATTGCGGATGCTGGCCTTGCTGTAGCTCAGGCCACCTATATTGCCGGTAGCACCCATGAAGAACTTGCGGGCCACATCGCCGCACTCAATAGTCCAACGCACGCGTCCGTCGTAGCCGCGGGGAATATAGCAATAGAGGCTCTGCCACTTGTTAATCAGATTAGTACCAATCTCTTCAAAAGCCTCCTGGAGCTTATCGAAGTTATTGAGAGAGTAGAACTTATTGTCGTTGCCGTTGTGCGAGAGGGCAGAAAGCACGCGCTCGAAATCGGTATTTGTGCGGTCAACATCGTTGCCACGGATGGCCAGCACATAGCTCTCGATGCCTGCGCCACGGATTTTCTCCTTCATAATGCGCTGGTTCACATGCTGGAAATAGCGGTGCTCGGTGCCTTCGGCTGCCTTGCCAATCTTGGGGTCGAAAGAATCGTTGTCGTAACCGTCGGTGAAGGCAATCACATAGTTGCCGTCATACTTTTTGTCCTTGTCAATCTTCAACTTATTGGCATACTGCTTCATATTGTCCAAACCGCGGTTGATGGCATAGTAGAAAGCCGTGCGGTTGTTGAGCTTCAGGGTGTCGATAAACTGGAACATCTCCTTGCGGCTCTCCTTGGTCAAGGGGCGGAGATCCAGCGAGCGAGTGTTGTTCATAGAGTTGAAACCCACAATGCCGATGTGCACATTGCCATCAGCCGACTTGTCGATAATGACATCAATGAACTGTTTGGCGGCCTGCTTCAGCTTCACGAAGTCGGCATCGCCAATAGAAGACGAACAGTCCAGCACCAGCATGATACTCATGACTTTCTGCTGGGTGAAGGCGGCCTCGGCGTTCTCCACCTCAGAGTCCACCTGCCAGCGGCCGGAGTTGTTCTGCCAGCGGTAGAATTTCAAGCCGCAGCCGAAACCCTGGGGGTGGGCCGTGGCGGCATGGTCAAAAACCAGCTGCACGCCCTTGTCGGTATCATGACCATAAATGGTGTCGGAGTCGGAAAAAGTGATGCCCTGGCTACGCACATTGTAGAGTTTCCAAGGCTGCCCGGCCTTGTTGGGGGTGGCCAACTGGCCTTCGATATAGAACTTAGCCTTGTCGGCCTGGGCCAAGGCCGAGAGAGAAAGCAGCAGCGCGGCTGCCAGCAGTAAGAAGTGTCTTTTCATTGTGTGCATACTTATAGTTATGTCATCAAAAACGGCATTTAATAATAATTATTGCATACATAGTAAAAAAATATTTCTCCAGCCCGCGCTTCATCCACCCTCCAAGACAGACCTGCCAGCACCCTCGCAGAGGCCTCACTCCCACCCTAGACCCGCTAGTTTTACCTTATTTATACTATATTTATACCTTATTTATTCTATTATGTATAGGATAACTATAGTATAAATAAGGTATAAATAAGGTAAAACGAGCGAAGGGAGGGCGAAGGTAGGGTGGCCGCAGAGGCAAGAATAGGGTGTTGCCGAGTGCCGCACGGCCCGCCCATCTTTGGACGCTACGATAGGCAGCTGCGATGGGACTGCGACAAGTTGTGGAAATGAAAAGAATATAATGAGAATTAGAAAAAAATGTGTATCTTTGCAAAATAAATCGCAAAGGCCTGGCGAATGCCTTTGCCTTGATAGAATACAATGTACTGGCTGGCATTTAGGAGGTCGGAGACTGGATTGAGACCAAGGCAACGTGGCCAGAGCAAATGGATTGGCCAGCATTTTGAAGGCGAAAAATAGACGAATATGGTTAAAAAAGGTTAAAATTCAATAGAAGGGGGTTCAAAAAAAAGCACTTTTGACTCTAGTATAGTAAATATGTGAAAAAAAGAATTGTAGAAAAGGACAGCCGATGAGTCACACATCTGTTCAAATATCAGTCATGCGGAGAACCCTGCAATTGGCATTATTCATTGCAATAATGCTAGGGATGCCATGTGCGAAAGCTCAGGAATTGCAGGGGTATGACAACACGACAGGGAATGACTCAACGCTATGGGTGGACATGACTGCGGGGGCCAATACCGTGTATTGCAACCAGGCGGTAGTGCTGCCCTTCAAGTTCTATTTCATGGGGTATCTCTACAACGAGGTGACGGTGACACAGACCGGGGTGGTGTGCTTTGAGTCGCCGTCAAGCCCAAACTTGGCTCACGGATACAGGGCGAACTTCAACCCTTATTACAGCCTATTCCATCTAGATATTGGATCGCAGAACTGGAAATGGAAGATGCTCGGCACGCCGGGCAACCGAGTATTCGTGTGCGAAGGGTTGCAGAGATTTGTTGGGTGGTCATAAACCCTGCACTACCAAGTGAGGCTAACCGAAGCCGACAACCAGCTGATGGTGATCTACAAGCCGGCCACCACGGCGCCACCTTTTGACATTACGGGCACAATCGCCATCCATGACCAGCAGGGACATACGACCCACCTATCCACTAATGGGAACAACGTGTCCTGGCCAGACAATTACACATACTACGCCCTGACACCCAATTCTGAGCAAAGGTGCGCCGCCACAAACATTGTCAGGTGCCGGCAGACCGGCCCAGGGCAAGTGCTTTTCTGGTGGGACCGGGAAGCGCAAGACAGCTGCTACAGAGTGAGATACAGCGCAGCTGATGAAACAGAATATACTGAGCTGACAACTGTAGACACATTTGTCCAACTCCCTTTGAGCCGCGGGCACTGCTGGAATGTTGGGATAAACGTTGTATGCCAAAATGGATTGGTGAGCCAGACCGCAAACTATAGATACAGCAACATATACGCCGGAAACAACTCATTGGTATATTGGGATTTGACAGCACCAAACGTCAGCTGCTACTACGGGACAACCACATACCCAAGAAGCGACCAAGGGCGGCTAGACTACGGCTCTGATGACTTTAGGAATTCATGCCACACGGTGCACTCTAACGTGTATGAGCTTGATGAAGATACACGCTACCTGTTGCCGGCAGTGCCTTGCGGCTACACCCATTCGGTGAGGTTGGGAAACCGATGGTCAGAAAGTGGAACTGAGGCCATCAGATATGCCATCGATGTGGACACTAACGATTTTTCGCTGTTGCTGGTGAGCTATGCCCTGGTGGAGCAAGACCCTTTTCACACCTTAGACGAACAACCTAAATTCAAGCTGAAAATAACCGACAGCATAGGAGTAGCAATCAATCCATGCTACGACATCAATTTCACATCAGGCAGGGGCGACGAGAATTGGCTCAATGGCCTACATGGAACAAAATGGATTGACTGGCAGACAGTTGGCCTAGACCTCTCTTCCATGCACGGAGAAAGGATTTTTGTGGATCTAGAGAACCGCGACTGCACCGCGGGCGGACACTATGGCTATGCCTACTATTGCATGCGAGGCGAGAAGAAGGAGATTACGGCAGACGTGTGCGGCGACGGCCAAGAAGCCGTGCTCCATGCACCTAGCGGATTCTCATACAGATGGTTCCGCCCCAACAATCCTGAAGTCACCCTAGGCACTTCCGACACCCTTTTGGCCATCGGCGGGGGTACCTTCTCGTGCGAATGCACATTCACGCACAACCCCCAGTGCGGCTTCACCATCAGTGCCACACCTGGCCCGCAATACCCTAGGGCGCTGTTCTCCTACGACACCACCAACATAGACTTCTGCCACCACCTATACCGCTTTCACAACCACAGTGCGATTGCTCGCGACTCAAATCTGACCCAGATTACCGACCAACCATGCCACTCATTCCGCTGGACTTTTGATGACGGAGCCACCTCCCAGGAGGAGAACCCCACCCATATTTTCACCTCCGGCAACCACTGGGCAGAGCTCTCTGCCATGCTGAACAACGGACAATGCAGCCATGTCAGCCGGCAAGAGTTTTCTATACCCAAAGAGCCTGCAACAATCAGCGACTCAATGTGCGACGGCGGCACCTACACATTTGAAGGCCACACATTTGACACCCCCGGAGAACACCATTTTGAGACAGAATGTTTCTCCTACACACTCCACCTCAGCGCCTACCACTATTCTCACCATGAAATAGAAGACACCTCATGCGAGGGCGAAATCTACCATCTTGGCAATAGCGACTTCACCACCGAAGGGCATCATCTGGCAACCTTCACCGCAGCCAACGGTTGCGATTCGACAGTAGGCATCACCCTGCACCTGAGGCCTTTACCCTCCAGTGAAATTGAACTATTTCATTCCTGCCACGGCGAAGCATATTATTACTACAAGGCACAACTACAATTGGCCGACTCTGCCTATCAAATAACTGGTTCTCAAACATATATCAGTCCCGACGGAATAATTATGCGCTGGACGCCGCAGGACACCACATCACCCATGCCCTACTATTGGAACGACAGTCTGCTGCGGGTGGATGTAGACAGCGGCAGCATATACTATATATATTATAGCTACACCGACCAGCCACAATGCCCAACAACCGACACGGTGACACTGCGCCCTGCCGAGAAGATTTATGCCGACATGCAGCTATGGCCTGGCCATTTGACTTCCGACAAGCTTGATTTCTGGGCGCAGGACCTCAGCCACAATGCGAATAGGAGAAGATGGACAATTGATGGAATACAGCAGGCCGACACCACGCGGAGGATCTATGCCACGGCAATGCCGGATGCCGACTCGGTGACAGTGAAACTGATTGCCTACAACAATTCGTGCCAGGACTCCACACAAAAGTCGCTGCCGGTGCTTCGGCATTTACTGATGTTCCCCAATGTGTTCACCCCCGGCCTAAGCACCAACAACACCTTCGGCCCGGCTTACAACAATGTGAGCGACTACGAACTGTGGATTTACGACCGCCGTGGCGACTTGGTTTTCCACACCACCGATATTCTCCAGCCATGGGATGGCACCCACGAGGGCACACCCTGCCGGCAGGAAACCTATGTCTACAACTGTTTCTACACCACGGTGGAATATGGCAGAAACCGGCAGGTTGGCACAGTGACACTACTGCGCTGATGATTTTTTTTGAAAAAAAAATATTCCTACTGTAAGATTTCGGCGGGTTGCACGTTATATCAGTAATCGGTGAACAGTGATCGGTAATCAGACAAATGTTTTTTACCATTCACTATTCAACAATCACTAATCGCTAAAACTATGAATACGAGCAAGAAATTCCGACCCTCGTTTTGGGGAATGGTGATGGTGGCAGTCTGCGTCATGACTATGCAGAGCTGCTTCCCGGAGAGTGACGCCAAAACAGTTCTCCGTGGCACCCTCTATGCCGACAGCACTTTGACCACACCTTTGGCTGGCGACACGCTGGTGGTGCAGGATGAGCACTTAGGCAAGGTGGGCATCTCGATAACTGATGATTCCGGCCATTTCGCCTTTTCCTATTGGAGCAATGGCATTGACGCAAAACCTGAGGCAAAGTTTAAATATGAATTTCCCCCGGTGTTTCTTAGCCACCATGGCGATACACTTTGGGGTGGAACAAGTCGCTGCTATCACGACAATATAGTTATTTATCCCGGCATCAGCTGGTTAAACAGATGGTACTATGAAAAATAGATGGCTGATTATCATGATGCTGCTGGCCTGCATGGGTGCAAAGGCGCAGGATACGCCGCAAGGCTATCGGAACGATTTCAAACTCAGCCTGTTCCCCACGGCTTTGACCGCCACACCCTATATCTCCTATGAGCACACATTTGCCAAGGGCTTCGCACTGGAAGTAGATGCCTATTATCACAATGCCGATGCCAAATGGTCGTACCTGCCATGGGTAGATGAGAGCATGTTCGGCACCCAGGTGTCGGCCAAATACCTCTTGGCAGTGCGGCTGGACGAATGGTGGACAATGGGGCTAATTCCATGGATTAGGGCAATCTACGAGCATGGCGGCATCGCCCCCACCATTCGGGATATGAACGAAAAAAATTATGTGCGCCGCCAGAAGAAGCGCGAAGGCCTCCTGGTTAGCGGCACCTACCTCAAGACCGGCCTCACCTATGCACACAAATGGCGCACCTTCGACTGCTTCACCGGCAACCAGGGCGGCACCATCCTCACCCAAAACCGCACCTACACTGGCGAGCAAATTGGCATGAACATCATCATCGGTAGCCAGTCGGTGGCCAACTGCGGCCTGATTTTCGACATCTATGGCGGCTTGCATATTCCCATGGCCGAGACCGGCATAGGCCAGACAACCGTCACTCCGGCATATTTCATTTTGTTCACTGGCGGCATAAAGCTGGGTTGGGCGTTCTAATGGTTTCTTGAAAAATTCAATAATATAATATTATCTAACTATGAAAAAGATTTGTTTTTCCCTGGTTGCGCTGCTGTTGCTGTGGGCATGTTCTATGGATGAAAGCTACGGCCCCTGGCTGGCGAATGAAGGCCACAGCGACTGCCTGTTGAGCACCGATGCTGAATACTTGGTCACCAAAGAGATACAGACAGACTCTATAGTGGTTGTAATGGATTACCGCACAATTCATATCGAGCACCACAACATGTATCTTGACTGTGGCAACAATCCAACCTTCCATAATTATTTGAGCTATGCGGGCGACACTTTGGTGGTGCATGAGGACGTGGGCGAACAAGGTCAAACCGATTGCGTCTGCCTGTATGACAATTGGATGGATGTGGAAGATGTCGACCTCAAATACAAAGTCATCAAAATCGTTATGGATTATAGTTTCTGCGGAAATCCCGAATCTCTTACCGTGTACGAAAGCGGTTTGTGGATGGAACTCTTTTAAACTTTAGCCATCACTACCGAAAAGTTCATACAAGAAATCGTTTCGCTGCAACCCCGGCTGAGGGTTGTGGCGGAGCGCATGTTGCACGACAAGGAGTCGGCAGCCGACGCCGTGCAGGACACCCTGACCAAACTCTGGCGCATGCGCTGGCGGCTAGGCATGATGAAGAACGCCCAGGGCTATGCCATGCGGGCACTGCAGCATGAGTGCCTTGACAAGTTGAGGCACAGCCATATTGAGCAAAATGCTGTGGCGGAAATGGGCTTGGCTGAAGATACTGACAACATAATTTACGACCGGCTGACAGAAGCCATTGCCGCACTGCCTGAGCGACAACGCAAATTGATAGATTTGAAATACCAAGAGCAAAAGTCCAGTGCCGAGATAGCCGAAATCATGGGCTTGAGCATCAGCAATGTGGATACGATAATGAGCCGCGCTTATGCCACTTTGCGCAAAATAATGGAATCACCTAGCGAGGAGGCAAGAAAATGAATGATTTAGAACAACTTTTGAAACGATATGGCGAGGACCGGCGCCAGCAAGACGCATTGGCCGGCAGCCTGCGGCACAAGGCTCGGCAGCAACGTCGCACGGTGGCTATTGTTGGATGCCTAGCGCTGATTTCGGCCATTGGCCTATTGGTCTGGGAACCAATGCCGCCTCAAGCAGAAGTAATTGTTGCAGAAAGTCATGGTGGCACCGCAACAACCGAGTCCAAGGCCAAGCCCGCGCACCAAGCTCCTGCGCCAACCATACATGTTGCCAAGTCTAATATGGAAACAGCCGTTAGGCAAAGTGCCATTGCTTCAGAGGTCATTGCCGAACCAATAGCTGAAAATTGCGCTGAGCAACTACAAATCACTCCCGTTGAAGACTTTGCGCAGGTAGAAACATACTACACGCTATCCAACATCGAAGATGCTCCAGCCATGCTCTATCCTCTGGATTTGGCCGAAGCAAATTTGCCCATGGCAGACCAACGACTGCGATTCTCTGCCATGCTGACTGCCAACACCACCGGAGCCGCCACTCAGAATTGGGACGTGATAGGCAACAACCAACTAGGGATAGCCGAAATAACAGACGATGCTTCCAGTACATTCCCTGCCAAGCCGTTGCAGATGGTGAGCGGCAATGTGGGTGTGGATGTAACCGTAGCATCCAATAGTAGAAGCCGGCTGGCTATTGGCGTGGCCGTGGAAGGCTATCTGGAGCGGATGGATGTATCCGTGACGCAGAAAAGACTTTACCAAATCAAAGGCCCTGGTTATCCAGGTTCAACTGGCGACTCTTACGCAATAAACGTCTTCACCCGCAACGCCACCGAGACCATCTGCGGACTGAATCTTGCCCTACCATTCTCATGGAATTTCCACCCAAACGGAAATGCAAAAGCCGGCTGGCAGATTCGGTTATCACCAGCCTACAATATCCTGACATCCAGCTATCTGAGTGCGCAGTATGGCATGTACCTCAACCCTTGGAAACTAAACGTGGGACTTGGCCTTGTGCTGCCCAAGGGCGCGGTTAAGAATGTGGGATTCACAGCCAACCTGCTGCCCATGTATCAGCACGGATTGCTGCACGAATTCGGCGTCAGCATAGGCTTCTAGCCTTTGTTCAGCCCCATTTTTTTGCCCGGCGGTGTACTAAAAAAGAGGTTTTGCCGTTATAAGAGCATGCCGGAAGAGCAATTACATAATAATGAAGAAGTTCTCACACCTGAGCTGGTGGAGGCAATGGGCATTTCGCAGCCTGCGTTGGAGGAGGTGGAATGCATCATCGGCCGTATGCCTACCGTGCAGGAACTGAGCACTTTGCTGGCCATGTGGGAGGCTAACGGCAAACAGCAGAGCCTCTACGGCTGGCTCAAAGGGCAGCATCATGTGGTGGAAAAGCACGAATACCTCTATGCAGGCAGCGACGATAGCCACAAGAGCATCAAGGAGCCCAAGGTGAAGGAATGCATAGCCCTGGCCCACGAAGTAGTGAAAGGTCTGGACGAAAAGTCTAAAAATGAATCATTTTCGCGCAGCGAGATTCTCTATATGGTGGGCAACGTAAGCACCGAGTTCCTCAACTCCGAATATGCCCGCAAATGCCTGCACATCGTGGCCGACCCGGTGAAGATGACTACCGTGGATGAAGACATAGAATATTTGGAACTGATTCTCGGCAGCCTGAAGGATGGCGGCGTAATCACCACCATGCGTCCCGTGGGCAACGGCGGATTGTTTGCCGCCCTGGTGGATGGTAGCCATGCCGGAATCGGATTTGACATTTTGACCTGCAGAGAGATACGTCTCGACTCATTCCTCTTTGGCGAGGAGGCCGGACGCTTCGTGGTGTCGCTGGATGAGAAACAGGACGACTTCTTTCTCAACAAGATGGACGAGGCCAGAGTGAACTGCTGCTTCCTGGGCCATGTGACCAAGGGCCGCGTGCTGGTAGACGACATGGACTTTGGCGATGTAAAAGATTACTTTTTTCAGTGACCTGTTAGCTGTGATGAGTGAAGAGTAAACCGACATTTGTCCGATCACTGATTACCAAACACTAAACAACAAAATATGAGCTTATTAGACAAATTGGAAGAAACCGACATGATTGCAGTGATTGATCGCGAGATGAAACTGTTGCTTGAAGGAAAATCGCTTGAGAACCAACGTGTAAAACGCGTAGCCAACGCCAACGAGAAAGACCCAGAGGCTTGGTTTGAACTGGGCATGAACGACATTGAAGAAGGACTGAGATATGAGGACCTGGCTTTCCAGAAAGCCCGCCTCCAATACATCATAGACCACCCCGATGAGGAAGAGGTGCCCGCACTGACAGTACAGCTACCCGAGCTCAAAACATTTTATGACCACGCCCTAGCATGTTTCGACTGTGTGCTGGAGCAGGATGCGGAATACTATGGCGTGCAATGCCAGCGCGGTATCTGCTTTGCCAATATGCATGCCTATGAGGAAGGCGAAAAAGCTTTTCTTCAAGCACTTAAGGACGACGAAGAGGATGCCAACGCAGCTTACAACCTGGCCTTGCTCTACGAAGACTGGGGCAAAGATGACAAATCGGCAGAATACATGGCTTTGGCACAGAAATTGAGCGAATGATTTTGGGCTTGGCAGTTTAGTGGCTTAATTGTTCCAAAAACGCAGTTCAACCTTTAAGACGAAACACGAATAACAAATATCTGACTAATAATAAAGAATATGGCACAATCAAATGTACTGGCTGCAATCGGCAGCCGCAAAGAAGAGCGCTTGAACTCGGGCGCTTTCGACCAGGTGGATGCCCGCACCTTTAACGCCGTCATGCTGGCAACGCTGCTGTGGGGCTTCATTGCCAACGCAGCCATGGTGGCATTCTTGGCCGAGCCCATCATGCAGATGGTGGCCAATATGAACCGCTGGGCATTCTTCATCGGCTATGCTGTGCTGGCCTTCGGCGGCATCCTCTTGGCACAACTTTCCGACAAACCCATCTTCTCATTCCTAGGCTTCAACCTGCTGGTGCTGCCCATGGGCGTGGTGCTGTGCGTGCTCGTGCCCATGCTGCCCGCCGCTGTGGTCACTAAGGCATTGCTGCTCACCGGCATCGTCACCGCCACAATGGTTCTCCTCGGCCTGGTTCGCCCACAACTTTTCATGGGTTTGGGCCGCACCTTGTTCATCGCACTGCTGGTGGGTGTGATTGCAGAACTGGTGGCCACTTTTGTATTCCACTACTACGGCGCAATGTTCGACTGGTTGTTTGTAATCATCTTCTCCGGCTACATCGGCTACGACATCGCAAAATCGCAGATTTATCCCAAAACCATCGACAACGCAATCGACTGCGCTTTAGACATCTACCTCGACATCATCAACCTTTTCATCCGCCTGCTTTCCATTCTCTCCAGAGAAGAATAATCTTTCGCCGAAACCCGGCAACGCATCAAGGCCGGTCAGGACTATGCTACGAAGCACTAGCCCTGACCGGCCAAATTATTCCACCCCCTACCCCTAGCCCCGCCCTTCTCCCGCTAGTTTTACCTTATTTATTCTATAGTTATACCTTATTTATTCTATTATATATAGGATAAATATAGTATAAATAAGGTATAAATATAGGATAAGGAACGGGCTTAGGGCGGAGCTAGGGTGTGATTGCGGGGACAGCGAGATGGCTGCAATTTTAACACAAAGCACTCGTATATATACTCTTGTCTGTTGTTGTCAAGAAAACGATCAGAGGTGGTAGGCCAGGCCAGCCACGGTATGGAAGTGGTAGAAGAAGCCGTTGGCGTCTTCTTGCATGCCGATGGGGAATAAGAAAGAGCCGTAGTAAGCGCGGCCGTAGAGTGAGAAATGCTGACCGAATTTGTAACTCAGACCTAGGCCAACACCATAGTCGAGGTCGCGCGGATTCTTGGCTACCCGGGCATTGAGGGTGAGGTCGTAGGGCGAGCTGGCATTAGTGATGAGTGCCAGCGGATGAATGGTGCTTTCCAATCCAAGTGAAAACATGGGTGTGTCTTCTAAGAGTTTGCGCGAAGAGGTGCCACCCACGGGGGTGTACATTTGAGCTGTGTATGATTCGCTGCCGAAGCGGCAGTCGCTGTAGCCTACGAATATCCCCACAGTCCAAATGCGACCAAAATCGTAGCTTGCCCCTAGGGTGACGGAGTTGTCAGGGCGGTTGCGTAGGAGCCCTGGGCCAAAGTCGTAGCAGCGAACCTCAGTGTGGCATAGCTCGGCTTGGAAGCTGATGTTGTGCCAAAATCTGACAGTGTCTTGCGCCTGGAGGTTGCAGGCCATCAGCACGGATAGGATTATGATGAGTTTTTTCATGTGTCGGGAAATAATTAGGGGTTAAAGTATTATAGATTCAGTTCCAGGCCGATGCGCATAGGAAGGAGCTTACCAGCCCAGAGGTAGTTCATCAGCTTGATGGTGGAGAATTGCGCCATGACGTTCCACCGACCCCACCCGACACGGACGCGGAAGTCGAATTGGATATTGGAGTCCACTCGGTCGAAGTTGTTCAGCACATTGGGAGTGTGCAAGTCGTTGAAGGTCATATCATCGTAGTTGCTGTAGCGCTCGTGCTGGACTGCTCCGCCGATGGGTATGCCGGCTATGATGTCGAGTCCGGCATGAAAGCCATTGTAGTGTTGGGCTTGGCTGTAGTAGGTGAAGGAGATGGGCAGGGTGAGGTGTTGGCTGGTGAGGTCGGTGTGCCAATACTTGAGTGAGTCGCCGCCAGTGCCGAATTCCGTTGTGGGTCCGAAGGGAAAGTACAATTCCATTCCGAAGCTGCTATATGGGTCGCGGTAGTGATAGCGGGCAAAGTCGTATCCTAGTCCCATGGTGAAGGCAAAATGGGGGCGGCAAACCACATCGTAGCCCAGCTCGACCTGCCAGTTGGAGAGTGTGGTTTGGATCGGCAAGTTGAGATATTGCTCGAATGTGATCTCATTGGGGTTGGCCATGTTCTGCAACAAGGCTCCGACAAGGGAGATGCGCAGTCGGTCCTTGGCAGGGTACCGGGTAGGGTACTTGGGTTTGTGGCGAAAACTCTGGGTAATCAGGCGACGGTCCTCGCTTTTCACCTTCTCGCCGTTGCGTGAGGATATGTAGAGTATTGCAGTAGGGTCGCAGGATTCAAAATAGTTGTCGGCCCAATAAGCTGTGCAGTACACAGAACCATGCTCCATGGCATAAAGGGTGATGGACTTGGTCTTGACTGGGCAGACAATCCCAATGTAGCAATAGTGCATAGCGTTAATACTTAACGATTTGAACACTAGTGTGTCGTCGGGGTTGGCCGATGTGACCCGGATGTCGCTTCTGCCATTGCCGGTGATGCTTAGGTTGGTGTTTCGGAGGTGGATTTCGACTTGATCCACGTTGGCTGGCGCATTCACTACGAGTGACATCCCCCCCGGCACGTGTTCCAGATCTTGGAGAAGGAAGATTTGTGGCAGGCAGGCCGTGTCGAGAGGTACCAGACTGCTAATGCTCACGTAGTCAACAGTGTCCTGCACGATGTTGATCTGATTGGTATTGCCTGTAGCGAAAATGAGCAGCATCGGCGACGATAGGTCGAGGTGCTGCACCAGCCGTTGCTGCTGCGCTATGGCCGAGAAGGCTGACATTAATAGTAAAAGGTTTATTATTTTTTTCATGGTCGGATGATTTTAATCTAAGTCGTTAGTTGCAAGTGCCAGCAGAGGCTCTATGACAGATGAATGGAAGGTAGGTTTGCGCGATGGTGCAACATCAATACGCACAAGCGAATATGTCTCAATGGTGGAGACTTCAGGTGATTGTGAGGCGGTTGCCACCAGGCGGTGGGTTTCGATATAGTCGGTGGGTGGCAATTCTCGGTGTAGTTCACATTCCGTAGGCGTTGTTGGCATAGAGGTTTCGTTTTGCAAATCAATTGGTTCTGCTTTAATTGGTTCCGCATTTTTTATTGGCTTGCAGACTGGGGTTAGGTCTGCGGAGGCTAGATTGTTACTATGGTTCGTAGTAACTTGCTGATGCACACTGGTCTGGGTTAGTGTAGAGATCGGCATACCGCTAGAATCGGCATCGCTGCGAAGAAATGACAAGCCAACGCCTAGACCAATGATTAGACATGCTGCCGCACCCCAGAGCCATGGTGTGAGTCGGCGCCGCTGGGGCTGGATGGACTGGATGTTGTGGTGCAAGGTAGAGAGCGGGATGCGGAGACCCTTGTCCAGGGTTTCGGCATCTTGCAGCCAATCTTGCTGGTATTGCTTCAGAAAATCGTCGTCTTGCATGATTATTTGTGGTTCAGCATTGTTTTTAATTGTTTGATTATGCGAGAGTACTTTACCCTGAGACTGCCCTCACTTTGATTCGTGAAGTTGGCAATATCGCAGTAGCTATAGCCATCCAGTCGGTAGGATACTAGCAGTTGGTCATCGGCAGGAAGGTGGGCGATAGCCTCGTAGAGGTCGTCTATTTGTTGCGGATGGTCATAGGTGGTGGGTTCAGGAGGGTTGCAGGTGAGCACGATTCCTGAGCTAGCCTCTTCGTGCCGCAGCCGGTCGATGGCGGTGTTGACGGCAATGTGCCATAGCCAAGTGGCCTCGCTGCTTTCGCCACGGAAATGGCCCATCTCGGTCCAGAGTTTGAGAGCTATATCTTGATAGAGGTCGCGTGCCAACTCCATGTCGCGGTGACAGTAAATCTGACACACCTTGATGATGAGTCCGCGGTGGCGGGCTATCAGTTGGTCATATTTTGCGAGCGCGTCCTGTGTTGGCATTCTTTTGAAGTTTATGCTTAATTAGTCGTATTTGTTGTTGAAAATGTTACAGCCATTCCCGCTTTTTTTTGACCCAGGCAATGCTTGCCAAAGGAATCCGACTCAGCTTGAACAGAATCTGCGAGAGCATCATTTTTCAATTCGGAATGCAAAGATACGAATTTTCTGTCAAATATTGAGATTCTCCTTTGCCCAGGAAATAACTTTGATGGAAACTGGCGATGAAGTGGGTGGCAGAGACCGAGGCTAGAGCGGGACTACTGCGGGCGATCGGCGGCACAATTCGCAAAGTTTGAAACAGAAAAGTTGTTAATTGAAAAAAAAGTGTTATCTTTGCATTTATATATAAATAGTGAATGATAATATAAAATATTGATAATGAGACCTGATTTTTCAAAAGTTGACTTCCGTGAGGCCAAGGGTAACAAAGAATCCTTTGCCCAATGGGAGAAAGAAAATGATATTCAGAAAACTTGGAAGACTCCAGAGCAGATTGATGTGAAGCCTGTTTACGGCCTCAAAGATCTGGACGGCATGGAGCACTTGGAATATGCTGCCGGTATCGCCCCCTACCTGCGCGGACCTTACAGCACGATGTATGTGATGCGCCCCTGGACGGTGCGTCAGTATGCCGGTTTCTCCACCGCCGAGGAGTCCAACGCTTTCTACCGCCGCAACATCGCCGCTGGCCAGAAAGGTCTTTCTGTGGCATTTGACTTGGCAACCCACCGCGGCTACGACAGCGACCACGAGCGTGTTGTAGGCGATGTGGGTAAGGCCGGTGTGGCCGTGGACAGCATCTTGGATATGAAGATTCTGTTCGACCAGATTCCTCTCGACAAGATGTCGGTTTCGATGACCATGAACGGTGCCGTGCTGCCCGTGCTGGCATTCTACATCATTGCTGCCGAAGAGCAGGGCGTGGCCCAGGAACAGTTGGCTGGTACTATCCAAAACGATATCTTGAAGGAGTTTATGGTGCGCAACACCTACATCTATCCTCCCCTACCCTCGATGAAGATTATTGCCGATATCTTCGAGTACACGTCCAAGCACATGCCTAAGTTCAACAGCATCTCTATCTCTGGCTACCACATGCAGGAGGCTGGTGCTACTGCCGACATTGAGCTGGCTTACACCCTGGCCGATGGCCTTGAGTATCTGCGTGCTGGTATCAACGCAGGCATGAGTGTGGACGATTTTGCTCCCCGTCTGTCGTTCTTCTGGGGCGTGGGCATGAACCATTTCATGGAAATTGCCAAGATGCGTGCAGCCCGTATGCTGTGGGCAAAACTCGTCTCGCAGTTCAACCCCAAGAATCCTAAATCCCTCGCACTGCGCACCCACTGCCAGACTTCTGGCTGGTCGCTGACCGAGCAGGATCCTTATAACAACGTGGCCCGCACTTGTATCGAGGCCATGGGTGCCGCTCTCGGCCACACCCAGAGTTTGCACACCAATGCTTTGGACGAGGCTATCGCACTGCCTACCGACTTCAGCGCTCGTATCGCCCGCAACACTCAGATTTATCTGCAGGAAGAAACCAACATCTGTCGCGTGGTTGACCCCTGGGCTGGCAGCTACTATGTTGAGACTCTGACTCACGAGATCGCTCACCGCGCTTGGGCTCACATCCAAGAGATTGAGGCTCTGGGCGGTATGGCCAAGGCTATTGAGAGCGGTGTGCCTAAGATGCGTATCGAGGAGGCTTCGGCACGCAAGCAGAGCCGCATCGACTCCAACGTGGACACCATCGTGGGTATCAATAAGTACCGTCTGGATCACGAGGATCCCATCGAGACCCTCGAGGTTGACAACACCGCTGTGCGTCAGGCTCAAATTGAACGCCTGGCAAAACTGCGCGCAGAGCGCAACAGCGAGGAGGTTCAGGCCGCATTGGATGCCCTGACCGAATGCGCCAAGACTGGCAAGGGCAATTTGCTGGAACTCAGCATCGATGCCGCACGCAAGCGCGCTTCTCTCGGCGAAATCAGCTATGCCCTTGAAAAGGTTTACGGCCGTTATAAAGCTAAAATCAATCTTATCAGCAACGTGTATAGTGCCCAGACCAAAAACAGCGACGGCTTCAAGAAAGCCCAGGAGCTGACCGACGAATTCGCAAAACTCGAGGGACGTCGTCCCCGTATCATGGTGGCCAAGATGGGTCAGGACGGCCACGACCGCGGTGCCAAGGTGGTTGCCACCGGTTATGCCGACCTCGGTTTCGATGTCGATATGGGTCCCCTTTTCCAGACTCCCGCAGAGGCTGCTAAGCAGGCTGTGGAGAATGACGTGCATATCCTTGGCGTCAGCTCTCTGGCCGCAGGCCACAAGACATTGGTGCCCCAGGTAATCGAAGAGCTCAAGAAGCTTGGCCGCGAGGACATTATGGTGGTCGTTGGTGGCGTTATTCCTCCCCAGGACTACGACTTCCTCTTCCAGGCCGGCGCTGCCGCAGTATTTGGCCCTGGCACCGTTATCAGCACCTCCGCCATCAAGATGATGGAGCTGCTGCTTGAGGCTCGCAAATAACCACAAGATTCAAATAATGAAGGCCGCGACCAACTCGTGGCCTTCGTTATTAAATATAATACATTAATATGATGTTTATGAAAGGCGACTTTTTCCACAAAGCATGGGCGCTGGGTTTCGTGAGAGGCGGCATGGACGCCGTCATGTCGGACAGCCCACTGAAGATAGATGTTGTGAGAAATCCATATAAGGACCGCTGGTTCGCAGACCCTTTTGTCCTGGATGTAACCGACACCAAGATTATGTTACTGGTTGAGGAGTTGCGATACAGCCACCCTGTCGGCCGTATTGCAAAACTGACCATTGATCGGGAAAGTATGGACATTGAGAAAATGGACATCATATTGGAATGCCCCAAACACTTGAGTTTCCCAAACATTTTCCGGAAAGACGGAAAGGTGTACGTCTACCCAGAGAACTGCCAATCCGGTGCGCTGAACATTTATGAGTACGACGATGAAGAGGAGAAACTCAATCTAATACAGTCTATCTGCGACTATGCCATCTGGGATTCTACAATGACAAATCTCTTTGGCGAATACAAGTTGATGGGTGGCTGCAGTACAAATTATTCCCTCGATATATTTAAATGGGATGCCGAATGCAAAAGATTCGTCCCCGAGCAATCAGTCAAATCCGACCTGGAGGACAATCGTCTGGCTGGCGATTTGTTTGAATATGGCGGCAAGATTTATTGCCCTACCCAAGACTGTTCTAAGACCTATGGCGGCGGTATTTGCCTAAAAACCATGGAGCAGAAAGACGGTAAGTTTGTTCTGAAGGAAGAGAAACATCTGACCTCGCCCGTGAAGAGTTTCAGCGAAGGTATGCACACGATTAATCAATACAAAGGTGTTGTGGTTGTGGACCTCAAAGGCTGGAAGAATCCTATTGCCGGACTGATTTACAACACATTTCGACTAATCAAGCCCAAGAAAAAATAATGACCATGGAACGCGACAAAGATTTTGAAAAGATAAGCGCACACCGCCATATCGTTATATGCGGCGACAACATTAATGCCCTTTCTATTTTGCGCAGCTTGGGCGAAAAAGGGCTGAGACCTACCGTTATCGTGCTGAAAGAGGGCCACATACCTCTGGTGAGCAAATGTCGATATGTTGGCGAACTGATTGAATGCGACACCTTCCAAAAGAGCTTTGAAACATTGCTTTCAATGGGTGACAAAGATTGCCCACCCTTTGTTTACACTAGCGATGACAATCATCAATGCGTGTTGGACATGCATTATGAGGAACTAAAAGACAGGTTTTATTTTTTCAATGCCGGCAAAGCAGGCCGTGTGACCTACTTCATGGACAAGAAAAACATCTGTAATGAGGCCAAAGAATGCGGTTTTGAGATAGCCGAAAGCGAAGTTCTTGTGCCAGGAGAACTGCCACAGAATCTAAAATATCCGGTCATCACTAAAACACTAAACCCCTATGCCGAAGGTTGGAAACGAGATGTCGGTGTCTATTATTCTGCCGAGGAACTTGCTGAAGGATACAAGGACATGATTAGCGAACAGCTATTAGTACAAGAATACGTTGAGAAGAAAAACGAGCTGTCAATGCAGGGATTTTCTATCGATGGCGGAAAAATAGTCTATCTGCCATTCAAGCGACAGTATTTCAGATTCACCAAGACAACTTTCGGCAGCTATTGTTACTACAAGACCTACGACGACAAAGAGTTAGAAAACCGCATCACAGAACTGATCAGACGAATTGGCTATTCCGGCAATTTTGAAATTGAATTTTTAGAGAAAAAGGATAGCGGCTTAGTATTCCTTGAAATAAACTTCCGCCATGCGCTTTCCAACTATGCAAGCAACCTGGGAGGAATTAACTTGCCATACGAATGGGCAAAAGCCACATTGAACCATAATGTCGATGGCCTTGTGCCCACACGCGACTACTTTACCGCCATGAACGAGCCCAAAGACTTCGACACCTTTGTAAAAAAAGGCAACATGTCATATTGGGCATGGCTAAAAGACTACATGAAGGCAGACAGCTACTACCTGATGAACAGAAAGGATATCAGGCCAGTACTCTCCTTCTACACCCATAAAGTATTAAGAAAACTGAAAAAAATAACTTATAAAAATAGCAGTTTGGAATAGATATTCACAATATTTTTTTGAAAAAAACAAGAAAAGTTGTGATATTTCAAAAAAAAGTTGTATCTTTGCAAACTCAATAAGAGTGTGAAAATGAAGGCAAATATCGACACGACTATCCAGTTTAGTGGGTTAAAATCAGGAAGATACGAGTACAATTACATCCTGGATAGTGGCTTCTTTAGAAGCTTTGAAAATGAAGAATTATGCGATGGAAACGTCGAATTTGCTGTTAATCTGGAGAAGAACGAGCGTCATCTGCTGATTAATTTTACCTTCAAAGGTATAATCAAATCAACATGCGACCGTTGCCTTGGGGAGTTGGAAATTCCTGTTGAGGGAGAGCAGACCCTCTGCGTGAAATTCAGCGACACTGAAACCAGCGAGGACGAGGATGTCGTATTCCTCCCCGAGGATGCCTACCAGATTGACTTGGCCCAATGGATGTACGAGTATGTGGCAATTAGCCTGCCCATGCTGAAAGTCCACCCTGAAGGCGAATGCGACCCTGAGATGGTTAAGTTCATTTGTGAAGAGAGAAGCGAGGATGAGATGAACAGCAACGAAGTGAGAGAGCTACCCGATGGAGAGTCGGATCCTCGATGGGACGCATTAAAGCAACTACTTGATTAATAACAAATAAAAAAATATAAATTATGCCACATCCAAAACACAGATTCTCCCAGACCAGAACGGCCAAGAGAAGAACGCACGACAGCCTGGAGAAAGCACAGCTCACCACTTGCAGCAACTGCGGTGCTCCGGTAATGTATCACCACGTATGTCCCGAATGCGGATATTACCGCGGTAAACTTGCTATCGAGAAAGACGCTGAAGCATAGTTCTCCATTGCAGGCAAAAAAGAAAACGCTCTCCTATGGAGAGCGTTTTTTTATATACCAAATAACCCTATCCACTCTGTCACAATCTTTCTATATGATATTATCTACTAGCATCCTTTGCGCTATGCTGCGTTCTACGCAACCAAAAGATTCTTATTAAAAAGCGAAAGCCACCATTCGGACAATGGTGGCTTTTGTGAATCATATTTCATCCAAATTACTCTGCGGGATTTAGCGCAATCTGGAGCTCGTCAAGTTGTTCCTGAGAGATGGGCGACGGGCTGCCGCTCATCACATCGCGACCGCTATTGTTCTTGGGGAATGCGATAAAGTCGCGGATACTGTCGGCACCGCCGAAGAGAGAGCAGAGACGGTCGAAGCCGAAGGCAAGGCCGGCATGAGGTGGAGCGCCATAGGAGAATGCATCCATGAGGAATCCGAACTGCTGATAGGCGCTCTCATCAGTGAAGCCGAGGGTATGGAACATTTTGTTCTGCAATTGGCTGTCGTGGATACGGATGGAACCACCTCCAACTTCAACACCATTCATTACAATATCGTATGCATTTGCACGAATATCGCCCCAACGTGCAGGATCATCAAGCAAGGCTTCATCTTCAGGCTTGGGAGCAGTGAAGGGGTGATGCATGGCATAGAAACGCTGCGTTTCTTCGTCCCATTCCAGCAAAGGGAAATCAATAACCCAAAGAGGTGCATAGACATCGGGGTTGCGGAGACCGAGCTGAGTACCCATTTCCAAACGGAGCGCACAAAGCTGGACACGTGTCTTCATAGCAGGGCCACAGAGGATGAGCATTAGGTCACCCGGTTTTGCACCAAATTTATCGGCCACGGACTTCAAATCATCCTGGGTGTAGAATTTGTCAACACTGGACTTGAATGAGCCATCAGCATTGTATTTCACATATACCATACCTCCAGCACCTACTTGAGGACGCTTTACAAAATCCGTGAGTGCATCAAGCTGCTTGCGGGTATACTCCGCACATCCTTCTGCATTGATACCTACAACGAGTTCGGCACCGTCGAAAAGACCAAATCCATGACCCTTTACCACATCGTTCAGTTCAACAAACTGCATACCAAAACGAATATCGGGCTTGTCACTACCATAAAGGCGCATTGCATCGTGCCATGTCATGCGGGGAAACTGGTCAAACTCAAGACCTTTTACTTCTTTGAAAAGGTGCTTGGCCAAACCTTCAAACATATTCAGTACATCTTCCTGCTCAACAAAGGACATCTCGCAGTCAATCTGAGTGAACTCAGGTTGACGGTCGGCGCGAAGATCCTCGTCACGGAAACAACGCACAATCTGGAAATAGCGGTCCATACCCGCCACCATCAGCAGCTGCTTGTACTGCTGTGGGCTCTGGGGAAGAGCATAAAACTCACCCGGATTCATACGCGAAGGCACGACAAAGTCGCGAGCGCCCTCGGGGGTAGATTTGATAAGCATGGGAGTCTCAATCTCCAAAAAGTCACGATCGCTGAGATAGTTACGAACCAGCATGGCCATACGATGGCGCAACTCAAGATTGCGACGCACCGGATTGCGACGGATATCCAGATAGCGATATTTCATGCGCAGATCATCACCACCATCACTATTGTCTTCTATAGTGAAAGGAGGAGTCTTAGCCTCGTTAAGAATGTTGAGTTCTTGAACCTCAATTTCAATCTCGCCGGTAGGGATTTTAGCATTCTTACTTGAACGCTCGATGACAACACCTTTGACCTGGACAACATATTCGCGACCAAGCTTGCGAGCCTTTGAACAAAGGTCTGCATTAGTTTCCATATTGAATGCCAACTGCGTGATGCCATAACGGTCGCGCAAGTCGACAAAGGTCATGCCGCCCAGATCGCGCGAACGCTGCATCCAACCACAGAGGGTAACCTGCTGACCGACATTTTTAATATTTAACTCACCACAAGTGTTAGTTCTGTACATATTATTGTAGTATTATTTGTTTATCTAAATTATTCTGTTGCAGGAGCTGCAGGCATTTCGCCAGCGCTAGCAGCACTAGCAGCAGCGGTGCTATCAGCATCGTTCAAAGTCTGATTGACACCTTCAACGGTTTCTTGAAAATCAGCCTTCACTGTCTCAACGGCACCATGAACGAAACGATACACTACCGAACCCTCATCATAGTGCAGAGCTTTGGCATCAGGAAAACGTCGGAAGAAATTGTTGAAATACAGAAGTACAAAGATTGTCACAGCACATACGGCAATGCTGATAATCCAACGAAGCCATTTGGGCATCTTCTTTTCTGCAAAAGGATCCTCAAGAACAATCTTAGGATAGCTTGCCAATTCGGTTAGGGTAGCACCAAAACGGGTATTGACCACAATCTTGGCATTAACAGCCCAGCCATTAGCATTCAGCACCGGGCCCAAATTCCTCTTACGCAGCTTATTCCATGCAATGAACATTGAAGGGACAGATGTGCACATTAGAATTAGTACCACAAAGAGCGCCATACTAACCGGACTCTTGAAGAAAATGCCGAACAAACCAGTCAGAGCAGAGGTAATAAAGCCAACGGCCATACCTATAGCAGCAAAGATACCAGCAAACTTGGCGATATCGAAAGCCTGTTTCTTTTCCTTAATCAATGGATCTTTCGACACGGACAATGAAATGCCATCAGCTTTAGCTGTCATTTCTTCCATCTGCTTAGCCTCTTTTTCTGCGGCAGATTTGTTAATCTTCTCGGTGATAAAGTTGGCAATCTTCTTGAATGGTGACCAGAATGCCTGACGAATGCTGATAGGATTATCCAGAATATGGGTCACAACTGCATCCCAATCCTGTCCACTGCGATCGTAGAACACTGCATTCTTGCCAATGCGGAGGTTGTCAAGGTCACCATCGGTCAGCACTGCAACGATATTCATGGTGGCATTCTTCACTCGAGAAGTGCAAGTGCAATAAATTAGAAACATACCGCTGATGCGGGAGTCATTCATGTGCTTAGCAGAATCGGTCACACGCATACAAAGATTCAAACAACGAGAATCAATATACAGCTTACCAGCCTGGAAGATAGCATCCTTGGATCGATCATAGAAATCGGACATCATTACATAGTTGCGCAACAACGTGTAAAAGTCTCGATTCAGATGTAGTAAGCGTTCCAAAGGCTTGATAGCATCGTGCTCTTCGGTAACTTTTGCAGATTGCTCATCATTGATTGCAGCAGTTTTCTCCGCCTTCGAAACCACGTAGGCCTCACATTTGGCCACACATGCGTTCCATTCTGCCTCGGTGATACTCTCCTTGCCGGCATAATCAACATCCAAAACCAAAGACTTCACTTTAGCAAAGGCAGTCTGCCAAGCAGGATTGATTCCCTCATTGATAGGAAGAACACAACTTGAAAGAGGTCGAGATATCGGATAGTTTGAAATTTCTTCAACACAAGTGGCTAGATTCTTTTCACTAATTGCAGCAACCTTCTCAGCATTAATATCCAATGCAGCCGAGCTATCACTATGGAACTGAATAAACTTACAGCGCATAAAATAGTCCGCAACCTTATCCTTCACTGCATTAACGGCGGCAACAGCATCGTCGGAATTGGCACCATAAGGAGAAACATCAACCGACAAAGCACCTAACGAACACTCAAGCGCATTCTTGCAGTCTTCATCATAATGAGCAAGGAAGCTATTGAGTTCAGGAAGAGAGATAGAGGTCTTATCCAAACACATCAACTGAATAACCTTGGCAGCACATTCCTTGAGTTGAGCACCCTCCTCATTCTCAGTATTGAAATCGTCAAGATCAACGAAATCTTGTCCGAGCAAAATCTTATCGGGATTGACAAGTACTTTGCAAAGCCACTGAGAAGCAGTGATAATTTCATCAACACGAATCTTGCCGTCACGGTCGTAATCAAGCAAATCAAGTGTACGCTCATCCAATTCAAGGCCCTTTACCGGACAACTCAAAACAGTCCACATTTTCTGATCAAGTTCGGCTAGGTGAGCAATGTCTTCACCAGAGGTAATATTCACACGAGTAACGCCACCCAAAGAGCAATAAGTCCACTTATATTGGCTCTTAGGTGTCATAATCTCAGACAGTTTCTTCTTCATATTATTACAATTATATTTTTATTTAAATTGCAAAGATACAACTTTTTTTTGGAATAAAAATAAAATGATTGATATTTATAAAAAAAATATGAACCGGCGGACCTGGAAGGCCAGACATCGGAAAGTGCCAGGCGCATTCTCCTACGGCGCCCATTCCAATGACAGCGTATCTCATAATTCGAAGTTCATCCCCGCGTCCCCTGTGCTGGGCAAAAAAAAGAGGGAGGCCATACGGACTCCCTCGGTATAGAAGATTGGCGGCGACCTACTTTTCCACGAACGAGCGCAGTATCATCGGCGATGCGGGGCTTAACTTCTCTGTTCGGAATGG
>JAZLLD010000013.1:0-16366 GCA_045597945.1 Bacteroidales bacterium
CAATGGTCATCGAAGGCAAACGCACAATGGTGGACGGAAGCCAAGGCGACTACTCCGGCACCCTCCACAAGGTGCAGTAACCACCTCACCCCATCTCTCCCAAGGGTGCCAGCCTCATACGCTGGCACCCTTTTCCCCCCCATCAAAAATACAGATAAAATGATGCCTATATGAAGAAAAATGTGTAACTTTGCAACGTCTTTCAAAGCAAGAGCATAGGCCAAGTTTCACTTGGACTATGCCGAGCAAACAAGACGTCTTGAGTGAAACTCAAAAACTGAAATTAGGCGCAAAGTGGCAACTGCTGGAGTGCTGAGTGGTTTGAACGTTTTCCTGCGCTCTGCGCCACACTCTGCCCCGCGCCGAGCCTCTCCACTGGAGAGTGCTCGCATATTCGATAAATGAGGCTGTAAAAGAAGTTAAATAACCTAAAAGGAGGAATAAAGGGTTAGCTCCACTTCGGTCGCTGGCCATAGCAAGCTCCTCTTCGGTCGCTGGCCATAGCACTATGCCATCTTTAGGTCAAAAAATGAATTTATAGAACCCACCTATAAAATGTAGCGCATGTAGAGGCCGAAGGCTATATCGAGGCCACTTTCTTGCACATCGTAATAGAATTCCGAATCAAGGCCAACGTGGAACTGAGTGCCGTGCTGCCAATCAATAGCAATCCTGGCTGTGATCATCTGCCTGTCGGCAACGACATAACTGGGCTTGTGCCAGCTGATACTTTGGAAAAGATAGCTTCCGCGTGGGGCAATGAACTGATGGCCATACCAATATCCGGCCTGCAGAATCAAACGCATTGGCATTGCAGGAAAACAAAGTTGCTCGCCATTTTTTCGGGTCGTTACATGGATAGGTACCGAGTATGAGATTTGGGGCCATAAACCCCAGCCATTATCAAAAGCCATGCATTTTGTGGGCGAGATATCTTGATAGAAGAATACAGGTAGGTCAAGAGAGAGTGACGATACTCGCCGGAGCGTGAAGCGGAGTGCCACACTCTCGGTGAACAGCGATTGAATACATGTGTCCAGTGCCGTAAACTGGCCGCCGCGATGACTGCCCAAGAAACTGAAAGGAAGAGAGATGTTGAATCGAGAGGCAGCAGTAGACTCAGGCCGGGACTGATAAAGAGTCAAGACGTTGCTCGTGCCCATGGTAAAACGTTCTTGCTTAGGCTGCCACGGCTCAAGCAAGTCTTCCCAGTTGATCCAAGTATCTGACAGCAGCGATTTGCCAGACCAACGGATTTGCATGCCCTCTTCCTGATGGTCGTAAATCCAACGCTCGCGGTCGTACATGGGCTCATACAATCCATGTGCCAAGCCGCCATTGATAGTGCCCATGACAATGCGCAAATGGTCTGAAGGGCAATAGTTAAAACTCACTACAGGACGCCAAGAATGCAGTCCGTCATACCCAGCAGCACCGGCTAGATTCACACCGAGGGTGAGATCGGCAAACCTATTGATTCTGCGACTGGTATAGGGCTGGACGAAATAGCCCAAAGCCGTGTAGCCACGAGTATTGGGCAACGAGAACTCGGCATCGCGCATAAAAGTGGTGACATCGACACCCACATGCCAACCATGGCAGTTGGCCGACTGAGAACTAGGGGTGGGCAACATTTGGAGCTCCATTTCATAGGAGTTCAAAAAACGGTGGCCTACCGCAAAAGTATCAATCAGTAGGTCAAACTCCTGGCCCCAACCAGGAATGCATAAAGCTATAATTGCGAATAAAAACAATCCTTTTTTCATGGTGCAAAGATACTACTTTTTTGTGAGATAAATATTTTTTTATTTGTGCAATTTATATAATAAAAATAGTACTTATTAGTTAAATGATAAAAATACGATTATGGAAATGAAATACAACACCCCTCTGAAAGCAATTTCATTGCTACTTTTTCTTATAATCACATCTCTTGCCATGGCCCAGCCCGGCGGTGGGTTCGGTGGCGGGAATCGCCCCATGGGACATCCTCCGGTAGACGGCCGCGGACGCCCCTCTGCTGCCGACATGGAACGCATGCGCAAGCAATGGGAAAGCATGAAAGCTGCCGAGCAAGCGCAACAAGTGAAGCAAAAAAGGAGAGTTCAAGAAGGCGACTTATTCAAAGTTGTTGGCACCCTGCAGGACAGCACCAACAACGAGCCCATACCTTTTGTCAACGTGGCCATCCTCAGCGCTGAAGACTCCAACTTTGTCAAGGGCGGCATTTCCGACATCAATGGCGTTTTCGAAATCCAGCATGTTCCCCAGGGCAACATGCTGCTACGTGTTTCGGCCATTGGCTATAAGAATATTATGGTACCTTTCTCGGTGACCAACAACACGGCCATGGGCACCATTAAGATTGCGCCCGGAGCCACCCAGCTGAAGGAAGTCAAAGTTACGGCCGCACGCCCCCTCTATGCCATGGATGGAGAGAAACTTATCTACAATGTGGCCGACGACCCCACTATCCAAACCGGCACCACCAGCGACGCACTCCAGAATGCCCCTGGTGTGGAGGTTGACATCGAAGGCAACATCACACTGCGCGGTGTGTCGAGCGTCGAAATCTGGGTCAACGACAAGCCATCAAAGCTCACTGCAGAAAACCTCAAGACCTATCTTGAAACATTGCCCGCAAACGCATTGGACCGCATCGAAACCATCACTAATCCTTCGGCAAAATATGCCACCAGTGCCGATGCAGTCATCAACATTATCACCTCGGCCTACATCAAGAGCAACCACTTCATCAGCTTTGGCCTGAACGGTGCCACTCAACCATTTGTTTCGCCTTGGGTTTCTTACACTTGGGCAAATGAGAGACTGTCTGTCAACCTATATGCCAGCGGACGCTACAACTATTCCAACAACAATGGTTGGCGCGAGACCACCTATAGAAGAGACAATCCTGCCGAAGGTTACGACACCACAGCAACCGAGAGCTACAACGACACAACTTTCAGCAAACGCTTGAACGGCAACATTTTTGCCAACATCAGCTATGAGATTGACAGCATGACCAACATTGAGTTCATGGGCAACTACAACTATAGCTACAACACTAACTTTAATGCCCTTGACCGCAGCCGCAACGATTTCCTGAACAATTTGGCATACAACTATGTAGACACCAACGCCACTCACGGCAACAACGGTTTCGGACGTTTCGGCATCGACTACACCCACAAATTCAACAAGATGGGCCACAATATCCGCACCAGCATCCACAACAATATCAGCAACGGATTCAGTGAGAACGACTTTGTAAGACTCTACAACACCACCTACACCTTAGGCCAGAATTACGATAAGTGCTACCTCGACAACAACAAGAGCAACAATTTCAGTACCGATGTACGATACAATCTGCCCATCAACGAAAAATCGGAATTTTCTTTCGGCTTAGAATACGGTAACGACTATACCGCAAGAGATTACAAAGTATACGATAACGCTTCGACAACTAATGACCTGGACCTACTGAGAAGCTACAATTTCTTGGACTACGAGAACTCCGCAGAGGCCGATGCTGAATGGACTCGCCGCATTGGCAACTTCACCCTGGAACTGGGATTGGGTGCAAAATATGAGCACATCGACTTCAGCTATACCGGCAGCGAAGCATACCCATTCACTAACGACGACACTGTGTGCAACTTTCTCACATTCAACCCATCAATCCACCTCTCCTATCGCACCCAGAGCATGCACAATTTCAAGGCCAACTATTCATTGCGTATGCGTCATGCTGGCGAAAACGACATTACCACCTACAAGCGTTACACCCTTGACAGCTACTCTCAGGGCAACCGCAACCTTGTGGAATCCTACTCCTACACCCACAACGCCGAAATCGGCTGGAACAAGTTCTTCATGCGATTTGGCAACATTGGCCTTGAAGGCTACGCACGCTACAGTGCCAACGAAATTGACAACCTGACATCTTCTACCGAAGACGACGACCCAATTTTGAACCGCATCGTTCAGTTCACGGTTCCTTACAACATGGGCAAATCCTACCGCATTGGTGGTACGGCTTTTGTCACCTACCGCCCCAGTGGATTCTTCAACGCCCGCCTCTATGCCAACATCTACGACTACGGCTATGTGCTTGAGCAGCCCGGCAAGAGCCCAATCGAGAACTCGCGCCTATCCTGGAGCCTCAGATTGAACACTTGGGTGAAACTGTGGAACAAGTACCAAGTCTTTGCTTCCGCAAACTACACCTCCCCCACCATCAGCCTAGCCGCCGAGCGCTCAGCAAGATACTTCCTGAACTGCGGTGTTCGCGCCGACTTTTTCAAGCGCAAACTTTCTGCATTCGTGAACATCCAAGATATTTTCAACTGGGGAAAGAAAATCGGTTCCGGCTCTAGCAACACCAACCCCTACCTGCTCAGCACCGGCAACAGCTACACCCTCAACAGCCGATATATCTCTGCCGGCGTAACCCTCCGATTCGGCAAGATGGAACTCGAGAACCGCTCCAAAGAAGGATCCGAAGAATCCAGCCTCTAACACACTCCAACCTGCATAAAAAAAGAAGAGGGCGGCCATGCCGCCCTCTTTTAGCATCTACACCGTTCATCTTCACCTAGACACCAACCACGAAATTAATTAAGGCTCTAGTTTGAAATGGCTGGACAGCGGCAGCCCAACACTTTTCACTCAAGATATAATAATGGCCATGTTGTCTATCCAACTAAGCAAAAGAGTTCTCTTCTAAAACTGAGAATAACGACCTGCACTTAGGAGGCTATTCTAATTTTGGATTATACATTTTACATTTATGGATATCTAATTTGTTTGCAACATAATATGAATGACAAAATGCAAAATTTACATTTGATTTGTAAAATTTACATTTTTGAGCAGCAAGACCGAATATGGAAAAAAAGTATAATGGATTTTACATGTATAATTTCACGAAGTCTGCATAAAAACAATTGGCAACTAGATATTTGACGAAAAATGTAAAATGTAAAATCCATTTTAACACATTATCTGACCCCCAGTATTCACCGAGAGCATTTTACATTTCACACAACCATGTAGCCACAAATTCGACTTTTGAACCATTCCTACACCTACGCTCCTAAGGACGGGACTAGATCGGGCCTTCAACGGGCCTTCAACGGGAGTGAGATGAAACTCACTTTTTGCCACGCAGAAAAGCCGCAACGTCAGTTGCTCTACAAAACCTGATGGTTCCAGGTTTGCCAAGAATTGAAATTTCAACAATTCAGTTCGCTCGCAAAACTCAGTCATATACTATACGAGAACCTTAATAAAAAAAGAAAAGCCACAATTTAATTGTGGCTTTTTTTGTTGTCCAACCAGGACTCGAACCTAGACTGGCTGATCCAGAGTCAGATGTGCTACCATTACACCATTGGACAATCTGCTGCTTTCTTTGGAATCACTTCCCTTATCTCTCGAAAGCGGGTGCAAAATTACAACTTTTTTTTGAATTGACCAAGTTTTTTTTGACTTTTTTTTATTATAAACTGATTTTCAATAGAATATTTTTTTCAATAGACCAACGACATGAGCTAATTTTGACCAATAAAATCCATTAAAATATGATATTTTTCGCAATAATTTAAGCAAAAAACAACATACAGCACACAATAAATTATATTTTAATTCGTTACATAAAAAAAAGACAAACATGAAAAGATACTGCCAAACACTGACCCTTGTTAATGACGAGGAATTAATACATAAATATGTAGAAGTACATTCAAAAGTATGGCCGGAAGTCATGGCCGGACAAAAAGAAGTCGGAATACTTGACATGCAAATATTCCGATTCGAGAACCAAGTGTTTATGATTTGCGACACAATCGACGATTTCGACTGGGAACGCGACATGGCCAAATTAGCCAAGCTGCCCAGGCAAGCAGAATGGGAGGCGTTTGTTGCCGAATACCAAGGATGCGACCCCAATGCGCCATCTGACAAAAAATGGCATTTGATGGAGAAAATCTACCAACTCATTTAGCCAATCTTCTCGCATGCCTTTGGGCCTGTTTTTCCTTGGCCTCGACCTCACGAACATCCCACTCCGAGGCCGGGATTTGCATTGCTCTCTCCATGATTTCCGGCACAGTAGGGCGAGGATCCTCGCGCCAGCAGTGAGACTCGAACTCGGACAAGGCTGCAGGATACTCATCTTTAAGCTCTTGGTATTGAACATAGATCTCACGACCGAAACTTTCTTCGTCAGCCCAACGGTCGGACTTATATCCCTGCCAATATTTCTTGAAATCAAACCACACAGCCACACCCCAAATCGACCCAACAGCCCAAACCACAGCAATCGTGATATACAAGGCTCTTAAGAATGGAACTGCCCAGAACTGCAGAGAACGTATGAACAATATACTTGCAATTCCTATCAGCACAAGGAAAACAAAGAAAAAAATCAACAACTTAAACAAGTTTGTCTTAGTAAAAGCCTCAAGCCTCTTCTTACCATTACTTTTCATATAATATTAATGTATTATCAAATTTATCAAGTCAATTGCCTTCCCACCGACAACCCAACATTGCCTCGCGCCACTTCTCCAGCCTAAAAACACAGCTGAACCCATAAAACAAATAATATAACGCAACCAAATTAAAAATATTGTACAAACTTTTTCAAGGATTTCCCAATAGCCGACAAATTCAACCGACATAGATATGCTCATAGAAGAAGAATCCTACTAAAACAAAGGGAAAAGAGAAAAGCGAAACCGAAAACAAACAGTTTCATAAAAAAAAATTAACGTTCCGGCCGCAAAGCAAATAAAATAATGGATTCCCGAGCATCTGTTGAAAAAAAAGTTGAAAAAATATTTGCCACATAAAAAAAAAGTCGTATCTTTGCAACATTAAACATAGTCCACACAATAGCTATATCCTATTGTGTCGCAATGCTTTAAAAGAAATTAATTATTAACTAAAAACTATTCAAAAAAAACAAAATGAAAAAGAACGTAAAGGCTATGTATGTAGCACCCGTCGTTGAACTTCTTGAAGCTCGCGTTGAAAAAGGTTTCGCAGGTAGCGGTGAACTCATTCCCTCCGATCTTGAACCCGTACCCGCAGTTGGCGAGGGTGTTACAGCTGGCGATGCAAACATTTCCAACGAATTCATGGGCCGATAACCCCATGATAAGACAAGAGTCAAAGTAAAACAACAAAAAGAACAAAAAAAGAAGAAAAGAACAATGAAAAAACTTAACGTCTGCGTTCTTGCTATCGCTGCAATGGCTATGGCAATGACCTCTTGCAACAAAGAGGAAGCACTCAACCAGGGTGACATTCTCGTCTCTGTTGAGGAGAACGAAATCACCAATGGCGCAAAAACCCATCTTGATGGTGACAACCTTTATTGGGACAACAACGATCAGTTGAGAATTTACGACAGAAGCAACAATGGTGCTATCTATGCCGCAAATCCCAACACTTATCCTACCTCCTTCCGTTTCATCCAGCACGTCAATGCTGCTAGACCTTTTGACCGCGACAATGCACCTCTCTACGCAGCTTATCCTTCCGAAAATGCTTATGGTAACGGCGCAATCCGTCTTCCTTATCTTGAGACCACTGAAAATGGTGAGTTGAAAGACTTCCCCATGTATGGTACTGGTACCTTTGAACACTTCTCTTTCAAAAACATTTGTGGTGTTCTTCGCCTGATGCTTACTGGCGACGCTACTATTGATAGCATTACCATCACCACCGACAAGAAAGTCAATGGTCATTTCTCCATTGTAAATGCTACGGAGCCTACTGATGTAGACAACCTCTCTACCTCCTACTCTGCCAACAATGGTACCAAGACTGTTGCTCTCCACATTGCAAACCCCATCCAGCTGAATGGTGATCTTAAGGAGGTCAACATGTACATTCCTGCTACCTCATACAATGTTTTCAACATTACCTTCTATGCTGGTAACAGAACTTACACTCTCCGCAACGGCAATAACCCCATCACCATCCACCGTACCCACTACACCACCCTTAACAGAGCTCTTAATGCTGCTGATTTCCAGGAAACTGTTTACGGTTCCACCAATGCTACATTCAAAATGGGCAACCAGAATGTCTACATTGCTAAGGGTAACCTTATGTACATCGGTACCGACACTCGTAAATATTATGTAGCTGACAATGGTTTCGACTGCATCGGCACCATCCAGGCTTCAGCTAACATCAACACCGCAGACCGCGACGTATTCGCATGGGGCGCTACTTCTTACAAAACCATCGGTGGCACCAACACCGGTAACGGCATCACCATTTGGCCTACCCGCATCAGAGATGCTTTCGCATGCTTCTCTGGCTCATTCCTTGATGGCAGAAACGACTGGGGTTGGCAGAGTGTTAAGAACCTCGACAACAACCGCACTTGGAGAACTCCTACTTCCGCAGAAGCTCAGGCTATTATCACCGAAAACCCCTCTTTCTTTGCAAACGTCATGGGTGTTAATGGTTTGGTTATTGTTCCTGCCGAGAGCGATGTTGAAGTTCCCTCTACTACCACTTTAACCAAAGCACAGTGGAACGAGCTTGAGGCTGCAGGTGCTGCATTCCTTCCCGTTACCTATTATCGCACAACCAACGCTGCTGCTCAGTTTAGCAACCTTATGCGCAATGGTTCTTCCTTGTACTGGACCGCTAATGCTGACGAAAACGTTGAAGGCAACGCAATGGCTATCAACCTCGGTACCAACTCCGAAGTTGCCAGCTTTGACAAGAAATGCGGTGGCTTCGTTCGTTTAATCTCCGTAGTAGCTGAATAATATAGAGTACACACCTATATTTACAAGCAAAAAGGTCTCCAAATTTGGAGACCTTTTTTGTCTTTTTATACGACCCATACGAAGATAACATGTTTCGGACGAAGCAAGTGTATGCAAGCCTCCTCCAATTAGCATCTGTCATATTATTGGTGTTTATGCCTTCCAACCAAGCCGACCAAGAATAACAACTTGGCGGTCATAGATTGTGGCAATGTAGTCCCTAAGGTTCTGCCGACAATGGTGTCGACTTTCAGGCAAACGAGTCTTCTTATCGATTCAGAAAGCCTATCACAACATCCATCCTATTCTAGAAAGCCTACCATAGATAAATCCATTCCACACCAAAGATGTCAATGCCAGCGCCATCCTCCAAACTGAGTATTCACGTCATGCTAACCAAGACATAGAGATCAACGAACTTGTCGGCACCTCTGTGGCTAGCATACAGCACTCTTTACGGGGAAATACGCCATACAGCAAAGGAAGCCCACACCGGCTTTACGGACTGCCTTCACAAGGAGTTTTCTGAAGACTAAGAATCCAGAGTGACGGACAGCTACCAGCATATCTCATCATGGACACCATAGATATATTGTGCACAAAGGGCATTCTGTGTGGTTTTGGGCTGGATTTGATAAACTGTGGAGCTGTTGGCGAGGCGAGAAGGAGGCAAAATGGGATTAGCTTGGAAGTGGAACAGGGTTTCATTGGATGAGTTTTTTCGCCATAAATCCGCATTGGAAGAGTTGTGGTGGTGCGATTTTGGAAGATTTTGTTCTTGTTTTTTGCAAAAATCTGACGTTTTTTAGATGGAATTGATATAAGAAAAAGCGAACAAAAAAGGGGCAAAATTTGAGAAAATTGAGATAGAAAAAGTGATTTTGCAGACATATTTTCGGCAAAGAGTAAAAAAAATTACATGTAAAAATCAGCAAGTTGCAACTTTTTTGCAAAAAAAATTTTGTCAATTCAAAAAAAGGTTGTACTTTTGCACCCGATTTCAAGAGAGAAATTGCTCAAGAAACGATGGCGTCGTAGCTCAGTTGGTAGAGCAGAGGTCTGAAAATCCTTGTGTCACTGGTTCAATTCCAGTCGATGCCACAAAAAAATTAAAGGAAGCAATAATAATTGCTTCCTTTTTTCGTTTATTATTAGTCCGCGCACTTTTGCAGACATAAAAATATATTATACTAATGAAACTGCCAATACAAATACGCTTCAACGATGTCGACCAGATGGGCCACATCAACAATGCTGTCATCATGGAATATTTCGACTTAGGCAAGTCGGAGTACTTCGGTGCCGTGGGTGTTCCTCCCGAGCAGGGTACATTCACCGTGGTAATCGTGCATTTGGAAGTGGACTTCATGAGCCAAATACGATTCCACGACAAAATCCACATCACCACCCACTGCGAGCGTGTCGGCAACAAGAGCGTCACTGTCTTACAGCAGGTCATCAATTCCGATTCCGGCCAGGTCTGCGCATCCTGCCGCACAATCCTCTCCGGCTACAGTCGCATTACCAACTCCAGCGCACCCATTCCCGACTCTCTCCGCCAGGAAATTGAGCGTTTTGAAGCAGAAAACAAAGATTAACACCATATTTCGCACCCTATGAACAATAAAGTTTTGATTGTCTATACTGGTGGTACCATTGGCATGGTACAGGACGAAAACGGCTCGCTCAAGCCTTTCCCCATGGACCACATCTATGATTTGGTTCCGGAACTCAAAAGATGCACTTACGCCATCGACACTTGCCAGATGGACAACATCATCGACTCTTCCAACATGACCCCCACCTGCTGGATTGAGCTAGCTGAGATTATTGAGCGCCAATACGACAACTACGACGGCTTCGTCATCCTCCACGGCACCGACACTATGGCCTATACAGCCTCGGCCCTCAGCTTTATGTTCAAGAACCTCTCCAAGCCCATCATTCTCACTGGCAGCCAGCTGCCCATGGGAATGTTGCGCAGCGACGGACGCGAGAACATCATCTGCGCCCTTGAGCTGGCATCCTGCCGCGAGGCTTACATCCCTGAGGTGTGCCTTTTCTTCGAGAACCACCTTTACCGTGGCAACCGCAGCACCAAGGTCAGTGCCGAGAATTTCGACGCTTTCTGCAGCTTCAACTACCCCTCTTTGGCCAAAGCCGCCATCAAGCTCAGTTTCAAGCCCCACCTTTTCCTTCCCAAACCCGAGAAGCCACTGGAGGTGCGCAAAAGCTTCGACCGCAACATTGCCGTGCTCAAGCTTTTCCCGGGCATCACCCCCAATGTGGTGGATGCCACTTTGCACATCCCCGGATTAAAAGGTGTGATCATTGAAACTTTTGGCTCCGGCAACGCCCCCACCGAGCGTTGGTTTATTGATGCCATAGCCGATGCCATCCAGCACGGAATAGTGGTGCTGAATGTGACCCAGTGCAAGGCCGGTGCCGTAATCATGGGCCAGTACGAGGCCAGCTGCGAGCTCAGCCGTATAGGTGTAATTGGTGGCAACGACATCACGCTGGAGGCCGCCGTGACCAAGATGATGTACATCCTGGGCACCTACCCCAACGACTTAGAGCACGTCCGCCAGAGTCTCCAGTATTCGCTGCGCGGCGAAATCACCACTTCCAACAATGGTAATTGTAACATTTAACCGCAGACCTTGAAAAAAATCTTTGCCATACTGACCCTTGTCGCCACGATTGCGATATTGCATGCGCAGGAGCGTCCGAGCAACCTCAACACATTCGACAATCGCAAGCTCCACTGGGGCATCCAAGTGGGCTACACGCAGTCCAAATTTGACTTGCACTGCACCGACGACGATTCCATCCGCCAAAACATCATGGGCACTACATCTTATTATAGTCCCGGATTCCACATCAATGTCATTGGCGACCTTCGGTTAGGCGACTACCTCAACCTGCGACTCCTACCCGGCATTACGCTCATCAGCCGCGACATGTCATTCAACTGGTCGGACGAATACACATCCACGCACTGGAAATACGACCTGAAGCGCACCGTGGAATCGGTTTATGGAGAAATCCCCTTGGAACTCAAATTCAGAGCCAAGCGATACGGCAATTTCCGCCCATATCTTATTGCGGGCGGCAGTTTCGGCTTCGATTTCGCATCACTGCTCAAGAACGAAAACAACAATAACGAATCTATCATCCGACTCAACCCCGTGGACCTGAGATACACCACAGGCGTCGGTTTCAGCGTCTTTCTCCCATACGTGAAATTTGCCATAGAATTCAAGATGGCCTTCGGCATCCCCGACCTCAGAGTGCCCGACGACGATTATTACACACTCTCCACCACCGACTTGCACTCGCGCACTTTCATGCTTTCCTTCACCTTTGAATAATCGCCGTGAAACAGATTCTTGACATAGACCTCACCCCTCAGCAATACGTCACGCCCGAGATGCTCCGGCAAGCCGTGGCACGCAAGGCCGATATCAGCGCAACCGATATCGCCCATGTGCAGGTGCTTCGCCGCAGTCTCGACTCCAGACGTGGCCGCATCCTCTATCACACCAATGTGGAGCTATACGTTGGCGAGCAATACCTTGCGCCCAACTACCAAGGCCACTATCAAGACTGCACCCACAGGCCCTCCGTGATTATCGTCGGCGCAGGCCCTGCCGGACTCTTCGCAGCACTGAGAGCCCTGGAGCTAGGCCTCAAGCCCATCATCATCGAAAGAGGCAAACCTGTTGAGGAGAGAAAGAGAGACATTGCCCATCTGGCTCGCACACAGCAAGTAAACCCCAACAGCAATTGGTGTTTTGGCGAGGGAGGCGCCGGCACTTATTCTGACGGCAAGCTCTACACCCGGTCCACCAAGCGTGGCAACGTGCAGCAGATTCTGCAACGCTTTATTGAGCACGGAGCCGACCCCGCCATATCCATTGACGCTCATGCACATATCGGCACCGACCGTCTCAGCGGCATCATTGCCAATATGCGCAGAACCATTCTGCAATATGGTGGCGAATACCATTTTTCCACCCGTGTGACCGACTTCGTCACCCGCCAAGAGGGCATGCACACCCAAGTCTGCGGCGTAGTCGACCAAGACGGAAACCAATATCTCGGCCACGCCGTCATCCTGGCCACAGGCCACTCAGCCCGCGACATCTACCAGCTTTTCGACTCTCACAACTGGCTTCTCGAAGCCAAACCTTTTGCCCTAGGTGTTCGCGTGGAACATCCGCAACAACTCATCAACGAGATTCAATATCATATCAATAGCTCCAACCGGAGCCAACTCCAATACCTCCCCCCTGCCGCCTACAGCCTTGTCACCCAGGTAGAAGGACACGGCGTATTCTCATTCTGCATGTGCCCCGGCGGCGTTATCGTTCCGGCCGCTACCGACGGCGGCCAACAAGTGGTCAACGGCATGAGCAATGCCAACCGCAGCTCCGGCTTTGCCAACAGCGGCATTGCCGTAACCGTATCCCCTTCCGACCTACCACGCGAAGCACAAGAAGGCCCTCTTGCCCTTTTGCGCTTCCAGCAACAAGTCGAACAACATATATTCCAAGCCGTTGGAGGAAGCATTACCGCTCCCATCCAACGCCTCACCGACTTCTGCGAAGGCCGCATGAGCAGCAGCAACAACAAGAGCAACTATCTTGGACAGACCATCAATGCTCCTCAGCATGAGTTACTTCCGCCCTTTGTCGCACACTGCCTTCAGCAGGGTCTACAAGAGTTTGGCCGCAAAATGCGCGGATTCTACACCTCTCAGGCCAGTATCCTTTCTGTCGAAAGTCGCACCTCCTCCCCTGTCAGGATTCCACGCGACGAGACCTACCAGCATCCCCAGCTGCGAGGGCTGTTTCCCTGCGGCGAAGGTGCGGGCTATGCCGGCGGCATCGTATCCTCGGCCATGGATGGCAACAACGTGATAGAAGCCATAAACTCCATGTTAAATGCCTAATACCTAACACAAACAACCACCGCACAACTCTAAAGAAATGGAATTCGAACTAGTCTCTGAATTTGTCCCCATGGGCGACCAACCCGAAGCCATTCGGCAGTTGGTGCAAGGCATCAAGGAGGGCCAGCGAGCACAAGTGCTACAAGGTGTTACCGGCTCAGGTAAGACTTTTACCGTGGCCAACGTCATCGCGCAGCTCAATCGCCCCACCCTGGTTCTCAGCCACAACAAGACCCTGGCGGCCCAGCTCTACGGCGAGTTCAAGCAGTTCTTCCCCAACAATGCGGTGGAATATTTTGTATCCTACTACGACTACTACCAACCCGAGGCATATATCGCAGCCACAAACACTTATATCGAGAAAGACCTGGCCATCAACGACGACCTTGACAAACTTCGCCTCCGCGCATCTTCAGCCTTGCTGAGTGGTCGTCGCGACGTAATTGTCGTGTGCTCCGTAAGTTGCATCTATGGTATTGGCAATCCTGCCGAGTTCAAACGCGGCACCATCAATCTGAAAGTCGGCGAACGCATTTCTCGTGACGCACTCTTGCTCCGACTGCTTGACGGCCAATACGTTCGCAACGAAATCGAGTTCATCAACGGCCGGTTCAGAGTCAAAGGCGACACTGTTGATGTATTCCCATCATTTGCCGACTTCTGTTTTCGCATTTCATTCTGGGACGATGAGATTGAAACACTTGAGAGTTTCGACCCTATCAGTGGCCAGCGGCTGGAGACCTTCTCCGACATCACCATCTACCCGGCTTCCAACTTCCTCACTTCCAAGGACCAACTCCCCGAAGTGCTACATCAGATACAGACCGACATGTTTGCCCAGCGCGACTATTTTGAGTCCATCGACAAGCACCTGGAGGCCAAGCGATTGGAAGAGCGAACCAACTACGACCTTGAGATGATTCAGGAACTAGGCTACTGCAGTGGCATCGAGAACTACTCCCGCTACTTTGATGGCCGAAAAGAGGGCGAACGCCCATTCTGCCTAATCGACTATTTCCCAGACGATTTCCTGCTGGTCATTGACGAGAGCCATGTCACCATACCGCAAATTGGTGCCATGTACGGAGGCGACCGCAGCCGCAAAAAATCGCTTGTCGAGTATGGCTTCCGCCTCCCCTCTGCCCTGGACAACCGCCCCTTGACCTATAATGAATTCTACTCCATTACCGGACAAACAATCTATATCTCGGCAACTCCCGCACAATACGAACTACAAGAATCTGAAGGCGTTGTAGTTGAACAAATCATTCGCCCCACAGGACTTCTGGACCCTGTCGTAGAGGTTCGCCCGGCAATCAGCCAGGTTGACGATCTCCTTGACGAAATCGAAAAGACCGTCCACAAAAATGAGCGAGTGCTGGTAACCACCCTCACCAAACGCATGGCCGAAGAGATGACCACCTATCTCATCAACCTCGGCATACGCAGCAAATACATACACAGCGATGTCGACACCCTTGAGCGTGTTGAAATCATGCGCGACCTGCGCATGGGCGTTTTTGATGTGCTAGTGGGCGTAAACCTATTGCGCGAGGGCTTGGATTTACCGGAGGTTTCGCTGGTGGCTATTCTGGACGCAGACAAGGAAGGCTTTCTGCGCAGCGACCGCGCACTGATCCAGACCATTGGCCGCGCCGCCCGAAACGTGCACAGCAAGGCCATCCTCTATGGCGACACCATCACCGGCTCCATGCAGCGAGCCATAGATGAAACCAACCGCCACCGCGAGAAGCAGATACGCTACAATTTGGAACACGGCATCGTACCCAAACAGATTGTCAAGAACACCGAGGCCATCATCGGTTCCACCAGTGTTATCGAACGTGCTGCAGAAGAACACGACGAGCCCAAAGCTGCCGAGGGTCCCAATGTGCCCAACATAGCCGCATCGCCATACGCCCTCAACACCCCGGCTCACAGCGGCAAGCCGCAATACAGCCACCACCAGCCGGCCGAATTCGCACCTCCTTCCCCACAATCCTCCTCAGCTGGGGAACCTGAGATCCAATGGAGCAACAAGACCAAGGCCCAGTTGCGCAAAGAAATCAAAGATGCCCAACGCAAGATGCAGCAAGCCGCCAAGGAGATGGACTTCCTCACCGCCGCCAAATATCGCGACCAAATCCGCGAGATGCAAGCCGCTTTGGAAGACGCCCGCTAATATGACTTCTTCTCAAAAGAACAAGGATTAGGATATCTGCACGCAAAAGCATCCATGACCACCTTTGAGAATTTTTGAAAATCCGCAGTCGCTGAATCATTGATGCAAATCATCATATTTCTAGCTTCTTTCACATCCTCTACAGCAGCCTCAACCGAGTCCTCGCTCAAACAATAGTAAGCCTCTTTTCGGTGTGAAAGTTTAAAATTACCGGAATAAATAGCATAGTCATAGAATAAATCCTGACTCAAATCTGTATCTTCCCTAAATCGATGTCCCGCAGTCATCCTAAATTCTAGTTACAAGTGCAACACTAAGTAGAAAAAAAAGAGCACCGAAATTTGGTGCTCTCAGGTAAAATGACTACTTTTGTGTTGAATTATGAGAAGATATAATCACCTTACCAAAGAGCAAAGATACACAATT
>JAZLLD010000014.1:0-36222 GCA_045597945.1 Bacteroidales bacterium
GGGCGGAGTTGATGGGTTGCAAAACAAATGCCACCCTCGCAGGAGGGTTGCATTTGGGTGTATTGGGATGAATGATGATGCTATTCTTGCGACTCGGCTTCATCGGCAGTCTCGGCTGGTTCTTCTTCCGAGGTGCTCTCGGGTTGGTTTTCATCGTCTTCCTCGGTTGCTCTCAGTCCGCGCATCAGCACATAGTAGTAGCCAATCATGAGCATGGCAATCATGATGTTGCCGATGCTTATGTACATGCGGTCGAGGAAAAGGAGGGGCATGAGGATGAGCAGGAGTTTGGAAAGGGCATAGCAGTGGAAGCCGTTTTTGCGCAGTTGCCACATCATGACGAGGCCTACCACGGAGGCGGCATCGAGGAGTGCCAGGATGAGGAAGTACCACTGGGGGATGCCCAGGGTGCGGTCAATCATGATGGCCATCTCGTCGGGGAACATCTCTCGCTGGGTGTCGAAGAAGGTGGACATGGAGGGCAGCATGGCGGCCATGAAGATCTCTGACAGGAGCGAAAGTCCCGTGTTGATGAAACTGAGCACCAGAAGGAAGTGCAGTTGCTTCACCACGAGTGGACGTGAGTTTTTGGGCATTTCGATGTTCATGGCAAGGGCGTTATTTCAGCACGGCAGCCATCTGCTGCTGGAGTTTGCGGGCTTCTTCGCCAGCACGCTCGGCAAAGTCGAGGCCGTTGGAGGCGTAGATGATGCCGCGTGAGGAGTTGACAAGGAGGCCGCACTCATTGGTGAGACCGTATTTGCACACCTCTTCGAGGCTGCCACCCTGTGCGCCTACGCCGGGCACGAGGAGGAAGCTGTTGGGCACGATGGCACGCACCTGGGTGAGCATGTCGGCCTTGGTGGCACCAACAACATACATCATGTTGTCGGGGTTGCCCCACTGCTGAGAGGTTTCGAGCACCTGCTCAAAGAGTTTCTTCTGGCCATCCACGGGGAGGAACTGGAAGTCGAAAGCGCCCTTGTTGGAGGTGAGAGCCAGGAGGATGACCCACTTGCCCTCATAAACGGTGAAGGGCTGCACGGAGTCGGCACCCATGTAGGGAGCGATGGTCAGTGCGTCGAAGTTGAAGTCGCCCTCGGGGTCGAGAAATGCTTTGGCATACTGCTGCGAGGTGTTGCCGATATCGCCGCGCTTGGCGTCGGCAATGGTGAAGACGGGTTTGCCGAGGCCGTGGAGATAGTCCATGGTCTTCTTGAGTTGCACGAGTCCTTCAATGCCCATGGCTTCGTAGAAGGCCAGGTTGGGTTTGTAGGCCACGGTGTAGTCGATGGTGGCATCGATGATGGCTTTGTTGAACTGGAACACGCCATCTTCGGCATCGCGCAGATGCTCAGGCATTTTCTTTTTGTCGACGTCGAGGCCTACGCAGAGGAAAGAGCGGCGCTCGTATATCAGGTTGATGAGTTCTTTGCGGTTCATGGTATGCGGTTTTTAAGGGGTTAGTATTCTAATAATGATTTATTGTATTAAATTGTCACCTTGTGGAATTTCTCGGTGAGCTGCTGCGAGGTGATGTTGCCGAGGATGTCGTCGCTGACAAGTTTGCCATGGTTGATGATGATGGCACGGGAGCACATGGCTTCGACTTCTTGCATGATATGGGTGGAGAGGAGCACCACTTTGTTGCGGCCGGCATTCTTGATGACGGTGCGTATTTCTTCCAACTGGTTGGGGTCGAGACCGGTGGTGGGCTCGTCGAGGATGAGCACCTTGGGGTCGTGGATGAGGGCTTGTGCCAGGCCTACGCGCTGGCGGTAGCCCTTGGAGAGCTGGCCGATGCGTTTGTTGCTCTCGGGGGTGAGGCCAACAAGCTCAATCATCTCTTCCACACGGTCCTTGCAGTTTTTAAGGCCATAGATGCCGGCAGAGAATTTGAGGAACTCACGCACGTACATGTCGAGGTACAGGGGGTTGTGCTCAGGCAGATAGCCTATCTGGCGGCGGACTTCCAGGGGGTCGTCGTAGATGCTGTGGCCGCAGATGGTGGCTTCGCCCTCGGTTGGAGGGATGTAGCAGGTGAGAATCTTCATGAGGGTGGATT
Organism: Bacteroidales bacterium; assembly: GCA_045597945.1. Taxonomy (GTDB): domain Bacteria; phylum Bacteroidota; class Bacteroidia; order Bacteroidales; family P3; genus Colimorpha. Next base: position 2,066 of record JAZLLD010000014.1, read on the forward strand.
TGCCGGCACCATTGGGACCGAGCAGACCGACCACCTCACCTTTCTCAACAGTGAAGCTGACATTGTCGACAGCCCGCTGACCGTCGTAGATTTTAGTTATATTGTTAATTTCTATCATGATTCGATTTATGTTTTCTAGTTCTTCTAGACATTCTAGATTATCTAGATATTCTAGGGGTGATTTTCCAGGTGGTTTAGTTGCCCAGCAGTTCTTTGGCTTGCTGGAGCGAGATGCGCTCGCCGTTGTTGAAGGCCACGATGAAGGCATCTTTGAATCCCATTTCGCGTACTTTCTTCTGCAAGTTGGTGGCTTCGCTGACTTTCTTGAAGTTGCCGGTGGTGTAGCGGTAGACTCCTTTCTGCACATAGAAGCTGTAGTCGGTCAGGCCTTTGAACTCGCGGGCACCGTCTTTGAGCTGCTTGTCGCTGCTGAGGAATTGCACGCGGTATTCAACACCCGAGGCTACAGCGGGGTTACTCTGGCTGACGACTGGCTGTGCTATGTCGTCAGGAGTGCTGGGTGTGGGTGCGGGCACGGCAACTGTGGGTTTGGGCTCTTCCATGGGCAGGGGAGGCTCAACGCCGGTGTTGGCGTTGGACACGATGACGCTGGATGGCATCTCAGGAACTGCGGGTTTGCTGTCGGCGGCAGGCGTTGCTGCGGTCTCGGCAGGTTTGGCGGTCTCGGCGGCGCGGTCGGTGTTGTTTTTGGGAGTCTGCTTGGCGGTCTCGGCCTTGGACTTGGCTTTGTAGCCCTTGAGCTCGATCTTTAGGTTGGGCTGCTTGGTGCCTTCCACCTTGCTTTTGTATTCGGCAAAGGCTTTGAGCAGGCTGACCACGATGGTGGCCTGGCCCTCGTCGCTCATCATATATTGTTCCTCCTCGGGATTGCTGATGAAGCCCACCTCGGTGAGGACTGCAGGCATGGCGGTCTTGTAGAGAACAAAGATTTCGGCTTGTTTGACACCGCGGTTGATGGTCTTGATGGCGGATTTATACTGGTCCTGGATGTAGCCGGCAAAGTCGAGGCTGCGGTCGAGATAGGCATTCTGATACATGGCGAACATCACATAGCTCTCGGGCGAGTTGGGGTCGAAGCCCTGGTAGTCGCTGTTGTCCTTGTAGTTGTCCTCCAAAAGAATATCGGCGTTCTCTTTCTTTGCCACTTCCATGTTGGCCTTGCTCTGAGAGAGACCCATGACGTAAGTTTCCACGCCGGTGGGGGTGGTGTTGGTCCATGAGTTGCAGTGGATGGACAAGAAGAGGTCGGCTTTGGCGCGGTTGGCAATATGGGCGCGCTCGGCCAAATTGATGTCGACATCGGTGGCGCGAGTGTAGATAATCTTCACGTCGGAATAGTTGTCCTCAATAAGCTTGCCCAATTTCAACGCCATCTGCAAAGTGAGCTCTTTTTCTTTACTTTTTTTGCCTATGGCACCGGGTTTATTGCCACCATGACCGGCATCAATTACCACGGTTTTTACTTGTCCGGCAGATTTTTTTTGCGAAAAAACAGCTCCATTTATACAAAATAGTACAATAAATAGGGCGAATAATCGTTTCATTTTCAATTGTGTGTTTTTATTTTTTTAAAATGCGCAAAAAGTTGGTATCTTTGCAATTTCAAACTGCAAAGATACGAGTAAATTCGCAAAGTGAGAAAAAATATGTGGAAAATTTTGAACATCTGCTTGTTAGTCTTGTCAATCGGACTGACCAAAACCGCTTTTGCACAGGCGGATTCTGTTCATTTTTCCCCTCAAAAAATGATTTCTCGCCCCGATTTTTCTCATTTTGGAGGCGATTCTTTGGCTCATTTGGAAGATTCTTTGAAAAATTTTTCTGATTCCACGCTGGCGGTCCCGGTGCGGGATAGTGTGCGGATTATTCCACTCTCCAAGAATGCCATCACCTCTGTGGTCCACTACCAGGCAGCCGACTCGATTGCCTTTGATATCAACAAGCGCAAGGCTCAACTTTTCTCTAATGGCCAGATTCAGTACGACGGCATGGAGTTGAATGCCGCTGATGTGCGGGTGGATTTCGACAAGCAGATGCTCTACGCGCAGCCCGTGCTGGACTCGGCCGGCAAGCCTAAGGGCAAGCCTTTCTTCAAGGAGAGCGATGCCGAATACCGTGCCGACACGATTGCCTTTAACTATGTGACAAAGAAGGGTATAATCACCGGTGTCATCACCCAGCAGGGCGACGGTTTCCTGCATGGTTCCAGGGTGAAGAAGATGAATGACTCGGTGATGTATCTCAATGGCGGACAATATACTACGTGTAATCATGCGCATCCGCATTTTGCCATCAACTTCGGTCACTCCAAGATGATTACGGGCGATAAGATCTTCACTGGTCCGGCTTATGTGACCATTGAGGATGTGCCCACACCATTGATATTGCCCTTTGCATTCTTCCCCATGAAGCACGAGACCACCTCGGGTATTTTGATGCCGAGTTATGGCTGGATGAACGGTCGCGGTTATTATTTAAAGGATGGCGGCTACTATTTCGCAATCAACGACTTGATGGATTTGGCGTTGCGCGGCGAAATCTACACCAACCTCAGCTGGGCTTTGGAGGCCAAGAGCAACTATTATGTGCGTTATAAATATAAAGGTAATATAGATATCCGCTATGGTATCACTAAGGAGGGTATTCCCGGTGACGAGGCCACCTTCTCGAAGTTCAGCGATTTCAAAGTGGCTTGGCGTCACGACCAGGATCAGAAGGCCAATCCTCGCAGCCGTTTCTCGGCCAACGTGAATCTCCAGAGCCGTAACTATAACAAGAATACCACTAATCGCAACGATTATTTCAACAGTACCACCACATCTTCGGTGTCGTACACTACGCAGCTCGGCAGCGGATTCAACTTGGCCGCTTCGCTGAATGAGTCGTACAATGTGCAGACCGGCCTTATTTCGCTGAAACTACCTTCCATCTCACTGAGTTCCACCACTTTCTATCCTTTAAGAAAGAAAGAGCAAAAGGGGTCGCCTAAGTGGTATGAGAACTTGTCGCTCTCATATTCGCTCTCGGCTGAGAATAATGTCAACTCACAGGATTCCGACCTTTTCAAGTTGACTGTGCTGGACAAGATGCGCTATGGTATTCAGCATTCGGTGCCGATGAGTCTTTCGCTTAAGGTGCTAAAGTATTTCAATTGGACCAACTCGGTCAGCTACAACGAGCGCTGGCATTGGACCACAGTGAACAAGAGTTGGGATTCTATTGCCAACAAGGTGGTGATTGATACAGTGCGCGGTTTCAAGGCCAACCGCGAGTTCTCCTATACCTCGCAGCTGTCCACCCGCATCTATGGTATGTTTAACTTCAAGTATGGTCCTATCAAGGCTTTACGTCATGTTATCAGTCCATCAGTGTCCTTCAACTACCGCCCCGATTTCGGCAATGCTAAGTTGGGTTGGTGGCGTTCCTATACCGACAATACCGGCTATGTGCACCGCTATTCTATCTTTGAGCAGAGTCTGTATGGCGGCCCGAGCGACGGCCAGTCGGGTGCCATCCAGTTCAATGTGGGCAACAACTTGGAAATGAAGGTGGTTGATAAGAAAGATACCATCACGGGCATGAAGAAGGTGATGCTTATTGAGAATCTGAACCTCTCCACAAGCTACGACTTGGCTCGCGATTCGCTCCGCTGGGCCGACCTTTCGGTCACGGGCCGTACAACCCTCTTTAAGAACCTAGTGCTCAATTATTCGGCATCCTATACGCCCTATGTGGTCGACAGTGCCGGACGCAAGCACGACCAGTTTGTGTGGGATGTACAGGACAAGTTTTTGCAGAAGAACAATGCCACCTGGAGTGCGCAGTTCTCTTATAGCCTCAACAACTCAACATTCCAAAAAACCGATAGTGGCAAGCCCGCCAAATCCAAGGGTCAGCAATTGGTGGCACCCATTATGCAGTCGCCATACAACTATAATCCCGCCCTGCTTATGGGTACTTATGCCGACTTCTCGATGCCTTGGAATGTGTCGCTCAACTACACCTTCAGCCATGTGAGCACCTATGTGGCTGCTCAGTATAATTTCAAGAGCGAGGTAATCCAAACCCTCAGCATCTCAGGCAATGTCGACATCACGCCCAATTGGCGACTGGCCGTTTCGACCGGCTACGACTTTGTGAATAAAGGCATGTCGTACACCTCTATTGATATCTACCGCGACCTCCATTGCTGGGAGATGCGTTTTAACTGGGTGCCCTTCGGCTACTATAAAAGCTGGAATTTCCAAATCAATATCAAGGCGTCCAGCCTCAAGGATGTCAAATATACCAAGCAACAATCCTATCAGGATCGCGGCTATTACGCCTATTAAACCTGGTAACCGTCACAATAAATCAAACATTATGGCAGAGAAAGTCTATTATTCCATTACTGAAGTGGCCGAGATGTTCGGCCTCAATGCTTCCGTCATCCGTTTTTGGGAGAAAGAGTTTCCCGAAATCAAGCCTTTAAAGAATGAGAGCGGAACTCGGCGTTATAATGCTGAGTCGGTTGAGATTATACGCCGTATCTACCACCTCACTCGCGAATGCGGCTTCACTCTTAGTGGTGCAAGAGAGCAATTGAGGGCAGACCGCAGTAATTTGGACGAGAAGATGCAGCTAGTGCAGACGTTAAACGAGGCTAAGGCCTTCCTGCTTCAGCTGAAGGAGCAGTTGTAGCTTGGGGTGAAAGCACATGTGAACAATGGATATTGTTCTGATACATTTTTCTGCAAGTATAGTTGTAGTTAAGTGCTATACAATAAAATAACCACTGCGAAATTTTCCGCAGTGGCTTTTTTTGATTCTAGACTCAGCCCAAGACGGCTTTCATCTCCGCATCGTTGCGGTAGGTCATCTGTCGGAAAGGATTGCTATCGTCTTTTGCCCTGGTGATTCTCACTTGGTCGGCCACATATTGGCGGAGGGTTGCATAGCGTTGAAGTAGCTGTTGCCAGCGAGTTTCATCAATGCTTGCCGTGTCGGTCAGCAGGCAAAGTATCTGGTAGGCATGTTTCTCGCACCATTGCGGATACTGTTCCCACCATTCGTCGTAGCGTTGGTGGATGTCGTCGAACGAACTTATCGTTCCATTTTCAATCTCGTGCATCAGTTGGTCCACCTCATGCTGCGGTACCAGCTGTCCGCCCAGATTCACCCATTCGCGTTCGCGCTCACCTTCGGCTAACTTGCTGGAAGGCATGGCGGTGGATGCGCCATCTTGGGTCAGAGCACCCATAGCATAGTAGGTCAGCATATCCTCGTAGGCTTTGTAGCCCTTGGCCCATTTCACAACCACGGTCTTGCGCTTGCCCTTCTCCAGGCCGTAGCCCAGCACCTCGATAGGTTCTTGTCCTTCGTTCTGATAATAAGCTTGTTCCACCCAGTATTTCATCAGCATACGACCGTTGACAATCTCCTCTGCCGTATCGGGAGCAAAGGGAGTGAACACGATGTGCTGGCGTTTGAAATGGCGTTTGTCGCGCTTGGCAAACTTGGTTATATTGCGGTTCAGGGCATACATATTATACATCCACCAATAGGCCGGCATCACCTCCAGGCGGTCTTTGGCCGCATTGTTGTTCACCAAGGCAAACGGCAGCGTGATGCTCAGTTCGGCCGGATAGTCGCCTTTGGCCAGCAGGGTGTAGGAGGCAAAACTTGACGAATGCTTCAGACTGGTGCACAGCCCAGGCCAGAAACCGCGTCCGGCCACCAGTTCGTTGTCGGCTGTGCGTCCGTTGTGGTTTGAACCTATCGTGCAGCCTGCCGCCACATTGCTCTGTCCCATCACCGTGGAGGCGATGAGGAACGAATTGTTGTGGTGCTGTTCGTGGGCGGGAAAGATAAGGTTGTTGCCTACCTCGCACCGTGCTATGGTCGAATTGTCGCCCACCACCGTGTCGTTCACCCTCGCGCCCATCTCTAGCTTCACATTCTCGCCCAGCACAAATCTTGCGGCCATGCTGCCGCAGGTCAGGTGGCATCCGTAGCCTACCACACCGTCGGCTAGCGTCACGCAGTCTTCCACCCTCGTGGGTGCTTCCTCGGCCGAAAGAATGGCCACATTGCGCAACGCCTGGCAGTTCTTCACCACGGCACGGCATCCCACCTGTCCGATAACGCCCTCTTGAGTACCAAGGAGTTGGCGGGCCATAGCCTCTAGTCGTTCCACCATTGCGCCGTGGTCGCGGTATTTGGCCCAGAGATAGGCATCGCCCACCGTCATGCCGGGGAAGGCTAGGATTCTGCGTCCGCCACACTCATTCATGGGTTCCAGCCATTGCGGTTCGCCCTCGGCCACCATCTCGCCGATATTGAAGAGCACAACCTGGCTGCCGATGCGGTAGCCGCTCAGCATCCGCACGTTATGCACAGCACAATGGTCGCCGATAGTGCAGTTGCAAATCATGCTGTTGAAGATGCCCTCGGGCAGATGCGGCGCGCTTTCGTGGCAGATAGCGCTGCTCACAAGGCCAATCGTCACCTTGCCTATCAGCATATTGTTGCGCACATTTTTCAGCTCGCATCCCTCGGCTATCAGCACCTGTTGCCAGTCCTCGGCATGGTTGCCTTGCAGTGTCAGTTGCTCTATCTCGGTGTCGGTCAGTGGTCTCATTTAATATATATTATATCATTATTTTATTTAGTCCAAGCATGGTCGGTTTGGCCATTAATTCCGTTTGCAAAGTTACAACAAAATTTCGACACCGACAACAAATTTAGATAAAAAAGTGTCTGCGCCGTGCTAACTGCTTGGTCTGCTTCATTCTTCAATCGGTCTTGAGCCAGATTTTCATCGCCACAGTCATCCTCCAGGGTTTCTCCAGTGTTTGTTCGGTGTTTGTTCGCTCCCTAGGGTTGACAAAAACTGGGTTGTCGCCCTAGTAGCCAAGTCCTTTCTCCATCCTAATGAACCCATCCTTGCTCACACCGCTAGAATACAATATCTTACCGCTCCCAACCAGGCAAAATCGCTAGCTGTTTCCATCTCTTCAGCCAATAAAATCTGCCAATCCAAATATTTTTCGTATCTTTGCAGTCGGAAAATAATGTAAAACAAGTAAAATACAAACAGAAGAAACAGATATAACTAATTGAAATAGACATATTATAAACATAGCGTTTGCTATTTATTCGGCACTGCTTCTGAAACCTAGGAAATTTCATAAACGGTTATGCCATCGAATAAGTCAGCCAAACGTCTGCGCAATGCGTGGATGTGACTTATCTGGTATAACAGGCAATTCCTAGGGCCTCAGAAGCGTGGGTAATCACAAGTCCACGCTTTTTTTTATAATCTAAACAATAATTGAATACAATATGATTAAGTCTGATTTTTTTATTAATCTTGAGAAAGAAGAAAAGTGTAGTGTTTCAATGAGAGAAACATTGCAACTTATCAATGAGAATAGATTTGAGCCGTTAACGGTGCAGTCCATAGCAGAAAGAAACAGTATCACATCAGAAGTTCTAAAGAGAGAAGCCATTGATGTTTTTATGGATTATGCCAAATACATTTTATTAGACAACCATATAGACGATAATGAGATGTTGTTGGCTAAGAAATATAAGCTGTTGTTCAGAATCAAAGAAGGAGACCTCTTATCGTTCGGCAAGTCAAATGAAATAAAAGAAATAATAACTGCTGAGTCCAAAAGGTTTTATAGCGACAGTCAGATTGATGAACATGAATCACTTGCCAAAGTGAGTCTTCAAGAATTGTTTGATTTAGGTTATGACCAATATTTGGATTTCGAAAAGGAAGTAGTAGAAGATGCTCTTGCGCAAGGAGCAAGTCTGCATAAACTAGATACATATTATAATATGTAGTTATGGCTTGGCAGTATCGGCGGCGAAAGAAAGTGGCTCCAGGTGTTTACTTGAACATTGGTAAACATGGTTATAGCACAACGATAAAGGGGATGAAAGGCCTCAGTGTGACTATGGGTGACCGTGGTACATACTTGAATACTAGTATCCCTGGAACAGGATTTTACAAAAGGCAAAGGCTAGATTCGACAAAACCCGCAGCTAAAAACAAAAAGACTAGTGGGGACAAAAGTTCTTTTGTTGATCAGCTCGGTTGCATAGTCCCTGTTGTAGTCTTATGGACAATGATTGCCTTTCTGTCTTTTCATATGGATGGTTGGTTGGCGATACTACTATCTGTTGTATGTTCTATAGCTTCTTTTATTTGCTGGGATTATTTCTCTTCTCGGCATGAAAAGAAATCTACGGAGTTTTCCTATAAGAGTGAGATAAAATCAGTTGAGGCCATTTTAGCACAAGAAAAATCAGCTGTCAAAGCATCAATACTATGTTCGTATCTTTCTTGTTTGCGTCTGTCCTGCCAAATTGATGAGGAGGATGAACTCATTGAGGCCTTAAAGCAGAAAGGCAATTCAAAGTTTAAGAAGTTGATTGATGAGCATCAGCAGAAAATCAATAAGTTAATTGAGGAAAGAGATAGTGCTAGATTTGATGCCATGAATGGTGTTTCTGAATGGAAAATGAAACGGTATAGAATGCTTGCAGAGTCTGTTGTCGATATTGCGCCTAAGCAGTGGTACAAAGATATAGAGCATGAAATTTCTATCGGGTATGGTGTGTTCGATTATATCAAGTGCAAAGATGGTGTGCCAGTGATTGATATTCCTTCAGAAGATATAAAGATATTCCTTTATCCCGCATTTTGGATTGTTTCAAAATCAAACACAGACTTCCAATTGATACCTCATGAGGATGTGTCGGTTACTTTTGCCAAAGCAAAATTGGATTGGATTGAAGCTCAGAAGATTCCAAATGAACTCAACTGGACATACCTGACTTATCTTCACACTACTAAAGATGGAAAGAAAGACCATCGATACTCAAACAATCCGTTAATGGCCAAGGCCGAAGTCGGATTACTGAATATTGACTTTTTGGAGAGTCCTATCCTATTGAGTTATAGCGATAATCCGCTGTTTGTATCGTGTTATGATATTTATGTGCGTGAGGGAGAATCAGTTTCGTATAATACTGATAATGAATTGAATAAAGGGCAGATTGACAATGGGTCTAATGATGACTATTTGATAGATTTAGAAAAAGCGACAGATGAGATATTCAGAATATATACAGATTGTTTGAAAAACAATGCTTTCAATGATGTGTTATCACAAAGTCCAAGGATAAGGATTCTAGGTAGTGACGGTAAGTCAAAGAATAGAAAAGAAACTATTCAAGCATTATTCCTGACTGACTTGATAAAGTGTTTTGTTGACCTAGGTAATTCCATAAATGTAAGGAAGAAGGAGGCTTTGGGCATAACATATTTCTATGCAAAAATTTACGGATATAATATAGATATTCGTAATATGATAACGGTTTCTCATAATATCAGTGATTCGTTTGAAGATGTTATTCGTCAACTATCAGTGATTAAGTATAATGGATTCATAATTGCTGACATGTTGGGGGAATGCGATAAGGAAAAAAGGTTGTCATACTTAGTCGGTTTGTATAGGTTCTCATCCATCACAGCAAAAGCCGATGATGTCATTGATGAAAAAGAGCAGTCATTATTAGCAAAGATTCTCTCCATGAAAGAATCTGTTGAAGGTGATTCTGGTCTGAAGAAAAGCGACAATGCTGAACAACCCATAGTCGCTAATACAAAAACATCACAGAGTCAATTGGATGATATGGTAGGGTTGACCTTTGTGAAACAGGAAGTGCATAAATTAGCCAATTTCATTAAGATACAAAACCAGCGCAAACAGCAAGGCCTTCAAGTCCCTTCTATATCATACCATTGCGTTTTTACAGGGAATCCAGGAACTGGAAAAACTACTGTGGCACGAATCTTGGCGACCATCTATAAAGAATTGGGTGTCTGCAAGAAAGGCCATTTGGTTGAAACAGATCGTGCAGGGTTGGTCGCAGAATACGTTGGTCAAACTGCAGTGAAGACTAATAAGATAATTGATAGTGCTTTAGATGGAGTGCTCTTCATAGACGAAGCCTATTCTTTAGTTAGTGGAGGGCAACAAGATTATGGAAAAGAGGCTATAGACACTTTGTTGAAAAGAATGGAAGATGATAGAGATAGGCTGGTTGTGATAATTGCTGGATATAAAGACGAAATGAAGAACTTGATAGATTCAAACCCAGGTCTTCAGTCAAGGTTCAATAGGTATATTGAGTTCGCAGATTATAATGAAGAAGAGTTGTTGATGATTTTTGAAAAGCTTGCAATAAAGTATGATTATAACTTAACCCCTGCGGCAAGGCAGAAGCTCAAGGACGTTTTTGGCAAGGCAACCTTAAATAAAGATAAGAGATTTGGTAATGGCCGATTTGTCCGAAATGTCTTTGAGAAAACGCTTGAGAACCAAGCCAATCGACTCTCGGCACAACAAAACATTACAGCAGACATGCTGAAAGTAATTGATGCAATGGATATTAGCGACTAATAAAGAAGTATTAGGATTCTCCGATCACTCAAACTTTCTAATGTCGGTGTACTTTTTTTGAGGTTTTTGCGTTATATAAAAAATAATCAATTGCTATGTCATTAAAAGAAAAGATTCTGGATTTGCTGGACAAGACCGACCGCCAGGGCATCGATGAGGTCATGCAGTGGCTTTGCACCAGCGGATTCTTCGAGGCTCCCGCCTCAACCAATTTCCACGGCAACTACGAGGGCGGCCTGGCCGAACATTCGTTCAATGTATACACCGCGGCCATGCGTCTGCGTGCCACCGCCTTAAGCCTCAATCCCTCGCTGGAAGAACAGCTCCCGGAAGACAGCGTCACGCTGGCCACCTTGCTCCATGATGTCTGCAAGGCCGACGTATACAAAAGCGTGGTGAAAAGCCGCAAAAACTCTTTCGGCACCTGGGAGAAATACGACGGATACGAGGTTGACTACAGCAATTTCCCCCTAGGCCATGGCGAGAAAAGCGTGATCGTGCTGCTGCGTCTTGGTCTCGACATGACCGATGCCGAGATTGCCGCCATTCGTTGGCACATGACCGCCTGGGACCTTCCCTTCCAGAGCGCCGAGGCCAAGGGCAACATCAACATGGCCAAAGAGAAATACCCCCTCTGCGCCCTCGTCCAGCTGGCCGACGGATTCGCCTCAGCATTGATGGAAGAAACCGTCCGCCCTTAGCGCGCGTACATTTATTATATTATATAGGAGAAGCTGCCACCTGGCCGCTTCTCTTTTTTTGGCAAGGATCTTTTAATACGTTTTTCCGATGTTTCGGTTGAGTAGGTTTCACGCTTCTGCTTAGGAGAAGATAAAGGCTGTTGGATGGCCCAACTCTGCATCAGAAGCTCTTCAGTCTAAATAGGTGAGAACGGTTTTATCCTGGATAGTGATTCCTTTTTTTTGATTTTACATTTTACGTTTGTACCTATCTAATTTGTTTACAGTGTAATATGAATGGTAAAATGTAAATTTTACATTCAAAATGTAAATTTTACATTTCCGAATAACAAGCTAAAATATAGTTAAAATGTATAACGGATTTTACATGTGAATTTTACAAAGTCTGCAAATAACTTCTTGATAACTAGATATCTGACGGAAATGTAAAATGTATAATCCACTTTTAATACACTGTTTGTCCCCAAGCCCCAAATCTTTACAGAGAACATTTTACGTTTTACATTCCCAAGCAGCCTACAAATTCAACTTTTGCACCTTCGCTTTTCCTTCGCTCATCCTTCGCTCATCCTTCGCTCATCCTCCGCTCCTATGGACGGGTCTAGAACGGGTCTAGAACGGGTCTTCAACGGGAGTGAGGTGAGTTGCATTTTGCCACGCAGGAAAACAGATTGTCGTAGTTCTACAAAATTTTCGCAACGCACTACTTAGGCATCTATTGATATAATAAACTGAAAATTAGACATATAGAATAAATATCATCTGTGTTTGTGCTAAATAAAAACGGTGTAAACCGCTGAATATCAATGCGTAATTTGAATAGTCGTAGACTGTTCTCAACGAAAAAAGCCAAAAATGTCGAAAATTCCCAATATTTCACCCATTTTGCACCCCTGTTTTGGACGCTAGAGCAAAAAAAGTTCAATTTTTTTATCCGTGACACTCAGTTAGTTGCAATAAAATACATGAGAAAAAGAAAAAAATATTTGGATTGATGAAAAAAAAGTATTATCTTTGCAACCTCAAATCACGAGAACGAGAGTTGTTTGACAAAGCTGTAAAAAGCCGATGTAACTCAGTTGGTAGAGTAGCTGATTTGTAATCAGCCTGTCGGGGGTTCGAGTCCCTTCATCGGCTCGGATTCCAATCAACTGAAAACATTGGAAACCAAAATGGGGAAGTCGCATAGTGGCAATTGCAACAGACTGTAAATCTGTCCTCTTCGGAGTTCAGTGGTTCGAGTCCACTCTTCCCCACAAACCTACAGAGAAGCGGAAGTAGCTCATTTGGTAGAGCGATAGCCTTCCAAGCTATAGGTGGCGGGTTCGAGCCCCGTCTTCCGCTCAACAAGAAGCGGGAGCAAAAACGAACAAGCCGACGCTTCACTGTTAAAAGCTGTAGTAGCTCAGCTGGTAGAGCGCATCCTTGGTAAGGATGAGGTCGCCGGTTCAAGTCCGGCCTATAGCTCTCTCTCCGCAGAGAGTAAAACGAGGACGAAGAAATTCGCCCTCGTTGAATGTAAATGAATAATATTGTTAACATTAATACGTATTAAAAATGGCAAAAGAAAAATTTGATCGTTCTAAACCCCATGTGAACATCGGTACCATTGGTCACGTTGACCACGGTAAAACTACTCTGACCGCCGCTATCACCAAAGTTCTGGCTGAAAAAGGTCTCTCCGAAGTAAAATCTTTCGACTCCATCGACTCCGCTCCTGAAGAGAAAGAGCGTGGTATCACCATTAACACCGCTCACGTTGAGTATCAGACCGAAACCCGTCACTATGCTCACGTTGACTGCCCTGGTCACGCTGACTATGTGAAGAACATGGTTACCGGTGCTGCTCAGATGGATGGTGCTATCCTCGTCGTTGCTGCTACCGATGGTCCTATGCCCCAGACTCGTGAGCACATCCTGCTCGCTCGTCAGGTCGGCGTTCCCCAGCTCGTTGTTTTCATGAACAAGTGCGACCTCGTTGACGATCCCGAACTTCTCGACCTCGTTGAGATGGAAATCCGTGAGCTCCTCAGCTCTTACGATTTCGACGGTGACAACATCCCCGTTATCCGTGGCTCCGCTCTCGCTGGTCTGAACGGTGAAGCTAGTGGTGTTAAGAACGTTGAGGATTTGATGGATGCAGTTGACAACTGGATTCCTCTGCCCGAGCGCGCTGTTGATAAGGCTTTCTTGATGCCTGTTGAGGACGTATTCTCCATCACCGGTCGTGGTACCGTTGCTACCGGTCGTATTGAGACTGGCGTTATCCACACTGGCGATGCAGTTGACATCATCGGTATGGGCGCTGAGAAACTGAAGAGCACTGTTACTGGTGTTGAGATGTTCCGCAAGATTCTTGATCAGGGTGAAGCTGGTGATAACGTAGGTCTGCTTCTCCGTGGTATCGACAAGAACGAAATCCGTCGCGGTATGGTTATCGCTGCTCCTGGCTCGATCCATCCTCACCACGATTTCGAGGCTGCAGTTTACATCCTGAAGAAAGAAGAGGGTGGCCGCCACACTCCTTTCAAAGACAACTATCGTCCTCAGTTCTACTTCCGTACCACTGATGTGACCGGTGAGATTCATCTCCCCGAAGGCCGCGAGATGGTTATGCCTGGTGATAACTTGACTATCAATGTTCACCTCATCGCCGATATCGCTCTGAACGAGAACCTCCGTTTCGCTATCCGTGAAGGTGGCCGCACCGTTGGCTCTGGTCAGGTAACCAAGATCATTGAATAATTGATGATACCTAAAGGCGCGACAGCGTCGCGCCTTTAACTAGGGGCATAGTTAAATGGTATAATGACGGTCTCCAAAACCGCTGTTGGGAGTTCGATTCTCTCTGCCCCTGCTAAAAAATATTGATATCAAATGTCGAAGTTCGTTTCATACGTTAAAGAAAGCTACGTCGAATTGAAAGACAAAGTGTCGTGGCCTACTTTTAAAGAGTTGCAGAGCAGCGCTATCGTTGTAGCGATTGCTTCTCTCATTTTAGCCCTTGTCGTGTTCCTCATGGACGTCATTTTCGGCGCCCAGAATATGGGTTTCTGGAAGGGCATTTTAGGATTCTTTTACGCTTTAATCGGATAAACTCTGACGTTCAGCAGGTCTTGCTTCCCAATTCTTATTGAGACTTGGCATCGTCGGGTTCGTCGTTAAGGACACATTCCTCTCCATTGAGCGAATGAGTATAAACCCCACTATTCTTATAAAACAGCATGGAGCAGTCTAAAAAATGGTATGTTGTCAGAGCCGTGAGCGGTAAGGAGAAGAAGGCTAAGGAGTACATCGAAGGTGAAATGGCCAAACGTGGCTGGACCGAACTTGTACCCCAGGTTCTTATTCCTACCGAAAAGGTTTTCACTGTACGTAATGGTAAAAAAGTGGTCAAGGATCGCCAGTTTTTCCCTGGTTACGTATTGATTGAAGCCGACCTCCGCGACGAGATCATCCCCGTCATCCAGAATCTTCCTAATGTGCTTGACTTCTTGCGCGACTCAGGCAAGCCTATGGCTATGCGTCCCGCTGAGGCCAACCGCATCCTTGGTAAGATGGATGACCAGCTTGAAGCTCTGGACGGCACTTCTGACGCCTTTATCGTTGGCGAGACTGTCACTGTCGCTGATGGTCCTTTCAGCAGTTTCTCCGGTGTTGTTGAAGAGGTCGACGACGACAAGAAGAAGTTGAAGGTTACAGTCAAAATCTTCGGTCGTAAGACTCCCCTTGAGCTCAACTACAATCAAGTTGAGAAAGAATAGTTAACTAATTAATCAACCTATTTAAACTTTTAAATCAATGGCAAAAGAAATTGCAGGATTGATTAAATTACAAATCAAAGGTGGTGCTGCTAATCCCGCTCCTCCCGTAGGTCCCGCTCTGGGTGCCAAGGGTGTGAACATCATGGAATTCTGCAAGCAGTTCAACGCCCGTACTCAGGATAAGGCTGGTAAAATCGTACCTGTCATTATCAATGTGTACACCGACAAGTCCTTTGACTTTGTAGTAAAAAATCCTCCTGTTGCCGTTCAGCTGAAAGAGATGTCCAAGGCTGCTAAGGGTTCTGCTGAGCCCAACCGCGTCAAGGTCGCCTCTGTCACTTGGGAACAGGTTCGTCAGATTGCAGAAGCCAAAATGCCTGACCTCAACTGCTTCACTATTGAATCAGCTATGAGCATGGTTGCTGGTACTGCACGCAGCATGGGTATCACCGTTAAGGGTGAGAATCCTCTTGCAAAGTAAATTTAAAACATTAACAGTGGTAGCATCGCCACCGAGCGATGCGGTGACCACAAATTCAAAGAATCATGGCAAAATTAACGAAAAAACAAAAAGAAGCTTTCGCCAAATTCGACAAGAACAATGTCTACTCTCTCGAGGAGGCTGTTGAGGTCGTAAAGAACATCACCTACACCAAGTTTGATGCTTCTGTCGACATCGACGTTCGTCTGGGTGTTGACCCCCGTAAGGCCAATCAGATGGTCCGCGGTAGCGTTACCCTGCCTCACGGCACCGGTAAGACCGTCCGCGTCCTCGTGCTTTGCACCCCCGATAAAGAAGAAGAGGCTAAGGCTGCCGGCGCTGACTACTACGGTCTCGACGAGTACGTCGCTAAGATCAAGGGTGGTTGGACCGACGTTGATGTTATCATTACCATGCCCAGCTGTATGCCCAAGATTGGTGCTCTCGGCCGTATCCTTGGTCCTCGTGGCCTGATGCCGAACCCCAAGACTGGCACCGTTACTATGGAAGTTGGTAAAGCTGTCCAGGAAGCTAAAGCCGGTAAGATCGACTTCAAGGTTGACAAGTTTGGTATTATCCACACTGCCGTCGCTAAGTGCTCCTTCGACAATCAGAAGATCGTTGACAACGCTCGCGAGGTTCTCCAGGCTATCATCAAGCTCAAACCCGCAGCTGCTAAAGGTACTTATGTTAAGAGCATCTGCATCAGCAGTACTATGAGTGCCGGTGTCAAGGTTGACACTAAAGCCGCTACCTTGTAACATTTAATTATTGAAAGATCATTATGAGAAAAGAATTAAAAGACCAGCTCATCGACCAGTTGTGCGAAGAGATCAAGGCCTACCCCCTCATCTATATTGCTGATATGGGTGGTCTGAACTCCGTGCAGACTAGCAAACTTCGCCGCGCTGCTTTCCGCAAAGAGGTCAAGTTGGAAGTCGTCAAGAACGCTCTTTTGATTAAGGCTATGGAGCGCACCGGAATGGATTATTCCGAGCTCTTCCCCGTAATCAAGGGTGAGACCTGCATAATGCTTTCGAACACCAATAACGCTCCTGCTAAGCTCATCAAAGAGTTTGTAGCAAGCGAAAAAGGTGCTAAGAAACCCGTACTGAAGGGTGCCTATGTTGAGGAATGCTTCTATGTTGGTGAGCAGCATCTTGAAGAACTTGTCAACATCAAGTCCAAGAACGAACTCATCGCCGACATCGTCGCTCTTCTCCAGTCCCCCATCAAGAACGTTATTTCTCAGCTCCAGTCTGGTGCAAACACTATCACTGGTGTCTTGAAAACTATGGAGGAGAAAGCCGAATAAGCTTTCCGGGCCGGACCCCGTTAAAAGCCCCAAAACAAACAACAATTTATCATTTAGTAAAACACATTAAAACAATAAAGTCATGGCAGACATCAAAGCTATTGCTGAAGAATTAGTTAACTTAACCGTTAAAGAAGTAAAAGAACTCGCTGACGTTCTGAAAGAAGAATATGGTATCGAACCCGCTGCTGCTGCTGTTGCAGTTGCTGCTGCTCCCGCTGCTGGCGCTGCTGCCGCTGAGGAAAAGAGCTCCTTCGACGTTATCTTGAAGGCTGTTCCCGATGCTACCAAGAAGCTCGCCGTTGTTAAGGCTGTTAAGGACCTCGCTAGCCTTGGTCTGAAAGAGTCCAAAGAACTCGTTGACGGCGCTCCTAAGACCGTTAAGGAAGGTTGCAGCAAGGACGAGGCTGAGTCTCTGAAGAAAGCTCTCGAAGAGGCTGGTGCTGAAGTTGAACTCAAATAGTTCTAAACTTTTGATCATATCGAGGAATAGGGCCTCCGGTAACTCCGGAGTGCCTATTCCTCTTTGCTATGCAAATTTGTTTTCTGCGCTTTTTGTCAGTTAATAGTTTGTCCCTCCAATCCTCTCGTGCTGAGTAGTAGTTATTGTAATTCTGAATTTGATATAATAGGTCATTATTAAATTTAAGTCCCTTGGCTAACAATCAAACTATTGAAGTAGTAAATTTTGCATCTGTCCGCAAGTATGAATATCCTGACTTTCTAGATATTCAGGTCAAGTCGTTCCAGGATTTCTTCCAAATTGAGACCAATCCTGATAACCGTCTTGAGGAAGGTCTTTTCAAGGTATTCAATGAGAATTTCCCCATTTCAGATGCACGTAACAATTTCACGTTAGAGTTTCTTGATTATTTCATTGATCCTCCTCGTTATTCTATTGAAGAGTGTATCGAGCGTGGTCTTACCTATAGCGTTCCTCTGAAGGCTAAGTTGAAGCTTTCGTGCAGCGATCCGGAGAACGAAGATTTCCAGGCTATCGAACAGCCTGTCTATCTGGGTATGATCCCCTATATGACCCCCAAGGGCACTTTCGTTATCAACGGCGCCGAACGTGTTGTGGTTTCCCAGCTGCACCGTTCTCCCGGCGTTTTCTTCGGCACTCAGTTCCACTCCAACGGTACGCAGCTCTATTCCGCGCGTATCATTCCTTTCAAGGGCTCTTGGATGGAGTTCACCACCGACATCAATAATGTCATGTATGCCTACATCGACCGTAAGAAGAAGCTCCCCATCACTACCCTGTTGAGAGCTATCGGCTTTGAGTCGGATAAGGATATTCTGGATATCTTCCACCTTGCCGAAGAGGTGAAAGTTAACCGCACCAACCTGAAGAAGGTTATTGGTAAGCAGTTGGCCGCTCGTGTCGTCGATGCATGGACCGAGGATTTCGTGGATGAGGACACCGGTGAGGTTGTCTCCATGGAGCGTACCGAAGTCGTTATCGAACGCGATAAGGAGCTTACCGAAGATGATATTGAAAAGATTCTGGAACTCGATGTCAAGACCATCCTCGTGAAGGTTGACAATGTCGACGGCATCGACTATACAGTCATTTATAATACCCTGAAGAAAGATACTTGCAACAACTCTAAGGAAGCTGTTGAATATATCTATCGTCAGTTGCGTAACGCTGAACCCCCAGACGAGGAAACCGCTCGTGGCATTATTGAGAAGTTGTTCTTCTCAGACAAGCGCTATGACCTCGGTGAGGTTGGCCGTTACCGTATCAACACTAAGTTGAACCTTGATATTCCCGATACCACCCGCGTCCTTACGCAGACTGATATCACCGAGATTATCAAATACCTTATCCAGCTGATTAACCAGAAAGCAGAGGTCGACGATATCGACCACTTGTCGAACCGTCGTGTTCGTACCGCTGGTGAGCAGCTTTATAACCAGTTCGGTGTTGGTTTGGCTCGTATGGCTCGCACCATTCGTGAGCGCATGAATGTTCGCGACAATGAGGTTTTCACTCCCACCGAGCTTATCAACTCTAAGACCCTTTCGTCGGTCATCAACTCTTTCTTTGGTACCAACCAGCTGTCTCAGTTCATGGACCAGACCAATCCTCTTTCCGAGGTCACTCACAAGCGCCGTATCTCTGCTCTGGGTCCTGGTGGTCTGTCTCGTGAGCGTGCAGGCTTCGAGGTTCGTGACGTACACTACACTCACTATGGCCGCCTGTGTACCATTGAGACTCCTGAAGGTCCTAACATCGGTCTTATCTCCTCTTTGTGTGTCTACGCAAAGATCAACAACCTTGGTTTCATCGAGACTCCCTATCGCCGCGTAATCAACGGCCGTGTGGCTCTTGATGAAGATCCTATCTACTTCTCTGCCGAGCTTGAGGAGAACAAGACTGTTGCTCAGGCAACCACTCCCTTTGACGAGAATGGTCAGATCCTTGTCCAGAAAGTCAAGGCTCGTCGTCAGGCCGACTTCCCCATTGTTTCCCCCGAGGAGGTTGACCTCATCGATATGGGTTCCAACCAGATTGCATCTATCGCAGCATCCTTGATTCCTTTCTTGGAGCACGATGATGCTAACCGTGCACTGATGGGCTCGAACATGATGCGTCAGGCTGTGCCTCTGCTCAACCCCGAGATTCCTATCGTTGGTACCGGTATTGAGAAATCTGTGGCCGAAGACAGCCGCGTGCTGCTGAATGCTCAAGGCGACGGTGTTGTTGAATATGTCGACTCTACCAAGGTCGTCATCCGCCATAATCGTACTGAGAAAGAGCGTCTCGTTTCTTTCGACGATGATATCCGCGAATACAAACTTACTCGTTATCAGCGTACCAACCACTCCACTGCTATCAATCTGCGTCCTATCGTCAAGAAAGGCGACAAGGTGAAGAAGGGACAGGTGCTCTGCGAGGGTTATGCTACCCAGGGCGGTGAGCTTGCTCTTGGTCGCAACATGATGGTAGCGTTCATGCCTTGGAAGGGTTACAACTTCGAGGATGCTGTTGTGATTTCCGAGCGTGTTGTCCGCGAGGATATCTACACCTCTGTTCACGTTGAGGAATATACTTTGGAGGTTCGCGAGACCAAGCGTGGTCTTGAGGAACTCACTCGCGATATCCCCAATGTTAGCAATGAAGCTACTAAGGATTTGGACGAGAACGGTATCATCCGTATCGGTGCCGAAGTTAAGGAAGGCGACATCCTGATTGGTAAGATCACTCCTAAAGGTGAGTCTGATCCCACTCCTGAAGAGAAACTCCTCCGCGCCATCTTTGGCGACAAGGCTGGTGACGTGAAGGATGCTTCGTTGAAGGTTCCTCCCTCGATTCGTGGCGTTGTTATCGACAAGAAACTCTTTGCCCGTATTGTCCGTGACCGCAAGCAGCGTGCTCGTGAGAAAGAGATTCTTGCTAAACCCGAGGAGGAGTACAACAATGAGTTGGCCGAGCTGAAAGAGAAACTGGTTGACCGCCTGTTGCTCATTTTGGCCGGTAAGACCAGCAATGGTGTCTATACCAACCATAAAGAAGAACTCATTCCCAAGAAGGTCAAGTTCACCGCTAAGGCACTCAAGGCTATCGATTATACCGAGGTCAGCCCCAACAAGTGGACCACTGATAAGGAAACCAATGACCTTATCAAGGACCTCTTGAACAATTATAATATTAAGAACCGCGAGATTAACGGTCGTTTCACTCGTAACAAGTTCGCCCTCACTGTTGGTGATGATCTTCCCAGCGGAATCGTACAGATGGCCAAGGTCTATATCGCTATGAAGCGCAAACTGCGCATCGGTGATAAGATGGCAGGTCGCCATGGTAACAAGGGTATTGTTTCTAAGATTGTCCGCGCTGAGGATATGCCTTTCTTGGCCGATGGTACTCCTGTCGACATCGTGCTGAATCCTCTGGGTGTGCCTTCTCGTATGAACTTGGGTCAGATTTACGAGACAGTTCTTGGCTGGGCCGGTAAAGTGCTCAACAAGCGTTTCAAAACTCCTATCTTCGACGGTGCTACTCTTGAGCAGATTAATGGCTACATGCGTGAGGCCGGTCTTCCTGAGAATGGTCGTACCTACCTTTACGATGGTGAGACTGGTGAGCGTTTCGACCAGCCCGCAACTGTTGGCTATATCTACTACTTGAAGCTTCACCACATGGTTGATGATAAGATGCATGCTCGTAGCATTGGACCTTATTCTCTCATCACTCAGCAACCTCTTGGCGGTAAGGCCAACTTTGGTGGTCAGCGTTTCGGTGAGATGGAGGTTTGGGCACTTGAAGCATACGGTGCATCCCACGTGTTGCAGGAAGTCCTCACTGTCAAGTCGGACGATGTCATGGGCCGTGCAAAGGCTTACGAATCTATCGTTAAGGGCGACAATATGCCTACTCCTGGCATTCCCGAGTCGTTCAACGTCTTGGTCCACGAGCTCCGCGGCTTAGGCTTAGAGGTAACATTTGATTAATTCAGAGTTAAGTTTTAGATACTCAAAAATTTAATTCTTAATTCTTAATTCAATATATAAGATGGCTTTTAAACAAGAATCACAGATAAGGAATGATTTCAATTCGATAACCGTCAGTCTGGCATCTCCTGAGTCGATTAAAAAACGCTCTTTCGGTGAGGTGACCAAGCCTGAGACTATCAACTACCGCACCTACAAGCCTGAGCGCGACGGTCTCTTCTGCGAGAAGATTTTCGGACCTACTCGCGATTGGGAGTGCCATTGCGGTAAATACAAGCGCATCCGCTATAAGGGTATCGTCTGCGACCGTTGCGGCGTAGAGGTTACCGAGAAGAAGGTTCGCCGCGAGCGTATGGGCCACATCGAACTCGTTGTTCCCGTTGCTCACATTTGGTTTTTCCGTTCTTTGCCCAATAAGATTGGTACCTTGCTCAATGTTCCCAGCAAAAAGCTTGAGCAGGTTATCTATTATGAAAAATATATCGTCATGCAGCCCGGTAAGGCTGTCTTGGACGAAATCCCCGTGAAGAAACTTGACCTCCTCAACGAGGAAGAGTATTACAGAGTTCTTGAGACTTTGCCCGAGGGTAATGACAAGCTTGATGATTCCGATCCCGACAAGTTCATCGTCGGCATGGGTTCCGAGGCTCTTTACAAGCTCCTCTGCGAACTTGACCTGGATAAGATTAGCTACGACCTTCGTTATCGTGCAAGCAAGGAGACCTCCAACCAGCGTAAGCAGGAAGCTCTGAAGCGCTTGAACGTTGTCGAGTCTTTCCGCGAAAGCCGCAAAAAGATGGAGGCCCGTGGTATGGAGAACCGTCCCGAGTGGATGATTCTCACCATCCTCCCCGTCATCCCTCCTGAGTTGCGTCCTCTCGTACCTCTGGATGGTGGTCGTTTCGCAACTTCCGATATCAACGAGCTCTACCGCCGTGTTATCATCCGTAACAACCGTCTGAGAAGACTCTTTGAGATTAAGGCTCCTGAGGTCATCATGCGTAATGAAAAGCGTATGCTCCAGGAGGCTGTTGACTCACTGCTCGATAACAGCCGTAAGGTTTCTAGTGTGAAGTCCGACAGCAACCGTTCCCTCAAGTCTCTCTCCGATTCTTTGAAAGGTAAGCAGGGTCGTTTCCGTCAGAACTTGCTCGGTAAGCGTGTCGACTATTCTGGTCGTTCGGTTATCGTCGTTGGTCCTGAGTTGAAGATGCATGAGTGCGGTCTTCCTAAGGATATGGCTAGCGAACTTTTCAAACCATTTATTATTCGTAAACTTCTCGAGCGTGGTTTAGTCAAGACTGTTAAGTCTGCTAAGCGCGTCGTCGATCGCAAGGATCCCGTGGTGTGGGAAATCCTTGAAAATATTCTGAAGGGCCATCCCATCATGCTGAACCGTGCTCCTACCTTGCACCGTCTTGGTATTCAGGCTTTCCAGCCCAAGCTGGTTGAGGGTAAGGCTATCCGTCTGCACCCCCTGGTATGTACCGGTTTCAATGCTGACTTTGATGGTGACCAGATGGCAGTTCACGTACCTATGGGTAATGCTGCTATCCTTGAGGCTCAGTTGCTGATGCTCTCCACCCACAACATTCTCAACCCTGCTAATGGTGCTCCTATCGCCGTGCCTTCTCAGGATATGGTTCTTGGTCTTTACTACATGACCAAGCCCCGTCGCACTACTGAGACCGAGGTTGTCAAGGGCGAGGGTTATCGCTTCTATTCTGCTGAAGAAGTAGTTATCGCTTATAATGAAAAGCGTGTTTCGCTGAATGCTTGCATCAGCGTGAAGATTGACGCTAATGGTCGCGATGAATTCGACTTTATCAAGAGTGACAAGACTTTCAAAGAAGTCATCAAAGATAAGGACGGCAATTTGCTGACCGATATCGACTGCAAGACTCCTGCTGAGGTTGAGGCTCGCAGCTGGACTGAATACGAAATCAAACGTGATGGCAATGGCAACCCCATCCTTGATGAGAATGGCCATTTCATTAAGACTGACCGTATCCGTACCACCGTTGGTCGTGTTCTTTTCAACGAGGTTGTTCCTACCGAGTATGGTTATATCAACCAGGTATTGGGTAAGAAGTCGTTGCGCGACATCATCGGTGACTTGTTCACCACTTGTGGCAACGCTGTGACTGCAACCTTCCTTGATGACATCAAGAGCATGGGTTATCGTCAGGCATTCCGTGGTGGTCTGTCCTTCAACTTGGGTGATGTTATCATTCCTCCTCAGAAAGAAGAACTTATCGAAAAGGCATCTGAAGAGGTCGAAGAGGTCATGGCTCAGTACTCCATGGGTCTTATCACCAATAACGAGCGTTACAACCACGTTATTGATATTTGGACCAACACCAACAACAAGCTTACCGAGACTTTGATGAAGCAACTCAAGGCCGATAACCAGGGCTTCAACCCCATCTATATGATGTTCGACTCTGGTGCTCGTGGTAGTAAGGAGCAGATTCGTCAGCTTTCCGGTATGCGTGGTCTGATGGCTAAACCTCAGAAGGCTGGTGCTGCTGGTAACGAAATTATTGAGAATCCTATTATTTCTAACTTCAAGGAAGGTCTTTCTGTGTTGGAGTACTTTATCTCCACTCACGGTGCCCGTAAGGGTTTGGCTGATACTGCATTGAAGACTGCTGACGCTGGTTACCTTACCCGCCGTCTGGTCGACGTTGCACATGATGTCATTATCAACACTGAGGACTGCGGTACTCTCCGTGGCTTGCCCACCACCGCACTTAAGAAAGGTGAGGACATTGTTGTCTCTCTCGCCGATAAGATCTTAGGTCGTACCTCTGTTCACGACATCTATCATCCTCAGACTGGCGAACTTATTGCTCGTGCAGGTGAGGAACTGACAGAGGAAATCTGCAAGATTATTGAAGAATCTCCCATTGAGGAAGTTGAAATTCGTTCTGTCCTCACTTGTGAGGCCAAGCATGGCGTTTGCGCTAAGTGTTATGGTCGTAACCTTGCAACAGGCAAGATGGTTCAGAAAGGTGAGGCTGTTGGCGTCATCGCTGCTCAGGCAATTGGTGAGCCTGGTACACAGCTTACCCTTCGTACCTTCCACGTTGGTGGTGTTGCTGGTTCCAACGTCGGTACCAACAACAGCTTGGTTGCCAAGTATGAAGGTCGTTTGGAAATTGACGAGCTCCGTGCTATCCCCTATACTGAGAGCGATGGTACTACTTACAATATTGTAATGGGTCGTTCCGCAGAAATGCGTATCGTTGATGAGCACACTGAAGTTACTCTCTTCTCAGCTCTGCTGCCTTATGGTGCTAAACTTTACAAGCTCCATGGCGAACACCTCGCAAAGAACGACTTCATTGCAGAATGGGATCCTTACAATGCCGTCATCATCTCTGATGTCGCAGGTCGCGTGAACTTTGAGAACTTCGTCGAGAATGCCACCTATCGTGTTGAAAGCGATGCTCAGACTGGTCTGCAGGACAAGGTTGTCATTGAGTCTCGTCAGCGTTCCAAGAACCCCACTCTCAATATCGTTGACTCCGAAGGCACTGTTCTTAAGGTATATGACTTGCCTGTAGGTGCACATATCGGTGTTGAGCAGGGTCAGGAACTCAAGGCTGGTGACATCATGGTTAAGATTCCTCGTAGCTTCGGTAAGGCTGGCGATATCACCGGTGGTCTTCCCCGCGTCACCGAGCTCTTTGAGGCCCGTAACCCCTCTGATCCAGCAATCGTTGCTGAAATTGATGGTATTGTTTCTATCGATAAGAAGCTCAAACGTAATAACCGTCAGATCACTATCATCAGCAAGACTGGTGAGCAGCGGTCTTACCTCATCCCCACCTCCAAGCAGATTCTTGCTCAGGATAGCGACTATGTAAAGGCTGGTACTCCTCTCTCCGATGGTGCTATCACTCCTGCCGACATCTTGGCTATTAAGGGTCCCATGAAGGTTCAGGAATACATTGTCAACGAAGTTCAGGAAGTCTATCGTCTCCAGGGTGTTAAGATCAATGATAAGCACTTTGAAGTTATCGTTCGTCAGATGATGCGCAAAGTTCAGATTGAGGATCCCGGCGACACTCGTTACCTCGAAGGTGAATTGGTCAACAAGATTGACTTCCATGAGACTAACGACGAAATCTTCGGCATGAAGGTTGTTGAGGATAAGGGCGATAGCGAGACTCTTGAAAATGGTCAGATTATCACCGCTCGTCAGCTCCGCGATGAGAACTCTATCCTCCGTCGCCAGGACAAGACTTTAGTCACCGTTCGCGATGCTAAGCCTGCCACCTCTCGCCAGATTCTCCAAGGTATCACCCGCGCATCCTTGCAGACCAAGAGCTTCATCTCCGCTGCATCCTTCCAGGAAACCACCAAGGTGCTCACCGAAGCTGCTATCAACGCTAAGCAGGATTACCTTGAGGGCATGAAGGAGAACGTCATTGTTGGCCACCTCATCCCTGCCGGTACTGGTCTTCGCGAATACGAGAATATCATCGTTGGCAACAAAGTTGAAATGGAAAATGCTAATAAATAAGTTAGATTATGGCAAACAATATGAATAAACCCCAGGATCTGAAGCTCAACATCACTCCCGATGTGGCTCAGGGAACCTATAGCAACCTTGCTATCATTTCTCACAGCCCTTCCGAGATGATTCTTGACTTTGCTCAGATGCTTCCTGGCACTCCCGAGGCTAATGTCCGCACTCGCGTGATCATGAACCCCATTCATGCAAAACGTCTGCTTAATGCTTTGGCTGACAATATTCAAAAGTACGAGAACAATTTCGGTACTATCAAAGAACCCATGGTTCCCGGTAATGCCGATACCGTTCCTTACGACATCTTGGGCAAAGCATGATAGCTCAGTTATAAAAAGAAAGGCCGTAGCTTTTTGCTGCGGCCTTTCTTTTTAAAATTGCCCATCATCTTCTTAAAACCTGCATAGCCCCATCCTCGGACATCTTCACAATCATACTGCTGCCCACATCAGGATGCATAAAACTGGCATCGTTAGGTAGCGCAAAATCCACTCGCTGGCGAATCTCCTCCTCTATATCCTCATATTTAGAAGGAGAAGGCTTCCCCGAGAGGTTTGCGGAGGTGCTGACTATGGGGTGCCCCAATTCGGCCAACAAAGCCTGGCAAAAGGCAAATTTAGGTATTCTGACACCTATTGTCCCATCTTGGGCTGGCAAATTCTCGGCCAAACTAATTTGCAACAATTTGTGGGAGAGGATCACCGTAGTCGGTTTTTCGCTACAAAATAACAAATTCCTTACTGCTTCAGGCAGGGCGGGGGAGAGCATATCCTCAGTGGCCAGCACCAACATCGACTTTTTATGGTCTCTTTCTTTGATGGCATAAATCCTTTCCACAGCCTCGGCGCATGTAGCATCGCAGCCAATTCCCCAGATGGTATCAGTGGGATATAGCAGAGTTTTACCCTCTCTCAAAATCTGCAACGAACTATCAATTAGACTACTTTCCATAACATTTAATAGTTAAAAATCTTTGCAAAGATACAATAAATTCAGAAAATTTCGTATCTTTGCATTACGAAAAATTGTCATATTATAGAATAAAATAAATATAATATATTAATAATTAAAAAATTACACACTTATGAAAGGACATCCAAAAGGTCTTATCGCTGCGGCTTTGAGTAATATGGGTGAGCGCTTTGGCTACTATATTATGAATGCCGTCCTCGTTCTGTTCCTTTGCTCCAAGTTCGGTCTTGCCGAGGAGAAGGCAACAGCTATCTATTCCGTGTTCTACATGGGCATTTACATTCTGAGCCTCGTTGGTGGTATCATCGCTGACCGCACTCAGAACTACAAGGGCACCATCCAAACTGGTCTCCTCGTGATGGCTTCGGGTTATGTAATCCTCTCCATCCCCATCATGGCTACTGCAGGCAATGCTGCATGGCTTCTGCCCCTTACTTGTGTAGCTCTTTTCCTCATTGCTTTCGGTAATGGTCTTTTTAAGGGCAACTTGCAAGCTATCGTTGGCCAAATGTATGACAACTTTGAGGCTGAAGCCGCAAAGCAGGGTCCCGATGCACTCCGTATTGCTAAGGGTAAGCGCGATAGCGGTTTCCAGATCTTCTACATGTTCATCAACGTAGGCGGTCTTATCGCTCCTTTCGTAGCTCCTCTGCTTCGTAGTTGGTGGCTTGGCCAGAATGGTTTTGGCTACAATGCCGAGCTCCCCGCTCTCTGCCATCAGTTCATCGCCCAGGGCGCTGCTATGAGCACCGACCTCATCACCAAGATGACCGAGCTCTTTGCTAGTATGAATGTTGATTTCGTGGCCACTGATGCAGCTGCCGCTGATCTCTGCCAGAACTACCTCAACACCTTCAACACTGGCGTCCACTACTCCTTCATCGCCTCTGTTGCTGCTATGTGCATCTCCCTCGTCATCTTCCTCTGCACCAAGAAAGGCTTCCCCACTCCCGCTAAGAAAGCTGCTGCAGAAGTTGTTGACTACACTCCCGAAGAAAAACTCGCTATGGCTAAGGAACTCAAACAGCGTCTCTATGCAATGTTCGCAGTTCTCGTAATCGCAGTCTTCTTCTGGTTCTCCTTCCACCAGAATGGTACCTCCATGTCTCTCTTCGCTCGCGACTTCGTCAACACCGAGAGCCTCGCTCCCGAAATCTGGCAGGCAGTCAACCCCTTCTTCGTCATCGTGCTCACCTTCCCCATCATGTTCCTCTTCGAGGGCCTCAACCGTCGTGGCAAGGGTATCTCCACCCCCAAGAAAATCGCCATCGGTATGGGTATCGCAGCCGTTGCTTATCTTTTCATGACCATCTTCTGCAACATGCAGGGCTATCCTTCGGCTACCGAGTTCAAGACCTTCGACGTTGAAACCGCCACTGGCCTCAAAGCTGGTGCATGGGTGCTGATCCTCTACTACTTCTTCATGACCGTTGCTGAGCTTTTCATCAGCCCTCTGGGCCTCAGCTTCATCTCCAAGGTTGCTCCCAAGAACCTCCTCGGTCTCTGCCAGGGCCTCTGGCTCGGTGCTACCGCAGTAGGTAACGGCTTCCTCTGGATTGGTCCTCTGCTGTACAACAAGTTCCCCATCTGGATTGCTTGGGTAGTTTTCGCTTCCGTATGCCTCCTCTCCATGGTAGTCATGCTTTGCATGGTTAAATGGCTTGAGCGCGTTACCGGCGAAAAGGCTGCTCTCGAAGCTGCTAAGGCTGAATAATATTCAATCCGATAATAATAGGAAAGCCGCCTCATTTGGGGCGGCTTTCTTTGTTTTTGACAGTTTAGGGTGCGAATCTAAACCTGGTGTTCTTAATTGTTGAGAAACTGGCGGGCTTGCGCAATCATCTCCGAGTCGCATTCCAGCATCTCGGCAATGCGGAGAGCCTCTTGCGGCACCTCGTCGCTCTGGTCTGGAACCAGGCTGTAGTCGATAAAGCGGTTGATGTTCTGTGCGGTGAGAGGCATGTCGACCATGGTTTCCACAAATCCGCACACCCTCAGTCGGCGGCAGTCAATGCCGAGCTGGCTGTAGTGGGTGGTGATCATGGTGAAGGAATTGCGTGATTGCATGATGTTTGCAATGGCTTGCACTAGGGCTTTACCCTCGATGGGGTTGGTTGTGCGGGCGGGTTCGTCAATCAGCACCAGCAGCTTCTCGGTCTGGCTACGGCGGAGCACCTCGCTGATGCGGGTGATTTCGCTGGCAAAACTGCTCAGGCCGTTCATCTCGTTCTGCTCGTCGCCTATGCAGAAAACCACATCGTCAACTGGTTCCATCGTGGCACTCTCGGCTGGAATGGGGAAACCGAATTGGTGCATCAGCTGTGCCACGCCAACACTCTTCAGCAGCACCGTCTTGCCGGCCATGTTAGCTCCGGTGATGAACGTTACCCCGGGAGTAAGGCTGATGTCCACAGGTTGGTAACGCAGTCCGGTTTTTTCGTTGTGCTGTTTCAGTCTTGGGTTGACCAGACTTTGGAGTGCGGGTTGGCCGTTGGCCTTGGGCTCAGTCAGATTCCAGTCTATGGCCAGTTGGGCTCGTGCCATAGTGAAATCGATGTAAGCCATTTGTTCCATGACCTTTATAAGGTTTTGACAGTAGGGGTAGAGCTTGTTGCCAAGCGAAATAATCACTTGGTTCTGAATCTCGTTCTGCTGTGCCAGCAAGTCGGCCATCTGGCTGTCGTCGGCCATCTTCATCTGCTTGCGGATGGGGGCAAGGCGGATGTCGTAACTATCATAGATATAGAAGTTTGGGATGCCTGTGTGGTCGGGGTCAAGCAAGTCGAAAACCTCATTCAGTGCAGGCATGCCAAACAGTTCGGCTAACTCCAGTTCGCCCAATGCCTTCCGGGCATGGCCGCTGATGTGGGCCAGATTCTTTATTTCAAACAGTTCCACCTCGTCTAAAATCGTGTGGGTCTGTAAGTTGTACAGGGTGGTCTTGATGTCGTGGAGCTGCATCAGCTGATGGCGGAGGTGCACGATGGCCTGGGCGCAAGAGCTGTCTGCTATTTTTCTGCGCATGGCGGTCACAAGTGTCTGCTCTTGGTGGAGGTCATTGGTGTCTGTCAGAAAGATTTGTTCCAACATTCTTCTGCGGCCTGCCGCCGACATTAACTCCATGGAATCAGTCACATACTGTAGTCCGGGTACTTCCTTTATCTTGCTTTGCAGTGTCATGATGTGTTCGACTGTCATTGTTGTTTACTTGTTTGATTCTATGATGTTTACAAAGAGTTGTGCGCCCGCTGGACCATCCTCTTTGCAATTCACAAGTTACTTAACGCAAAAATTCAATGTTTATTGTGTCGGAATGCCTTTCTGTCGGCCGGGGTTGAGAAATCCCGCAAAGAAGCATCACCGCCTAAGTAGATCCGCCAGTTATTCTATAGTTATACCTTATTTATACTATATTTATTCTATTATATATAGGATAAATAAGGTATAACTATAGTATAAATATAGGATAAATGACGGGTGAAGGGCGGGGTTAGGCCTGTGCTTTGGGCTTGCGGAGCTAGGATAGAGAAATGGGGTGGAGAAACGGGGTGAGGGGCTATTTGCCCAGCACGATTACCTCGCTCACGCAGAGGAGTTTAGATTTCACCCCGGGGCATTGTTCCATGATTTGGAGCCGGATTTCGCTTATCTTGGGCTGTCCGTACTGGCCAAAAGAGTTGAGGTTGAAGTGGCCTTCGGGAAGGTGGCATTCTATCTCGTCCGATAGTGGTATTTCTATGGCGTTTCTTTCGCGGGTGAGGGTGGTCAGGTTGAGGGGATATTCTGTGGAGGTTTTCAGCAGATTGTAGGGTTTGTGGTTTGTTGCCCAGGGGAATGCTTCTTTGAGCGGATTGCCGTTTTCGTCATACACCACCATCTTTAGCGACGCTATGCGGCCGTTGTCAATCCATGTGTTGCGGCTTTTGGCGTAGCCGCCAACGATTACCAGGCCCGAGAGCTCTTGTGGCTCACGCAGTTTGATGTAGATGTAGGTGCGGCCTTTGCCGTCGGGGTGGATGACTGCCGCTGTGGCCACATTGGTGTCGGAGAGGTTGGTGATGGGGTATTTGGCGTCCTCGCAGCTGAGCGATAGCACGTAATTGTCTGGCGAGAGTCGGCGTTTGCGGTAGTTGTGCCAGTTACGCCGCCAATATTGAAATCTTATATCCAAAGGCTGGGCGCTGGCCAGGTCGAAGTTGTCGGCCGTGTATTGCCAGTCGTCGCCGACAAATGCCGTCTTTATAAAGTTGTAGTTCATATCGAAAATTTCGCTGTTGTTCGCAACGCAAAGGTGTGTGTGGCAGTTGATTTCTATGTGGTTGGCCTTGCCGTTGCCCCAATAGGCAGCCGGCGAAAAGTCGTAGTAGAGGCCATAATACACTTCTATAGGTTCAAAGATGGTATGTGCAACCTCTTCTTCGATGTCTCCATTGTTGATAATCTGGTAGCGCACAAGCAGTTCCACCTCTTGCCGCGGGCCGATGCTGAATGTGGTGTAGTACCAGCGTCGGTAGATTTCGCTCTCGTAGCTGAAGATGTTATGTTCCGGCATAGCAACATAGCGAAGGACGGTGTTGGTGTCGTGTCCGGTTTCCCAAATATATTCTTCAGCAAGGGCATCCATCAAAGAGTCTTTCATCGCCTGGGTGACTTGAATCTCGTCGAAGGAGCGCCGCGGGCGTATTAGCGAGTCGGCCGAGCATTGGTAGGGGAGCTGCGTGCCGTTGAGGGCAAACGAGACTTTCCGCACATAGGCATTGCTCCAGCCTTCTACCACGGAAGCATTGTCCCACCAGAAATCGCGATATTCGACCGAGCGGCAAGCGCCAGAGCCATAGTAATCTACAGGGAAACCGTAGTGTAGGTTGCTGAAATTTTTGTCGCTCTGGTTGCGCAGGGTGTAGCGCACCTCGATGAGCGAATATCTGCCGAGGGGAGTGATGTCGAGTTTCTCATTCACCAGCTGCACCTCGGGGATATGCTGTCCGACGGGGCATCGCGAGTTGGAGAGTGATGAAATAGGGCGTACAGGACCGCCGTTGCCCAAGGCCGTTGCCAGGGTCAGCATTGCGAAAATGAAGAGAGTCAGTCGTTTCATGTTATTGTACATTTGTAGTGGATATTCTATCATGATAACAATCAGTATTGTGTGACGGTAAAAATTGTTGAGTATTATCGTACTACGACCACTTTTTGGGCCGGATAATCGCCCACCTGCACCAAATAGACACCTGCCGCCGGCATTTTGAACACCCGCACGGTCTCACCTCCAGTATGGGTGGCCATCAGTCTTCCTAAATTGTCAAAGACACGTATGCGGCGATGGGTGGCATCGCTTACGATTATCTGACCCTTAGAAGTGGTGATATTGAAGTTGATGTCGGCAATTTCGGCTACTTCCTGTGTCGAGGCAAAGGAGGCCGTCAGCGATAGCTCGTCGTCGAGCGCTACCACCCGAGGGTTGTCCATGTTGCCGTCGTCCCATCCCACAAACCGGTTGCCATGTATAGGCACGGCAGCTATCTCCACCGTTGTTCCCTTTGGGAATCGGCCACTGCCAGCCACTATGCCCAGCAATGGATTGGCGCTGTTCACGGCAAGATTATAGTAGGTCGATTCCTGAGCCAGGATAATGGTGTCGTGCAGCGTGATGGTATCATAATGCCACAAATCGACATAAGTGGTATCGTATAAGAAAGTGGTGTCGTGAACATACTGAACATTGGCAGCCTTGAGGGAGAATAATGCCGTCAGGGACGTGTCGCAGGTTACTGTCAGCAGGTAGGGGTTGGCAAGTGCTCCGTTACTCCATTTTTCAAATTGGTATCCATTTGCCGGGATGGCATTCACCACCGCATTGGGGCTTACGCAAGTAGGCTGAGTAAGCACCTCCACACCGCCCTGGGTGCTATCGTTGGAAGATGCCTGGAGAACAAAAGTGTGATCCTCCACATAATTGCCAAAATGCGCCCAACGGGCATAATAAGACAGCCTGCTTCCGCATGGGATATGGATTGGGATTTGGACATCCACCTCTTTAAAAGCCTCCTCACCTAATGTCGGTGCCACTGTGGCTTCGGAAATGATTTCTTTCAGCCCTACGCACTCTGCAAAGGCAGTTCTGCTGATGTTCCTTACTCCACTACCCAGCGTGATGCTCGCCAGCGATCGACACGCGCGAAAAGCATGGTCGCCGATGCTAACAACCGTATGAGGAATGACGACATTCTTAAGCGAGCTGCATTCAAAGAAAACGCTAGGTTCGATATTCGTAAGGGACTCAGGTAAGGTCACATCTTCCAGCGACGTGCACATATAGAACGCCCAACTGCCGATGCTATATACAGAATTCGGCAATGAAATACTGACCAGTGAGCTACACCCAGTGAAAGCGGAGCCGCCAATTGTGGCGACAGAACCTGGGATGGTGATTTCGGTGAGTCCGCTGCAATTCGAGAAAGCTCCCTGGTCGATGCTTGTGACCGAAGTGGGGATGCCTACCTTCTTGAGGCTGCAGCAGCTTGCAAAGGCGCCCAACGGAATCACCGTCACTGAATTGGGAATTGAAATGCTGTCTAGCCCAGTGCAAAGCGTAAAAGCACCATCCCCTATAGAGGTCAATGAGTTAGGCAAAGAAACTTTCTTTATTCCTGTGCAGCCGTAAAAAGCCTGAAAACCAATAGTTGTCACCGAAGGAGGCACAACCAAGGCAGTCAGTCCGCTACATCCAAAAAAAGCATGTTGACCGATAAGTATCAGCGTGCTGGGCAGTGTGATGCTGGTCAGTTCGTTGCAGTAGCCCAGTGCCACGTGGCCCAAGGTGGTGACGGCATAGGTGGCGTCATTGTTGGACACCTTGGCTGGAATAAAAAGTGCTCCCGAGGGTTTAGTGAATCCTGCGTATGGGTAGGCACTTGAGTTGCCTGGGTAGGTCAGCTCGACCTCATGGGCATTAATGATATTATAATATAAAGTGTGCCCGCTCGGGGAAATGGAGCTGAAGTCGAATGCCCAAGCTCCAACAGTGATCAAGATAGCCGACAATAGCGACAATGATCTCTTTATCATCCCTTTCTGCAAAGATGGCTCTATTGTATGCGAGAGTTGTTGTATCATGATGAAAATCGTTTTTCAGAATGCAAAGATACAAAAAAATTATAGATTTTTCGAGAATCGATAAGAATTTTTTGACCTTAATGCGAAAAATGTATGTTAGAAAGGCTCCCCATTGGCAGAATATTGGATGGATGACACTGAGAAGTCGAAGTTTGATATAATCTTAATATCCATATTTTCAATATTTTATCACTAGTGTCTACTAAAAATCAGAAATCAACCTCATAACATCCGTGTTCATAACTATTTACAATAAAATTTTCA
Organism: Bacteroidales bacterium; assembly: GCA_045597945.1. GTDB lineage: Bacteria > Bacteroidota > Bacteroidia > Bacteroidales > P3 > Colimorpha. Next base: position 36,158 of record JAZLLD010000014.1, read on the forward strand.
ACAGTTACTTTTGATTTCGTATATTATCCGGCAAAAAATTGGATAATATGAATTCGGGATCGTAT
>JAZLLD010000015.1:0-19627 GCA_045597945.1 Bacteroidales bacterium
CCCGTAGAAGACCCGTTCTAGCCCCGTCGGCAGGAGCGAATGCGTAGCGAAGGTGTAGTGGGAGTGCACATGTGGAATTTGTGGCTGAATGGAAATGTAAAATGCTTTCAGTAAAGACTGGGGACTTGGTGACAAACAATATATGAAAATGGATTTTACATTTTACATTTTTGCCAAATATATAGTTATCAATTGATTTTATGCAGAATTAGTAAAATTTACATTTAAAATCCATTTTACATTTATGCCATATTTGACCTTGCTGACAATAAAAATGTAAATTTTACAAATTACATGTAAATTTTACAGTTTTTCATTCATATCATACTGTAAACTAACCAGATAGCCATAGATGTAAAATGTATAATCCAAAATCAGAACCGAACCCAGGTACTCAGCCGCAATTTTCAGTTTTTAAGGAAGTGACATCTAAAAATTCAAGATATCAACCACAATAAGTAATTTGAATGAAATTAATAAATTGGTAAATAAAAATAGAAAGTGTTGTCACGACAAAACTTTTTATTTATCATTTATTTATCTAACTAACTATCATCTGATTTTTGAAGATTCACGAGCTTAATATATCCCGCCTCTAGATTCGTCCGAGAGTGGCTATACTGGGTGCCAGGCGATGGTGGATGTGGAGGACTTGGCGGGATCTGGGGTTGCCCTCGTAGTTGAGGATCACGTAGTCGGCCAGCATCATCTTGTCCTCGGCACTCATCTGGTTGCGGATGCGGTCTTCGAGCTGTTGCCGCGTCGCATGGTCGCGAAGGGCTAGGCGCTTGATCCGCTCTTCTTTCTCCAGATAGACACACACGACTTTGTCGACGAGCTGGTGGAACCCGTATTCGTATACGATGGCACTTTCGAAGATGACGTATGGGGCATGCTGATGCGCCTGGGCAAAGGCTAGGAAGTCGGCCCACACCCGGGGGTGTATCAGCTCGTTGAGCTGGCGGAGGGCCTGGGCATCGTTGAACACGATGGATGCTATCGCCTTTTTGTCGGCCGACCCATCGGCAGCAATGACCCCAGGGCCAAAGAGGCTGCGCACCTGGTCTAGGAAATCGGGATCACGATAGTATGCGCCTCCGGCTTCGTCGGCCAGGAAACAGGGTATTCCGAGTTTGCGGAACTCGTTCAACACTGTGGTCTTTCCGCATCCTATGCCTCCGGTGACAGCTACTAGCATGACGACTCCTTTATTTGATTATCACGTATTGGATGGTGGCGGGGGAAACCTGCTTGATGCGGGTGTTGGCGGGGAAGCGCGTGATGAGCAAGGGCAGCTGGTCGCCTGCCGCACCTTGGCTGTCGGCCACGGCCTCGAGCTGCGAGACATTGATGTTCTTGTAGTCTTTGCTGGGAACCCACAGGGTCACTTCGACTTGCTCGGGATAGAGGCGCACGTGCTTGTGCTGGTTGGACGACCGGAATTTGACGGGCACCTGGAGCTTGATCTCGGCAAAGTGTTCGACGGGGAGATGGATTCGGACGACATCGGTGCTGATTCTGAGGTCGCCGTATTCTTTCCAGGTGGGGTCCAACGCCAGGGTGTAATAGCCGCTGTCGGTGATGTGCTCGATGGAGGTTGGGGCTGTGTGCAGCTCGTCGATCTTGGCCAGCGACGCGGGCGAACCATAGAGCCACACTGTGTCGGGGTCGATAACCGCGCTGCCCGACAGGCCGACGAGCCCTTCGAAATGGAAGTCGACATCGCGTATCTGAGGTACGAAAGGTTTGCCGACACGCTCGCTGACGCTGTACTGGAGCGTCTCCTTGGCCGAGTAGACATCGCCCACGCCTACGAAGCCGAGTTGGGAGATAATCTCGTCGTAGAGGGCTTTGCCCACACGGACGGTAGTATCGGACTGGGTATAGATCTGGAAACTAGCGTTGCGGGCGGTGAAATAGCGCCTTATTGCCCGGAAGCAGTTGGACTTAACGCTGATAGGCAGAATGGTGTCGGCATGGGTGACTACGTATCGCGAGGTGTCGATGCCGCTCCATTCTACCTTCAGTTCCATGGGGTAGTCGCCGTCTTCGGACATGACGCACCCTAACCACACAACGACTGTGACGAGAAGGATGTTCCAGAACTGACGGCGTTTCATGGACGATTATTTCTTTTCGAGCAAAGGCTGCACCATGCTCTTTTCCACGGTGACAACCACGCCATTGGAGATTTCGATGTCGATGGTGTGTTCGGCTACTTCGTGCACCTTGCCATAGATGCCGCCGGAGAACTGCACGCGGTCGCCTTTCTGCAGTTTCTCACGGAATTCTCTTTCTTTCTTCTGCTGTTTCTGCTGGGGACGGATCATGAGCAGCCACATGACTACGAAGATGATGATAAGCCACACAAGCATGCTGCCGCCGCTCTGGGCGCCCTGCTGCTGAAGGAGGATAAGGAGGGGTGTGTTCATTGTGTTTGATATTTGTTTTTGTTGTTATTTCTGTTTTGGGTTGTTGCTGTTTTGTTTGAGTGCGGCAACAATTTGTCGGCACAGGCCGGCATCTAGTTGCCTACCTGGGCGGTGATCTTCAATATCTGGCGTGAGGGCTGGGCGTTGCTGTTGACGGTGACTTCCTGGTACTGCTGGCCCATCTTGCCGCGAGAGTTGAAGGAGACGGTCACATAGCCTTCGTCGCCGGGGGCTATGCGCCCCTTGGGATAGTCGGCCACGGTGCAGCCACAGCTGGCGCTGCAACCGCTGATGACGAGATCGCTCTTGCCGGTATTGCGGAAGTGGAAGCTATAGGAAATGCTCTCGCCCTCGGTGATGCGACCGAAATCGTGCATGTCGCAATCGAAAAGCATGGTGGGCATTCCCACCGACTCGTCGACACCGGAAGCCGTGTTGGAATTCTGAATCAGGTCAACATCGATATCGTTGGTGGGCTGATTGTTGTGGCATGCGGTGAAGGCCAGGGTCAGCGTCAGCAGACCCAAGCCCAAGCCTTTGCGCAGATTCAATAAGTTGTTGTTCATCGGCAATAGTTATTTTTCCTGTTCCTCGTCGATGTCGTCCATAAAACTGGGGTCGAGCAGACCTCGGCCGGACTTCTTGATGCGGCCCGACATGCGGAGCTCGACGATGAATTTATCCAAGATACCGTTGATGAACAGCTTGCTGCGGTCGGTGCTGAAGTCTTTCGACAGCTCGATGCATTCGTCCACGGTGACGCGCTCGGGGATGCTGGGGAACTCTACCAACTCGGCCACGGCCATATTGAGCAGGAGCACATCCATCAGCGCCACGCGCTCGAAATCCCAACCTTTGTTGAGGTGCTTGCGGATCAGCTCCTCGACCTCGGGATAGATGCGGATGGTGGTCAGCAGCAGCTGGTGGGCGAAATTGTAGGCCTCCATGTCTTTCTCCATGCGGGCATCGTGCACCAGGGGCACGGCCGTGGCCTCGTCCATGGTGTCGTCGAGGGTTTTGAGCATCATGAAATTATACTGCGCAATCTGGAAGAAGTCGTCCTCCCAGTAGAGATTCTGCTGGAAGAAGATGTCGGAGAGATTGTCGAAGTTCATCAAGAACTTGAAGGTGTTCAGCGCGAACTGCTGGTCGGTATCGAAGGTCTGCTCCGTTTCCAGATATTTGGCATATTCGGGGAATTTGGTGAATTCCACCCAGGCCTGGCGGAAGGCCTCGTCGAATTCGACGCTGCTCCAGTTCACCTTAGAGTCCTCGCTGTGGCGGCGGAGGTCGTAGTTGTCGGCCAGACGCTGGATGAAGATATTATGCTGGAAGCGGCGATTGGGATTGCGGTCGGCTTCGGTGGCCAGGAACTTGTTCTGGGCCTCGTCCATCATCACGCCGGCTATCTCTGCAAAATGCACTAAGGCGGCAATCTGCAGTGTGCCGAGGTCGTTCAAGCGGCTGATGGTCTGCTTGAAGTTCTTCTCGGTGACGATGATATCCAGCTTCTCGATTTTTGCGGCATAGACAGCCTGCAATACTTTGGAACGTAAGAAATGACGACTTAACATATAAAATATGGTACTTTATAATACGATATTAATAATCTTGTTGGGAACGAACACCACGCGTTTGGGTTCTTTGCCTTCGAGCCATTTCTGGGCGAGGGCGTCGGCCTTGACGGCGGCGATGGCTTCTTCCTGCGAAATGCCGTTGGGCAGTTCGAGCATCAGGCGCATCTTGCCATTGAACGACACGGGGTATTTGAACGAGTCTTCCACCAGCATCTTGGCATCGTATTCGGGCCACTGGGCGTCGCAGACACTGGTCTCGTGGCCGAGCTGATGGTAGACCTCCTCGGCGATATGGGGAGCGAAGGGCGCGAGCAGCACGACGAGCTTGTCGAGCACCTCGGCAGGGCATGCGCCCAGCTGGGAGAGGTCGTTGACGCAGATCATGAATGTGCTGACCGATGTGTTGAAGGAGAAGCGCTCGATGTCGTCGGTAATCTTCTTGATGGTCTGGTGCAGAATCTTCATGGCGGGCTTGCCGGCAGCCTCGTTGGTGCGGCTTTCGGCCAGCTTCCAGAATTTCTTCAGGAAACGGAACACGCCCTCGATGCCGTTGGTGTCCCAGGGTTTGGCCTGCTCGACAGGGCCCAGGAACATCTCGTAGAGACGCAGGGTGTCGGCGCCATAGCGAGCCACCAGGTCGTCGGGGTTCTGAACGTTGAACATCGATTTCGACATCTTCTCTACTTCCCAGCCGCACATGTACTTGCCGTCTTCCAGCTCGAAGCGGGCTTCGGCAAACTCGGGACGCCAAGCACGGAATTTCTCTACATCAAGCACATCGTTGGTCACGATGTTGATGTCCACATGGATGGGTACGGTGTTTTCCTCTCGGCCAGGCAGGTTCTTGGAGATGAACAGGTTGTTGTCGGTCTTGCTACGATAAACGAAGTTCGAACGGCCCTGAATCATACCCTGGTTGACGAGTTTCTGGAAGGGTTCCTGCTTCTTGCTGAGACCCAGGTCGAAGAGGAATTTGTTCCAGAAACGGCTGTAGATGAGATGGCCGGTGCCATGCTCGGCGCCACCGACATAGAGGTCTACGTTCTGCCAGTAGTCAACGGCCTTGGGCGAGAAGTACTCGTTGTTGTTGCGGGGGTCCATATAGCGCAGATAGTATCCGCTAGAACCTGCGAAACCGGGCATGGTGCTCAGTTCCAAGGGGAAGACGCGCACGTTGTCGATCAGTGCATTGTCCACCACCTCGCGCTTTTCCTCGTCCCAAGCCCACTTGGTTGCATGGCCCAGGGGAGGCTCGCCGGTGGCGGTAGGTTTGAAGTCCTTGATTTCGGGGAGGCACAAGGGCAGGCACTCCTCGGGGATGGTGCAAGGACGGTTGTTCTTATAGTATACGGGGAAAGGCTCGCCCCAGTAACGCTGGCGGCTGAAGATGGCGTCGCGCAGGCGGAAGTTGACGGTGCGGCTGCCAATACCCATTTCTTCAATCTTATTAATAACGGCCTTCATGGCGTCCTTGACCTTCATGCCGGTGATGAAGCCGCTGTTGACGCTGAAGCCGGTCTTGCTGTCGAGGCTCTCGGTCCAGGTGTTGGGGTCGGTGAGGTCGTTGGGGTCGGTGGCCACAACCTGGCGGATGGGGAGATTGAAATGACGTGCGAAAGCAAAGTCGCGGCTGTCGTGTGCAGGCACTGCCATGATGGCACCGGTGCCGTAGCCGGCCAGCACATATTCGCTCACCCAGATAGGGATACGCTCGCCGGTGAGGGGGTTGATGGCAAATGCGCCGGTAAAGACACCGCTCACTTTCTTCACCTCGGCCTGGCGCTCGCGTTCGGAGCGGTTCTTGGCCCAGGTAACATAAGCCTCCACCTCGGCTTTCTGCTCGGGGGTGGTGATCTGGTCAATCATTTCATGCTCAGGGCAGAGCACCATGAACGTGACACCGAAAATGGTGTCGGGGCGGGTGGTGAAAATTTCAAAGCTGGGCTCGGGGATAGGATCTAACTGACCCATCTGGGTCACAGCTCCAGGAACCATATTGGCTTTCTGATCGACTGCCAAGGGGAACCACACTGCGGCGCCCTCGCTACGGCCAATCCAGTTGCGCTGGATTTCCTTCAGCGAGTCGGTCCAGTCGACATCGTTCAGCCCATCGACAAGACGCTGGGCATAAGCTGTGATACGGAGGCTCCACTGACGCATGAGTTTGCGCTCCACAGGATAGCCGCCACGCACGCTGAGGCCGTTCACAACCTCATCGTTGGCCAGAACGGTACCCAACTCGGGGCACCAGTTCACGGGGATGTCGGCCAGATATGCCAGACGGAAGTTCATCAGGTAGTCCTGGCGTTCTTCTTCAGTCATATCGGACCAAGACTTCTCGGTCATAGTTTCCACCTCGCCTTTATCAAGCTTGGCCACCAAGTTGCTGATGGGCATAGCCTTGTCGAGGTCTTTATCATAATAGTGGTTGAACAGCTGGATGAAGGTCCACTGAGTCCAACGATAGTACTCGGGGTCGCAGGTGCGAACCTCGCGTTCCCAGTCAAAGCTGAAGCCGATCTTGTCGAGCTGCTCGCGATAGCGTGCGATGTTGCGCTCGGTAGTGATGGCGGGATGCTGGCCGGTCTGGATGGCATACTGCTCGGCAGGAAGGCCGTAAGCATCATAGCCCATGGGGTGCAGTACGTTGAAACCACGGAGGCGTTTATAGCGGGCGAAGATATCGCTGGCAATATAGCCCAGCGGGTGGCCTACATGAAGACCTGCGCCGGAGGGATAAGGGAACATGTCCAACACATAGAAATGGGGTTTGTCGGAGTCGTTAGAGCAACGGTAAGTGTGCTGCTCGCGCCAATAATTCTGCCATTTAGGCTCAATTTCGTTAAAATTATATTCCATGGTTCGCTTCAAAAATAGGTTGAACTACAGTCCCTTGCGCCTGAGTGCGGGCGAAAAGGAAAATGCAAAGATACGAAAAAAATCGCATACACACGATTTTTTTAATAATAATGTGCGATTTAATAAGAAATATACTCCTCTTACGGGTTCGGGTTCGGCGATTGTTTTCGCAAGAATCGGCCATTCGGCAGACCTGGCCTGATGGCAAAGGAGCGCTTTATTTTCAGGCAATCTCTAAGATTCGGTTTTTAGCCGAGCGAGCTCGGCCAAAAAGGACTGAAAGAAGTTTCGCTTACGAAACTTAGATTATCTAATTTTTAGAGGTCACCATCAGCCATTTTCTCTGTTGGGGACGGCTCTACTTTTTCAACTCGATTTCTACCCTTCTGGACTGTGGCCGCGCGGTCTTGCTGGACACGCTGCTCGACAGTATCAGGGGTCTGTCGCTGCCATAGCCTCGTGCCGAGATGTCGGATGGACGGCAGCCCAGCTCAATCAGATAATCTCTTATGGCGTTGGCCCTCAACTGCGTAAGTGCCAGGTTCTCTTTGTCGCCCACATTGCCGTCCAGATGGCAGGCCACTTCCACCTGGTAGTTGCCTTCCTTTATAATATGTGCCAGGCGGTGGAGCTCGGCTTTTGAGGCAGGAGTGAAATTGGGATAGGCCACCTCAAAGCTCACATTGTTGAGAATCACTCGCATATCGTCGTCGGTCATTTGGTCGTAGGTGGTCAATAAGAAGTCGTGGGTCAGCTGGCCGCCATCCTTCTCGTAGGCCAGGTCGATGATGGTTGATGATGGAAAATATTGCGGCGATGCCACAAACACGCCGTACACCCTGCCCTGAGGCAGCAGCATGCGGTATGTGCCCCGTGCGGGGTCGGTCTGGCAATAGCCGAGAATCTCCCCTGTCGTGGGGTCCTCATAATAGATGGCCGTGGACACGGGTTTGCCGTCGCGGTCTTTCACCGTGCCAGACAAGACCGTCACCGATTCCGGTCTTGCGGCCATGGGCAGTGTGCCTTGGTAGATGTCCTTCGTGGTGCCTTGTCTCTCAACATAGAATCTGCCACCATTAGGAGCCACATTCACCCCCAGGTCGTCGCCCGAGGTGTTGAACTCGCGACCGATGTTCACCGGCGCCGACCAATGCCGCCAGGTGTCATCCAGGCGCTGGGTCATGAAAATATCGTACTGTCCCAGCGACCCGTGGCCCTCAGAGGAGAAATAGAGTGTGCGCATATCTGCATGCAAGAATGGCGAGCATTCGTCAAAAGGCGTGTTGATGGTGTTGCCCAACTCAATGGGATCCATCCAATCGCCGTCGGCCGACATGAGGCTGACGTACAGGTTCATCGAGCTGTCCAACTCATGGTCGGTTCGACTCCACGCGGCAAATATCAGCGCTCTGCCGTTGGCTGCCAGGGTGGCGTTGCCGTAGTATACCTTTGCGTTTAAGCTGGCAGGCATTTTTGCTGTTGCCCAACCTTCGGCAGTGCGAGTGGAGATGTACAGTTGTCCCGACTGGTTGGTTAGCAGCATGTTGCCGTCAGGGGAAATCGACTTAGGACTTTCGTGGCCATAGGTGTGAGAGAGGTCCATTTCCAATTTGGCCGACTCCCAGCCCTTGCTACCACGACGAGCCACAAAGATGTCGGTTCCGCCGATGTTGTCGGTCCTCTGTTTGCCAGCAAAATACAATATGCGCTCATCGGCACTTATGACCGGAGAGAATTCGTCGCCCTTGGCCTGGTTGATGCCAGCAGGCAAGGCAGAGGGCCTCTCACCTTTCGCACTGGCTGTCGACAGCGTATTGCGCAGCCCCCAGTAGTCGGCATCGTCGCCAAACACCGATTCATATTGTTCCACCGCGGCCAGGGCCTGAGCATAACGGCCATGGTCGATATCGTCCTTGATTAGACCCTGCAGCATTATGTAGGCCTCGCGGCTGGGGGCGATGGCCTGGATGCACTGATCGCTGATATGGAAATGATAATTGTTGTTCATCTCCAGCGCCACCGAGTCGTGCTGCCGCTGTGCGACGCTCATTATGTTGGGGAACTTGCTGTAGAAACGCCCAAAGTTGCGTATTGATGTGTTGATATAGGCATGATGCAGGAAATAGCCCAGGCGAGCATAATCATCGTTGCCCTTAGACATGCGATTGGCCGTCTGTTCGGCGGCACGTATGTCGTTGTGGCGCAGCGCATACTGACACAGCGTGTGCAGGGCTGTCTCTCGCCAGGCCTTGCTGTTGGTCTTGTCGACATATTGGATAAACGACTCCCAGCGGGCCGAGTCGGTCTGGCGAAAATACTCGATGCTGTCGGCCAGCCACACACTCTTCTCCGCAAACGGACTCTGGGGGTAACGAAGGGCATAGCTCCGGTAGTACTGCTCGGCATCGTGCAGGCGCACGTCGCGATAATCTAATGTATATACACTGTCCGTGGCCCTGCCGTAGAATTCGCTGTGCGGATAAGCCGTGCGGAAAAGGTCGTAGGCTGCCGTTGTGTGCTGGCGGTCAGCCTGGTCGAAAGCCATACTGTCGCGCTGATGGATGGCCTTGCCAACGAGCAGCGAGCTGGGACGGCGCACAATGAAAGCTTGTATCATCTCCATCGAGGCGGCATTGGTGGCAATAACATATTCCAACGTATCACGGCGGGCAATGGCTGTGTCCTTGAGGTCGTCGGGAGCCTGGTCAAAGAAAGCCAGATAGTGCTGGTAGGCGTCCGGAGTACGGACACTGTCGGCTTCATGCAGGGCCTGCTGGCAGATAGCGCGGATGCCATAGTCTATCAATGCGCCAGAATAACTATCGCGTTCCCAGCGTTCTATATATTTTTGCTCTGCATGACTCCACAAAGTACGCACCCGCATCAGATGGGCATAGGCACTGTCAGTACTGTGGCCGGAATAGCCCGGATGGGCAAAAATCTGGTAGGCGGCATAGTGGCCTTCCAGACTGTTGTTGTCGCGGCTGATATGGCGGAAAATCTTCTCGGCAGCCTTCTCAAACTTGCCTTTCTCAATATCTCGGCGGTAGGGAAACTCGGCCTCTGCGGGCACAGGTGTTTGTGCCATGGAAACCACGGACAAACAGAAAATGCAGAGCGTCAGCAGGCTCTTGGAAAATTGTCGGCAGACATTAGCCCAAGACTTTTGCCAACGATTCTGACCCAAAACTGTTTTTGTCAGACTGTTTGTTTGTATGTATTTATTACTTTGATTGTAAATGAGTTTCATGTTTACTATATCAAATTTCTTGCTTCTGTTTTTTTCGGCAACACAACAACGATAGATCAAATCGCAATAGGGAATGGAATTGACGCGATATATGGCTATTCCACCACATAGCGATCTATATTGCGGTGCTCTTTGGAGAAGTTGAGGCCTACGCGGATAATCTGCTGGCCGTCGAGTTGGAAGGGTAGCGTATAATTGCGGTCTTTGATCTGTTCCAGGGCCTCCTCAGCGGTGCCGTCCAATTTGAACTCCATCACATAGCAGTACTTGGGGGCTTTCAGCACCAAATCAATCCTTCCGCGGCGGGTGTGGTATTCGGCTTGCACGTAGAAGCCCATCAACTTGGCCACAATCCAGATAACATTTTGATAATGATTCTCTAAGTCCTTGACCAGCTCATAAGGTGTGTCGGCAAAGAGGCTGCGCAGACGCTCGAGGAACTGCTCGGTGCGCCCGGCTCGCACATCCTGCACAAAGCACTGGATATTAAAGGCCGTCTCGGTGTCATTCAACGGGGTATAATAGGCCATCAGGTAGTCAACGAAACCCGATTCCACCTCTTGGTTCGGGAATCCCAATTGGTAGATTCCAAACTCCTCATCGTAGTCCTTGATGGTAAGATAACCACTCTGATAGATGACCGGGATGGGGTTGGAGCTGTTTGCGTCTATGCTGTCGAGCACCTTGGCCGAAGTCTGGCAAGTGGCCATCTGCTCAAGATTGTAGTTGTGCATGCGCAGAAGGTAGGCCAGATATGTGGGCGTGCCGGTTTCAAACCAATAGCTGCCAAATTTCTGTCTATCAAAGGTGTTCAGTACGCTAAAAGGATTGTAAACACCAGGTACTGCCTCCTCAAAATGATATCCGTCATAGCGCTTGCGCAATCGCTCTACGCACTCATCATGGGTAAGATTGTTGGCCTCGGCAAGCTGGTCTATATGGGTTGGAAAGTTGGATAGGAGTTCTTGCTCGGTGATGCCGCAGATATCGTAATAGCGGCGATCCATTGATATGTCCTTGAGATTGTTCAAGTCGCTGAAAACGCTTACTTTGCCAAACTTGGTCACACCCGTGAGCATGGCAAACTGGATGTGCTCGTCCATCGATTTCAGCGCGCCGTAGAAGCCTTTCAAAGTGGCGCGGTAGGCATCTTGGAGCTCGGCGTTGCCGATAGCCTGGAGCATGGGCTTGTCGTATTCGTCCACCAAAATCACCGTGCGGAGGCCAGTCTTCTCGTGGGCGGCTTTAATCACCTCTTCAAACCTCATGCCCAGCGTCAAGTTGTTGGCAGGAACATCATACGCTTTCTCCCAGTCGCTGAGTACCTTATCCAATTTGGTAACAAGCACTTCAGGCTTATCGTAAGCATTTGTGTTCAAGTCGAGGTACAGCACAGGATACTTCTTCCAGTCCTTCTCCACGGTGGCCATATACAGCCCCTCAAACAGCTCGCGTTTGCCTTCGTAATAGCACTTGATTGTGGAAAGCAGCAGACTCTTGCCGAATCTACGAGGGCGCGAAAGAAAATAATACTGATTAGTATGCGTGAGGTCGTAAACTTGGCGTGTCTTGTCGACATACAAAAATTCTTCTTCACGAATCTTTTCAAATCCTTGTATCCCAATCGGAAGCCGCTGCAATGTAGTGTTCATAATACAAATTTTAATATGACATAACGCAAAGTAATAAAAAATATTGTGTGCCTTTAACAATCTTTTATAAACCTTGCCGAAAACTTATCGCTAAGATTGCCCAACCACCCTGCACTGAAAACGCCAAAGTGCCATTCGGACAAGAAAAGTGTAGCTCCGCTGTAACTTCGCTGTAACTTCGCTGTAGGCTCGCTCTGAGGAACAGCCGTTGGGCTATGTTTCACAGGGTGTTCACCGCGTTTCTGAAAAGTGGCGGCAGAAATAAAAATGCAGAAGAGTCGGCTTTACTATACTTGGCCAGAGGATGTCTGATTTTGAATTAGTTGAACTGTTTTAACACTTTTTTCGCATGACAAAATTTTGGTTATTCATAAAAAATGCGTATCTTTGCAAATTGAAAAAACACTATTATTGAACATCGGTGGAGCGCGTTATCGTCTTCGACAACGATAGTATTTTGCTGAGAAATAAAAAGTTAAACAAAATGACAAATAAATATATTGAATCCAATAAGGACCGTTTCGTTGAGGAGCTCTGCTCTCTTATCCGCATTCCTTCTATCAGTTCTGAGTCGGAACACAAGCCCGACATGGTGCGCTGTGCCGAACGCTGGAAAGAATTGCTCCTGCAGGCCGGCGTGGACTCGGCCGAGCTGATTGCCACTACCGGCAACCCTCTGGTCTTTGGCCAGAAAATCATCGACCCGGCCAAGAAGACTGTGCTGGTGTACGGCCACTACGATGTGATGCCGGTCATCCCCCTGGATCTGTGGCACACCGACCCCTTTGAGCCGGTAATCAAGGATGGCAGAATCTGGGCACGCGGCGCCGACGACGACAAGGGTCAGAGTTTCATGCAGGCCAAGGCTTTCGAGACCATGGTGGCTACCAACACGCTGCCTTGCAACGTGAAGTTCTTGCTGGAAGGCGAGGAAGAAATTGGTTCGCCAGCACTCAAGGAATGGATTAAGGTTGAAGAACATAAGCAGAAGGTGATGGCCGACGTAATCGTGGTGTCGGACACCGACATGGTGAGTGCCGAAGTGCCCAGCATCACTACCGGTTTGCGCGGCTTGGTGAAATTTGAGATGCGAATCACCGGCCCCGACCACGACTTGCACAGTGGCGATTTTGGCGGCACTGTGTCGAACCCCATCAATGTGCTTAGCCAGATGATTGGCTCGGTGCTGGACGAGAATGGCCACATAACCATCCCCGGTTTCTACGACGATGTGCTGGTTTGCAGTGCCGAAGAGCGCGAACTGATTAACCGCGCACCCTATAGCGACGAGGCTTACAAGAAGAGCGTAGGCGTGGATGTGCTGCACGGCGAGGCTGGCTACACCACCCTTGAGCGCATTGGCATCCGCCCCACATTTGATGTCTGCGGCATCCAGGGCGGCTATAGCGGCGAGGGTTTCAAAACCATCATTCCCTCGGTAGCATGGGCCAAACTGTCGTTCCGACTGGTGGCCAGCCAGGATCCCGAGCGCATCGCCCGCCTGGTTGAAGATTATTTCCGCAGCATCTGCCCCGAGAGCGTGAAGATTGATTTCACATATTACGAGAAGGGTATGCCATACGTTTGCCCTATAGACTTGCCCGAGTACAAGGCTGCCGAAAAGGCCTTTATGAAGACCTACGGCATGCAGCCCATACCTGCGCACAGCGGTTGTTCTATCAGCATTGTCAGCGATTTCGAACATGAACTGGGGCTGAAATCCATCTTGTTGGGCTTTGGCCTGGGTGCCGACAATATCCACGCACCTAACGAGAACTATCGCCTGGACCGTTTCTTCAAAGGCATTGAAACTGCGATAGAGTTCTTTAAGTCCTATAGTGAAGAGTGAATTGTGAATTATTTTGATTTTAATGAATATAAATAACATATTATGAAGGACGTAAAAGCATACATCGAAGCGAATAAGGACCGCTTCTTGGAAGAATTATTTGAGCTTATCCGCATCCCCTCTATCAGCGCTGAGAGCGAGCATAAGCCCGACATGGTGCGTTGCGCCGAGAAATGGCAGGAGTTCCTGCTGAAGGCCGGCTGCGACAAGGCCGAGGTGATGCCCTCTGCCGGCAACCCCGTGGTTTATGGCGAGAAGATTATCGACCCCGCCAAACCCACCGTGCTGGTGTATGGCCACTACGATGTGATGCCCGTGGCTCCGCTGGAACTCTGGCGCACTTCGCCTTTCGAGCCTGTTGTGAAGGATGGCAAGATTTGGGCTCGCGGTGCCGACGACGATAAGGGACAGAGCTTTATGCAGGCCAAGGCCTTCGAATTTATGGTCAAGACCAACCAGCTGCCCTGCAATGTGAAGTTCATGCTTGAGGGCGAAGAGGAAATTGGTTCGCCCAGCCTCTATGGCTTCTGCGAGGAACACAAGGAATTGCTGAAAGCTGATGTTATCACCGTGTGCGACACTTCTATGATTGCTCCCGATGTTCCCAGCATCACCAGCGGTCTGCGCGGCCTCTGCTACTGGGAGGTGGAGGTGACCGGTGCTAACCACGATCTTCACAGCGGTATCTACGGTGGTGCCGTGGCTAACCCCATCAACATTCTCTGCAAGATGATTGCTGGCCTGCACGACGAGAACAACCACATCACCATCCCCGGATTCTACGACGATGTGCTGGTAATTTCCGACGAAGAGCGTGCCCTCATGGCACAGGCTCCCTTCGATGAGGAAGCTTATAAGAAAGAACTGGATATCAAGACTGTACACGGTGAAAAGGGTTATACTACCAAGGAGCGCACCGGCATCCGTCCTTGCCTGGACATCTGCGGTATCTGGGGCGGCCACACCGGCGAAGGTTCCAAAACCGTGCTGCCTTCCAAGGCTTACGCCAAGATTAGCACCCGACTGGTGGCTAACCAGGATTTCCACAAGATCAGCGACCTCTTCCAGCAGTATTTCGAGAGCATCGCTCCCGACTGTGTGAAGGTGAAAGTGACCCCCTGTCACGGCGGTGCCGCATACGTTAGCCCCTTGAAAATGAAGGCCTACAAAGCAGCCGAGAAGGCTATGGAGACCACCTATGGCAAGCGCCCCATCCCCACCCGTAGCGGCGGCAGCATTCCCATTGTGGCCGGTTTTGAGAATATCTTAGGCATCAAGTCCATTCTCATGGGCTTCGGCTTGGGCACCGACGATATCCACGCTCCCAACGAGAACTATCCCCTGGAGCAGTTCTTCAAGGGCATCGAGACTATCCCCTATTTCTATGAATATTTTGCAGAATAAGCACGTGTTATTCAACTTACTACAAATATCATGAAAAAAGTAATCTTCACACTCATTATGGCTTTCGCCTTGCTGCCTGTCATGGCGCAGGAGCATAACTGCAACAACTGCCCCCACCACAAACAGCACCAACAAGGTCAGTCATGCTGCTCACAACAGCAGAAGACTATCAACGGCCTCCCTGCCGAGATCGTGAATGCTTTCCCCACAGCCAAGAGTATCAAGAAGGAGAGCAAGTGGACTCTGGTCTACGATGCTAAGAAAGCGCTGCTGGGCTATGCCGTTTATTCCAAGCCTGCCAGCAATGGCATCAAGGGCTATGCCGGTGAGACTCCCCTGATGGTGGCTCTCGGCACCAACGAGAAAATTGTCTCGGTGACTTTGCTGAACAACAACGAAACCCCCAACTACCTGAGCCGGGTAGTCAACGCTGGCTTGCTGAAGAGTTGGGACGGCATGAAGTTGAAGCGTGCCAAGAAGAAACATGTGGACACCGTGACTGGTGCCACATTCTCTTCCCAGAGCATCATCAAGACCTTCCAGGCCGCTATTAAGAATTTGTAATTCAATCAAGGCGGCCGCATAGCGGCCGCCTTCTTTATCATCTTAAAGAGTTGGAAGTAGCTGTTTTTGACCAAATGGAATTAGCCACCCCGGAAGAGGTGAACCGATTGTTACCCCTTGTCTCCGACCAGCGGCGCGAGGAAGCTCTACGTTTCAAGCACACATTAGGACAGTTTTCATGCTTAAAGTCGTATGAAATGTTGCAGTCTGTCTTGGTGAAAAACAATCTCATAAATCCTGCTTCCCGTGTCACATTCCACCGCAATGAACACGGGAAGCCTTCGTTAATGGAACTACCTCACATCCATTTTAATATAAGTCATTGTTTTAGTGCAATCGCAGTGGCAGTAGACACAAAGCCAGTCGGCATTGATGTCGAATCATTCCGCATGCCCAGCGATGGTCTACTTCGCTACACAATGAATGAGACCGAGATAGACCATATCAAGCAGTCCGCTCACCCCGACCAGCAGTTCACCCTCCTTTGGACAAAGAAAGAAGCCCTTTACAAATACTTGGGCACCGGAATCCGCGATGGCATTCCACATCTGCTACAAACAATACCCCCCAACATCCATTTCAGCACAAAGATTGATACCAAGAAAGGTTTTGCAATGTGTGTTGTAAGTGACAATAAATAAAAAAGGCCGCCCTGTAGGGCAGCCCTATCATCTTTCATTTAAAGCAGATGCTATTCTGCGACTTCGGTTTTCTCTTCAGGCTCACCGATAGTGAATTCCACTTCGCCAACCTTCAGAAAGGCACCCATGAAATCCATATAGCCTACACGCACAACCACCTTGCCTTCTTTGGCAGAAGGAGTGAGAATATACTCGCCAAAATTCTCGCCCTTGCGGCCCTTGCACAAATCTTCGGTAACCACCTTCACGAGGGTTTGGTTGTCCTTTACATCATCGATGGTGAACTTGACGAGGTTGTCGACACCGGGTTTCAAATAAGCATCATCAGGAGTGATGTGAATCTTCTCGCTACTAGATTTGACGGGAGCGCTGAGGGTGGAGTAGGTCACCTTGGTGTTGGCGTCTACCTGGGGCTGCTGTGCCATGGCGCAAATGCCCATGAACATCATTACTGCAAAAAACAATTTTTTCATGTTTAAATATTTTATGTGTTATTGTTCAAACCAATGAAGAATCTTGAGCTTTGCCGGACTGTAGGGATGCTCGCGCAAAGGGAGGTTAAAATGACGACTGCCATAGAGCACGGTGCTGGGATGTGTGAACTCGCGGAACCCCCACTCGCCATGATAGGCACCCATGCCGGAATGCCCTGTGCCACCAAAAGGAACGCCTTTGACCATGAGGTGCAAGCACACCTCGTTGACACATCCGCCACCATATTGTTGTGTCCGCATCACTTTCCTTGCCCATCGTTTGTTACTGGTAAACAGGTACATGGCCAGAGGATGCTCGCGTTGCGCTATGGTGGACATGAGATTATCGATTTCGGAATCAGCAAAAGGAACTACCGGGAGAATGGGGTTGAATAGCTCGTGCTGGACAATAGGATCGTCAACCGAGATAGGATAGAGAATCGTGGGCGAATAGCGACGGCTTTCAGCATTTCCTTGACCACCCGATACCACCTTGTCGCGATATTGATTCACCAGGTTGGCACATTTCGAAAAAGCCTCCGGGGTAATCATCCGGGGATATTCTTCGTTGCGGGAAGCATCCTCGCCAATCTGGCTTGCAAAGGCGGTTTTCAACTCCTTCAAAAAAGGCACAGCCACTTCCTCGGCAACGGCAATCTGGTTGATATTGATGCAGATCTGTCCGGCATTTAGGAGTTTGAAGAAGGCTATTTTGCAAGCCGCATCCTTGAGGTCGGCATCGGCACGTACTACACACCAGTTGCCGGTTTCGCCCCCCAATTCCAGTGCCACGGGCGTGAGATTACGCGAGGCCATTTCCATCACATGCCGGCCCACAGCAGGCGAACCAGTGTAGAAAATTTTGTCGAAACGCTGGCTGAGGCACATATCGGCAACATCGTGGCCACCGTCAACCAGCGAGATATATTCTGAGGGGAAATATTCTGCGAAAAATTTCTTGAGCACAGCCGTGCAAGCTGGCGACTTGGAGCTAGTCTTAATCACGGCCGTATTGCCTCCCGAAATGCTGGCGGCCAGCACACCTATGGTCAGCAGAATGGGGAAATTGAAGGGGCTGATAATCAGCGTCACCCCATAGGGCATCTTATAGACCTTAGTAAAGATACTGGGAAAGCACATAAGCCCGCTGAAGTGGGTCTCGGGTCTTGCCCAGCGCCGCAGACCGCGAATCATTTCGTTGATTTCCACCACACATGGACCAATGTCGCAGAGGTAGGCTTCCACCGCCGAGCGCCCCAGGTCATCATGCAAAGCCTGCGCAAACTGCTGCTCATAGGCCAGCACACCCTCCTTCAGACGTTTGAGTTGTCCGATTCGCCAGGCCACGGACATCGTGGCTCCCGACTGAAAATAACTGCGTTGACGCGCAACAATCTGCTGAATTTCTAACATGATTTTATATTATTAATTGTAGAATGAATAGTGGCTGGTGTACCATTTGCCCCGTGCCCGGAACTCTACATTCTACATCATCTTATTTGTTTTGTACCAGTCGCACACTGTGGCCATTGGAGCGGGCAGCAGTGGAAATGGCATAATCGCCGTCTTGGAAATAGAAGTCGTAAGCAATCTCATCGCCGAAATAAGTGGCAGTCCAATAGCATCCGTACTCACCCACCAGACTGGTGCTGGTTCCATCGCGGTAACCGGCCGCAGGCAGGAACACGGCGCCCCCGTGCTCCATGAGATTCCATTCGCCGACAGTATAGACATTTGTGCCAAAGCCATTCTTACGACCATACTGGAACTTGCAGTTCTCGGGCAACTGCCATTTGTCTGGCAGCAACACCACACCGTAGGCGTTCTTACCTTGGCCGTCGACATTCAGGATAGTAGCCTCGCCTTTCTTGACGGAAGCCGACTCGCGGAGCGAGAGCAGATAATTCCATTCCTTACGGCTGAGGGTCCG
Organism: Bacteroidales bacterium; assembly: GCA_045597945.1. Classification (GTDB taxonomy): domain Bacteria; phylum Bacteroidota; class Bacteroidia; order Bacteroidales; family P3; genus Colimorpha. The sequence goes on from JAZLLD010000015.1 coordinate 18,632, forward strand.
CCATTGGCCCGCCGTACGTCCGCCGTTGGCAATGGGATTGAACTGTCCCCAGTCGTAGTCTGTGCCATTGATGTCGGTCTCCACTGGCACATAGTATCGGTTTGTGTCGGTGGCGGCGTATGGCATCACCCCGGCATATCCCGAGGTGCCCCAGCCAAAGAGGTCTATCCAATCTTGGTTGTCGGCCGCAATGGCATCGTTTCCAAGACCTATGTAGTCAAACTGGTCGGAAGCGAAACGCCAAGTCTGGGTAGAGGCCTGGTATTGCAGATTGCCCTTGGCAAAGACAACCGTCACATTATCGCCCACCGTATAGCGGGCATTGATAGCGCCCTCGGTGGGGTAGAGCGGACGCTCAGGCTCAGATTCTTCGTTCTTGCAAGCTGCCAGCGCAAGCACCAGGCCCACAGCCAGCAGCAAATGATATTTCTTCATAGTTTATTAGCAATATGAGTTTATGTGTATATGAGTTAATGGAGTTGATGAAGTTTATGGAGCCCATCAGCTTCCATCTAACATTAACTTTCATCAACTATCCGCATCATTAGTCATCTTGTTTGAAGAAGATGGCGGTGAAAGTGAGGTTGCCGGTAAGGGTGATTGTGCGGGGGTTGGTGGTTACACCGTCGTTCCAGCAGAGGAATCGTTGTCCGCGGTTGGGGATGGCCATAATCTGAACGGTGGAGCCCAGCGAGTATGTGCCAGAGCCGGCGCAAGCGCCGAGGGTGTCGTTGTTGACGAGGACAAAGAGTTGCTGCTCGTGGCAGTCGCGCACCGTGTCGTGGACAAAGATGGTGTCGTGAGAGCCGTAGATGATGGTAGAGTCGCGGAGGAATAGCGTGACATAGACGGTGTCATGAATATATGTGGTGTCGTGAATATAGACGGTGTCATGTTGTGGACGTGCTGAGAAGAATGCGGTAAGCGAGGTGTCCTGAGGCAGGGTGAGGGTGCGAGGATTGTCGGTGTTGCCGTCATTCCATTGGCGGAAATGGT
>JAZLLD010000016.1:0-38294 GCA_045597945.1 Bacteroidales bacterium
TGACGGAGCTGCTGGCGGCGCAGCCGCTGCCGGCGTAGGTGACCTCGAGCTGGAAGGTGTGGCTTGCCGGGGTGGAGGAACTGATATGATAATCGATGAGGTCGCACTGCGTGCCCATGGGGGCTGCAATGGCGTTGCCGTCGCAGTACCACTGGTAGGTGTTGTGGGGCATGGTGGCGTGGTCGCCGCAGATGCTGCGGAGCGTGACGGGCTCGCCCGGGCAGATATCCAGCCTGCCGCTGATCACGGGGGGCCCTGGCACAACAATGTTGGCACCGTCGGGACCCATGTGGAACTCACAGCCATTGCCGTCTCTGACCTTGAGGGTGTACAGGGTGGGGTCGGTGACCGTTATAGCGTAATAGGGGGGAGTGTTGATGACCGATGGATCCCAGGTATAGGAAAACGAGTTTAGCATGGGTGGCGGCAGAGACCGTTGATTGAGATATTTTAGATTGACTGGGGTGCCCAGGCATACAGGCGTGTGGTCGTAGTCTATTCTCCCATCAAGATTGTTATCATGCACAATTACCGTTCGGGGATAGTATGCGTTACATCCATATAGGTCAACAACGGTCAAAATAATATCATAGTTACCAGATTCCGAAAACGACCTTATCTCCGACGCATGGTTTGATGCCGCACCAGAAAGCTTCCAACTGTAGCTAGGGAAAGTGGTGTTAGCAGGTATCAAGGTGATGGGGTTGTTCACACATACGGAGGCGGGGCTGAGGGAGAATGTGGCATCGGCGCGGTCGGGCAGCGTGATGGTGAAGCTTTGGGAGCAACTGGTGGTGCTGCCATTAGAGTTGGTTGTTGTTGCCGTTGCCGTGAACGAATAGGTCTGGCCTGGCTGGAAACCGAAGGGCGGAGCCGTGAGGTCGCAGGGGCAGGTGACAGGGGTGCCTATGCCGTTTATTGACACTACCGTAGAGATGGTGCCGCCGTATGGATAACAGGTAGAATTGTTCTCCAGATATACATGCGGGGTGTTATTAATGCATATGTAGCGGATATTGTAGTCGGCCACCAAATTAGCTTCAATCTGTGCGCTGAAAACAGCATCGCAAGGCGGACCGGCGACAGAAGCCGTGATGGCATAAGACCCTGCGCGTGTGGCCGTACAACTTGTGGTGCAGGTATTGGTATTGGCGATGGAAAGGTATGGCGAATACGACGTCCATAAGACAGAACTAAACGTATTGGGTATGACATGCAGGGTGGCCGACCCGCATGGAGCCAAACTTGGATTAATTCTACCTGAACAGTCCTCACCTCCTGGCACTTTGTTGGGGTGTTGGTATGTCAATACCAAGTTACATCCGTTTGCGGAGATAGTGCAAGCGTAGTCGCCATACTGCCCAGTAGGAATACTGTAATACGGAGTCACGTCGGGCAACAGGGTCTCACCGAGACTCCAGCTGAAAGTATATGGCTGGCTTGGGTCGTAGTCGACAATGAGGCACTTGTTTAAGTCATTGTATATCAGGGAGGCCTGAATGGCAGGATGCACCTGGACGCTGACAACGGTTGAGAACTGGCTGCCGCAGGAAGTGGCGCACACCACAGTGACATTCTCCGTGACGATGCTGCTGGAATTGTTGTGGAAAGTGGCGGTGTAGGTGCTGCCGCCGGACTGCTCGCCCTCATGGAACCATGTGATGGAGGAGTAGTCGGCACTATTGGCAACGGCGAAGGTGACGGGGGTATCGCTGCAAACGGTCTGTGGCGAACTGGGAGTCACAACAGGCGCAGGCACTGGGCCGAAGGTGGCCTGCGTTTCGACAATGTGCCAGACATTGCAGATCCAATAATTGCAGCGCACGGTACACGTCTGGGGCGAGGTGATGAGGTGGGAGGCCACTTCGCACTGGTAGTTGTAGGGGCTGCTGACAATGCTGGCAAAAGTGGATGGGGTATTGAAGTCAAGCTCCCACTCATAGTTGCTGGCAGAGAGGAAGGGGAGGCCGTTGCGCCGGAGCTCGAAAGTCTTGGCACATGGATTGCTACCGGCAACCATGACTATGGTGTAGGTGGCAGTGTTGGGGTCAAGACCTTCCAGGGTGGCACAATCGCTGGTGCAGAAAGGCGACTCGGGGAGCATGGCCTGCACCTGGAGCGTGGCCGGGGTGCGGCTCCATACCACGGTGGCGGTGCCGCCATCGGTATTCAGCACATAGCCGTCGGCGGGATTGGCGAAACTCCAGATGTAGCGGAGAGAGGGGTCGTAGTTCTGCACAGTATACTCATAGCTCTGCCCCCTGCAGACATAGTTCTCGCCCACGATGGCCGCGGGAGCGTCGGGCTTGGGGAGGACATGGACAGTGACAGGGTCGGCGGCGCAGAAGTTGCCGCCTGTGGCGGAGACGACATAGGTGCCCGGGAGGGGGAAGGAAACGGAGAACGAACCGCCAGAGGCGGACTGGGTGCTGCCGTCGGGGAGTTCGACGGTCCAATTGCTGCTGATGGCAGTGGAACCGGCCATGCGGCTGAAGGTGGCAGAACTGCCCTGGCAGGCTGGCTCACCGATGGGGAGGGTGGAGGCAATGGTGGATGGAGGAAGGATGTTGATGGTAAGTGACGCGGTGCCGCTGCAATGAGTCATGGTGTTGTAGTAGCGGGCAGAGAGGGTGACCACACCATCGGAAAGGAAGTCGATGAAGATGTCTTTATCCTTGGGGTCAACGATGGTGGCTCGGGAAGTGTTGTCCACCTGCCACTCAAAGATGGTGGCCGGCCAGGCTGGAAGGCTGTAGTGATACTGCTTGTTGGCACAGACATTAGCTTCGCCGGAGATGGTGGCATTCTCCTGGATAACGGGGACCCTGACCGTGACGAACTGAGAGCAGGCCTCGGGACAGTCTTGGACGGAATAGGCGACGAAGCCGAAACCGTCGATGAGGCTTGAAGGATCGTCCCACAGCACCTCCACCATATTGCCAGAGGCATTGGTGATATGGCCACCTGTGACGTACCACTGGTCGCCGCACTCAATGTCGGCGGTATAGCTGGTGCGTTGGTTCTCGCAAGCCACAGAAAGGCAGGAGATGGTGACGGGTACACCATCTTCGACAAAGACATCGTACTGGAACTGGCCGGAGCAGTGGCACTCGTTGTAGACGGTAAGCACAACGGAGTAAGTGCCCGGAAGATTCCAGTGGTGGGTGGGATTTTGCTCGTGGCTGTAGGTGCCGTCGCCGAAATCCCACGACCAAGAGACAATGGTGCCAAAGTCGATGGTGCTGATGTCGAGAAACGTAACCTCCTGGTTAACGCAGAACACATGGTCTTCGGCAGGCGGTATGGTGAACTTGGCCCGTGGGGAAGACACGATTTCGATGCAGAGGTCGGCGGTGTTGTAGGCATCGGCCAGATACTCGGTGACGCTGAGTGTGCCGCGGCCGTGCTGACCCCAGGTGACATTGACCGAGGTGCCTGTGGAGGAACCTACGATGGCACCCCCGGAGACACTCCATTGATAGGTGGAGCTTGGGTTGGCATTGACGGAATAGCTCTCGGTGGAGAACTCGCACACCTTGAGACATGGACCCGGGTCCTCGGTTCGGACGCCCTGCTTGGGTTCTTCGAGCTGGCAGGCCAGACTAGAGTTATAGATGATGACGGGGTTGGGGTAGTCGGGAACTTGCGCCCGCAACGACGTAGGTGAAAGGATCAGCAGCAGGAAGCCGATGCTGACAAGACACCTTGTGAAAGCCCGGATGTTGTGACTACTTTTAAAATTGCTTTTCATAAACAGAACAAATATGATTTGACCTAGGGTGAATAGTGCTGCCTTTGGTGTGCTAAATGAGCAAGTGGCAACGAATAATCTTGTCTCATAAAATAATCTTAGATTCTTTGCGTTATTAAATGCAAAGGCTTAGATTATGCCTAAGGTGCAAGGGGTGAGGGATGGCTGAATGCTTTGCGAGGGCTATTACAGCCTCCCCCACATGGCACCTTTCCTATTTATAGTCTCAAAGCAACGGCACACACTTGAATGAGACTTTAATGAGTGGTATCATAAAACTTGGTATTTTCTATTATACTTTATTTTATCTTATCGCACAGCAAATATATACTCCTTTTTCTTTGTCATAGTAGATTGTAACATCATATCCTTTATCTCCCATCTCGTCTGCCCACTTATAGGCATCATCCTTATTTTTAGTAGTATGGGTGACGGTCTCTTTGGTGGCAGCGGCACTTGAAGTGGATTCCACGTTGCGGAAACTGACCATGCGACCTTCTTCGGCTAGAGCGAACATGTAATTCAGGAAATCATGCCAAGTATCTTCGCCAATAAAGGTGACGGTGTACGATATGCCATCAATGGTGTACTGCACCGTGCGTGAGGTACAAGATTCTGATACGACGGTGGTTTGGTCAATGATGTTTTCTTTCTGGCAGCTGACTGCCATGGTTCCGAGCACTGCAATGAGTGCGATAGTTGTAAATGTTTTACGCATGATAATTGCTATTAATGATTAATTGATTCTTGATAGTTGCGATGAAATATTGCATGTATTTCATTGTTATTATTCGTATGGAACACGATAAGAGTGTGGGAGAAACGAAAGATGGCGAGTACATCACAATTAGTGGTATTAACATGTATGTTTAAAGGATGGCTGATTTTAGCAATCTTACGAGAAAAAATCAAGTTGTTGCCATTATCAATTAATTGCTGCCATTCGGCATTTAGTTCTGGCACGGAGAAGTCGTGCTTCAAGGCAGCCCAACCAGCAGAGTCCTTGGCCTCCAGCAGGGTGACATCGACAAAGACGGAGTCGTTGACCTTGAAATCTTTGATGAAGGAGACATCGATGCCCTCAACACCGACATAACGCTTATAGATGTCGCTGCACTGGTCGAAGGGGACGGTGCGAGGCCAGAGTTTGACAGCCAGCGTGCCGACGACTATCAGCAGGCAGAGAGCCAGTATAAAGGGCCATGATGACAGTTGCTTTGTGTTGTGTTGTGATTTCATAGTTGACGGATGACATTGTTGACTATTTCGATGGAGGCGGCGCGCCCGGGATGGTCTTGTGTGATGAGGTAACCATCGGTGCCCGTGACGGTGGAAGACACGACCGTCAGGGCAATGACGGCGGCAATGCTGGCCGCGGCAGCCCGGCGCATTCTTTGCATTGGGATTATGCCGATGGACTGGCCCTGCGAGGGTGTGGCATGAGGCCCCTGATTGGGAATGACCTGCGGGGACTGGGGTTGGCGCAAGGGGTCGGGGGCGTAGCTGGGCAGCATGTGGGAACGGCGTATGTAGCGCGACATGCGGAGTATGCCGACACGGTCGGGACGGAAGACAATGAGGCTGACGGTCTGGCAGAGACATTCGGCAGCGAGGAGGATGTAGATGGCCTCTATGGTGAGGCTGACGACAAGGGCGAGGGTGGTGTAGGCGAGTGAGGGAATGAGGATGCCCCAATAGACGGCAGAGGCAACGGCGACCACTGAGAGGACGACATAGATGGCAAGCATACGCAGGCGGAGGGGCGCGGAGGGGCGCGGCACTTTGGCGGGGGCGTAGCCAGGGGTGGCGTCGGACTGGGCAAGGGCTCGGTCGATAAAGGCGGCCTGCTCGTCCCAGAGGGCCTGGAGGTCGGAGAAGAGGGGGTCGTCTTCGATTGCGTCAATATCTGACGGCATGATTGTGTGATTGTCTTTATTTTCCATCTTCTTGTTTATGCATTTGGATTAATTTTTTGCGTATCCTGTACAGGTGCTGTTTGACGGCATTCTCGGTGGTGCCGGCAATTTGGGCGATTTGGGCATAGGAGAGGTGGTCGAGGTAGAGGAGCAGGAGTTGCTTCTCTTCATCAGGCAGGAGGTCGATGAGCTCATAGAGTTCCACCCTTCGGGGGTCGGAGGCCTCGGCAAGGCTGTTGAGCAGGCATTGGTCAATGGGGCGAGACCCCAGCCGTTCTCTTTTGCCGCGTTTGCGCAGCTCCATAGCCGCTGTGTTGAGTGCGATGCGGTAGACCCATGTGGTGGGGTCGCTTTCGCCACGGAACTTAGGCCATCCGTGCCAGAGATTGGCGACGATTTCCTGATAGAGGTCGTCGATGTTGGCAGGCTGGCGGTCGGTGAAAGCAAGGCACACACTATACAAGATGCGGCGGGAACGGCGCAGCATCTGCTCAAATTCTATATGTCTTGTCTCCTTTCGGCCCATAACAATCGTTTCCTCACCTAGCCCTTTCTATATACGTTAGATGCAAAAACACCAAAAAAGTAACACAGCCCCCCCCATTTTTATAAATAACCTTTGCGCGACCCAAAACTCTTATACCCAACAATCCCATAAACCCATAAACTCATAAACCCAACAACCCCATATACCCAACAACCCCATATACCCAACAACCCCATATACCCATATACCACTATACCCATAAACCCAACAACCCCATATACCCATATACCACTATACCCATATACCCAACAACCCCATATACCCATATACCACTATACCCATATACCCAACAACCCCTTATACCCATATACCACTATACCCATATACCCAACAACACCCAACAACACCCTACAGCACCGCAAAATGGGCAGTATAGAGGCCGTCGGCCAGCACACGCAGGCGGAAGACACTCTGGCACGACACCGTGTTGCCCTGCGCATCGGTCCACTTCACAAACCAGGCCCCCTCTTTCGGCACGGCCGTCAGCACAGCCTCGGTGCCATGCAGATAAGCTCCGCGACCCGTGGAGACCGTTCCCAGCGACTCATCGCCACTGCTCACCAGCACAAAATGCGACCGCGAAGGATTGACATCAAACTCCGAAGTTGCCACAACAGCATCGTACACGGAATCCTTGTCGGTATACCCTCCCCTACTCTCCACAGCGGCATCCAAGGCCTCGGCCGTCATATACTGCTCGGCGAGAGGGTTCACGCACACCAGCGTCTGCGTAGACACCTGCAACCGCCCATCGCGCACGGGGCGGAAATGCACAAAAACGGCACCAGCGGCATCCAACGGCTGGGCCGTGGACAAGCAGCCTTCCCTATTGGCCCAGAAGCCGGGGGCAACGAATCTAGTCAGCAAATCGTCATTCCGCAAGTCAAGTTCAACCCTAAACACCTTGGGAGCCACCCTGAGGCAACACGAACTGGACTCTTCCATCTGCTTAAAATAATAACAAGTCAGCGTGTCGCCAGAATTGAAGCCGGGATTCGACTGCAGCACATCTCGCGCAAAATCGGCCACAGTCGTATTTTCATCAATGGCGTTGGCCAGCATGATGTCCGTCACCAAACAATTGTCGGCACGCAGACTGTGACCAATAGACGGCAGACTTCCATGGCTGACAACATGCTCGACAAGCACGCAGCAACGCAAATCGCGCATCTGCTTGGTGAAATACACCTTGCGGCGCTTAAGGTTGAGGCTGATATACATTCCGCGAGCCTTGACCTTATTAGGTGCACCCTCAAAGAGAATCTGCACATCGTCATGAATCAGACGCTCCATCGCATTCACATTGCCCAAAGGCAGCTGTGCCATCATAGCCCCCTTGGTGCGGGTAGGTTTGCGAGAAGTGATTTTTTGCAACATGACAACAGAACCGTCCTTCCCATGACGGAAAGTAAGATTGCCGGACGAACCGGAGAGATTTTCCAAAATACCATTAAGCTTTGCCATAACATCAAATTTAAATTTCCAGATGCAAAGATACGAAATAATCCTGACATAACAGAAAAAACGTAAACCAAACGTACTAGAAACATAGAATAAACGTAGAACAAACGTATTGAAATACGTATCTTCTACGTTTATTCTACGTATTTTCCACGTTTTTTCAACGTTTTTATACTGAAACTAGTGTGTTTTGACATAAATGAAGCAGTTTTAGCAAACTAAAAGCACTCGTAACTATCATAGAATGAATAGATATAGGCTTATTTACTAACGAAAACGGCATCCGCGGAGAAAACATCTAGTTCATTTATTCTATGGTAGTTATATAGAAATAGTGCCGAGCGGATTCAGGAACTTTAGCCGCCGGGAAAAGAATGGATAAACACACTATAGAAATCCTTCAATAGTACATCACAAGACCACATACTGGCGTGATCGATTATCTCGAAAAGAATGAGGGTAGATTGTTGCGAGGCCGAAGCACTCAACACCACTTCGCCCGGAACCCTCCATTCCACAATCTAATATTTACCATCCTTCTACCCTTGTGGCAATACCATTCTTCCTTCAATTCAAACGACGAAAAGAAGAACACACCACACTAATTAATCATTTACCTTTTACCTTTTTCGGAAAATTAATTCAGCCAACCGGCATAATTACTGTGTACTAAATCCTGGATGTCACATGACCAAACTACCAATTACTGAAAGGTGCTACGCGTAATAATTCATTCTGAAAAGAGTCTTCAACAATGAATGGAACTACGAAACAGAGGTGACTCCCCTACCCTATCGAAGGGAGCAACATCCGATAATGCGATATAAGCGAAAAACTAGAAAACAGGGAATAAATGAGCCCATCCAGGTATTCACATACATGAAATAGAATGCGGCAAATCTGTTCGCACATGCGTAAAGTACATAAAATATGCACTTTAGACCATGCGTTTCTCGTGAAACGAAAAGTATGTTTCACACAAGACTAGACCTTGTTGAAGGCAATGAGCAACACCGAAACGTCGGCGGGCGAGACACCACTGATGCGGGAAGCCTGGCCGATGGTGCGAGGACGCATCTTGGAGAGTTTCTCGCGCGACTCATACGACAGCGACTGCAGGGTGAAATAGTCGAAGTCGTCGGGCAACGGCACATTCTCGAATTTGAGAATCCTGCCAGCCACATCCTGCTCCTTCTCGATATAGCGCTGATACTTCAACGAAATCTCAGCAGCATTCACCGCTTCGTCTCTGACCTCCTGGGGGACGGCATTGATCTGGTCAATCAGGTCGGGCGAGACCTCGACCATTTCTTTCATGCTGAGCTCAGGCCGGAGCAGCAAGCTGACGAGCTTCACTTTCTGAGAAAGCGTAGGGGTGTTCAGTCTTTCTAAAACATCATTGGCCTTGCTCGGCAGCACAGAAGTGTTGACAAGAAAGTCGGAAAGTTGCTGGGTGTACTTGTTCTTCTCCCCTACCCTACGCATCCGCTCATCGCTGGCCAACCCAATCTCGTGCGACAACGGAGTGAGGCGGACATCGGCATTGTCCTGGCGCAGAAGTATGCGATATTCGGCACGCGAGGTGAACATACGGTAAGGCTCGTCCACTCCCTTGGTGACAAGATCATCAATCAGCACACCGATATAGGCCTGGGTGCGGTTGAGCACAAAAGACGGACGACCCTGGATTTTGAGAACAGCATTGATGCCAGCCATGAGTCCTTGGCAAGCAGCCTCCTCGTAACCGGTAGTTCCATTGATTTGTCCGGCAAAATATAGATTCTCCACTCGCTTGGTCTCCAACGTGTAGTTGAGCTGTGTGGGCGGGAAGTAGTCATATTCGATAGCGTAGCCCGGCTTATAGATCCGTGCGTTCTCAAATCCCATAATGGCATGGAGCGCATCGAGCTGCACCTCCAAAGGAAGCGATGACGAAAAACCGTTCAGGTAATATGAATTGGTGGTCCACCCTTCCGGCTCGACAAAAAGCTGATGGCGGTTCTTGTCGGCAAAGCGGACAATCTTAGTTTCGATACTCGGACAGTAGCGCGGGCCGTTGCCTTGTATGCGACCAGTGTACAATGGAGAACGGTCGAAACCAGTGCGGAGGATTTCGTGAGCCTCCTCATTGGTATAGGCCAGATAGCAAGAACGCTGATGGTTGAGCGGCTGGGTATCGGTATAAGAGAATTTCTGAGGACGCTCATCGCCCGGCTGTTCTTCCAGCAAGTCAAAGTTGATGGTGCGACCATCGATGCGAACAGGTGTTCCGGTCTTGAGCCTATCGACTTCAAACCCCTGGGACAGCAACTGGTCGGAGAGTCCGACGGCAGACCTCTCCCCTATCCTACCCCCCTGCCAGCTATCTTCGCCAACATAGATGGTGCCGTTGAGGAAAGTGCCATTGGTGAGGACAACTGCTTTGGCCGGAATCTCGATGCCCATGCGAGTGCGCACACCGCAAGCAACTCCACCATTGATAATCACTTCCGTCACCTCGTCCTGCCACACGGAAAGATTGGGAGTGTTCTCAAGAAGATGACGCCAGTTAAGCGAGAACTGCATTTTGTCGCATTGCGCTCTGGGGCTCCACATGGCGGGACCTTTAGAGAGATTGAGCATTCGGAACTGAATCATCGACTGATCGGTGACAATTCCGGAATAGCCACCCAGGGCGTCGACCTCGCGAACAATCTGCCCCTTAGCCACGCCACCCATGGCAGGGTTACAAGACATCTGGCAGATGGTGTCGATATTCAGAGTGACGAGCAAGGTCTTTGCTCCCATATTAGCAGCGGCTGCGGAGGCTTCGGCACCTGCATGGCCACCGCCGACAACAATCACATCGAAAGATTCCCAGAGCATAGCAACAAATTATTTGATCGAGATAGGGGAGGAGTGAGGGGTAAAAAACTATTGTTTCACAAAAGTAAATGGGCACGTTTCACGAGAAACGAGGCAATTAATTTATTGAATTCCACAAAACTAAAGCGTCTTCTTCTTTTTTGCGCATCATGGCTGCATCCTCGTCGGACTTGTCGGCCTGACCCAAAAGATGAAGGATTCCGTGAATAATGACGCGATGAAGTTCCTGCTCGAAAGTGGCATTGAACTTCTCGGCATTCTCCTTGACGCGTTCCACACTAATCATAATATCGCCCGAGACGAGATTGCCCTCCACATAATCAAAGGTGATAATGTCGGTATAGGTATCGTGATTCAGATACTCGCGATTGACTTGGATGAGATAATCATCGTCGCAGAAGAGATAGCTGATGTCGCCTACCTTCTGGCCTTGGGCCTTGATGATCTCAGAAATCCATTTTTTCACCTTCATCTTACCTTTGAGATCGAAGTTGGTGTTCTCTGAAGCGAAATAAATAGCCATAGTGCGATATTGAGGGGTTATTGGAGACAAAACGACTTGAAACTGGGTCTAACGATTTTTTAGAGCAGATTTCTTGTTATTGCCGGTATTATACTTAAAGATTGAATTATCAGTTATTTAGAATGATTTTTTATGGATTATTCCTCATTTTCCTTGGCTTAAAAAATTGCAGCAGCATAGTTGGCTTGCCAGTTGAAATGTCGAGCAGATAAAAATGAGGAAGCCGGGAGGCGAAGCATCATTTTACACCAACGAGGGTAGGGGCGGCGACAAAGAATTTTTCTAAGACAAGGGCACGGCGATGGGCTTCGTGATTGTCGATGCCGCGAATGTGGAAAATGAGATCAACCTGCCGACCTTCGTCCAAGACTTCAACTTCGTCGGTAAGCATACTGAGAAGGAAGGCCGAGGAATTGGTTGGGTCGGCCTCGAAGTCCTGATTGATTGAAATGCCAGACATGAAGGAAGCGGATGAGCGGACGGAGAACTTCACTCCTGTAGTGCAATAGTCGAAAATAAGAACAACCTGGGAAGATTGCGCAAGGGCCATTTCTACCGAATTGGTGACGGGAAGAGAGATGGTGGCATAGTAATTATCAACATGATTATCCTCACAAATGGCTCTAATGAAGTTATCCAGCGCCACTTGATAATTGGTATTCGATTGAATAATAAGTTGTTCCATAGTATTGCAGTACTTTATGTAGAAATACAAAGATACACTATTTTTTTGAATATTCAACAACAAGTTTACAAATTGTAGAAATAGTCGTTAACCTTCGACTTGTAATAGGGTGAAAATGAAGGGGGTACGGAGCGGAAAAGTTCGAGATTCTTGTCCTGCAGACGCTTGAATTTCTCCATCTCAGCAGGGGAGGGCTGATGGAACAGCTCCTTGCCTTCGGTGCTTTGGCGACGCTCCTCTTTCTCACGCTGCATCTCGGCCTTCTCGTGCTCAAGCATTCGGGTCATGATCTGCTGTTGACGATTGATAGTCTGCTGAGTGATAACCTTGTTAACCAAGTCGGTCTCAGTCTGTTCCATCTGCTTCATCATCTGGTCGATTTCTCTAGCCAGCTTGGCATCGCCGCCACTGCCTTGCTTGAGTTCCTGGCCATATTCCTGCATCATGCGGCGAATCATCTCTTGCTGAGCGGCCATACGTGCAAACTCGGCACTCATCTGAGCAGATCCCTTGTCGCCCAACTTCTTGCGTTGACCGTTTTGCTGGTCTTTTCCTTGCTTATCTAGCTGTTTTTTAAGAGCTTCCATCTGCTTATTTAGTTCCTGCTGCATCTGCTTCATCGACTTGGCAGAAGGCTTTCCCTTGCCGGGATTGCTACAGTTGCCAGACTTCTTTTTGCCTTGATTTTTGCAACTACCATTCTTCTTTTTCTGCTGGTTGGAGCGCATCTCGTTCTGCATTTTATCGAGCGACTCAGCCAGAACAAGGGCAAGATTGTTGAACGAAGTCATGGCGTATTGCATTGAAGATGAGGCTTGTGTATTCTTATAGGTACCGTAGAAAGTCTGGTTCATATCCAGCAATTCGCGCATGGACCGAGCGATACTATTATTCACCTCACTGAGATTCTTATTGATGACCACAGCCACATTCAGCTGCCGCTTGGCAATGGCACGGAGCGAATCCTCCACACCACGAAAATCGTCCTTGATCTTATTTTGACTGGAAATAATAGACTGATACTGAGGATCCTGAATATAGGTTGACCTCACTTTGGTAATCAACGACTCCTGGTTGTAGGACAGGCGAACAAGATTCTTGAGCAACTGGCGGATGAGCTCAGCATCCTCAGCCATATCTTGCTGTTCAATATCTTGTTCAGACTCAGCAAGTTGCTCTGAAAGCTGATCTAACTGCTCGGCAGCATCTTTTTGCTGTTTGGCAGCATCCTTTTGCTTGCCCTTCCTCATATTGTCCTCAGCACCTTGCTGGTTCTGGTCGATCTTCTTCATCAACTCCTGATCGACCTTGAAATTCAAGTCCTTATCAAGTTCCTTATATTCCTTCTGAATATCCTTGATGTCCTGCTGGAGTTTATCGAACTGCTGCGACAATTCTTGCTGTTCCTTCATCAACTCATCCTTATTGTCCTTGCCCTTGGCATTCTCGGTCTTTTCAGATAAATCTCGTTGTTTATCAGCAAGTTGCTCAGCCTTTTGAATAGCATCCTCCACTTTCTTTTCCATCTCCAAACGCTTCATGAGCTCAATATTCTGGTCGAGCTGCTTTTCAAGGTCGGCATTGTCCATTTTCAGCTGTTCAAGCTGTTCCTGCACCTTCTTTTTGTCCACCTCCTGCATGAGCTTGTCAATCTCTTTCATCATCTCCTTCATCTCCTCGTTCATCACCTCATTCATCAGTCGGTCAAGCTCTTGTTGTTTCTCTAACAGCTTGTCGCTCTGGTCTTTATACTTCTGTTCCAACTTCTTGTTCTCTTGCAACTGCTGCTGCATTTGCTGGAGCATTTTCTTCACTTCGTTCTGCTTCTTGGCCAATTCCTGGATATCCTTCTTATCCTGCCAATTCAACTCTTTCTTATCCACCAGTTTGCGCATAAGCTCGTTGATATCTTGCTGCATCTTCTTCAACTCACTCATAGACTGCTGCGCATGTTGCTGAGCCTCAGCGGAATTGCGCTCGATTATGTTCTCCAATTCCTTTTCCGAAGGAATGACAACCTCAAACTGCTGAGAAGTGGCCGACTTGGCACCATGGACAGCATCGTTGTCCCAAACCTTGAAATAATACACAAGTTTGTCGCCTGGATTAAGCTGAATTTCAGACAGATTGGTGGAGAAATAGAATTCCTGGACCGTCTCCTTATTAATGCCAATCGGAACAATGGTAGTTTCCTTGATTGAAGTGTCTTTCTGATTGGTTTTCACCATGATAAACTCAAGCTTGGTAAAACCGTAGTCGTCCTTGATACGACCAGAGAAAAACAGACGGTCGTCCAAAGTAGAGTCCTTGGTTTCGACCACCGCAACCATGGGGAAGGCATCCTCGACCGTGGTGATAGAGTAGCGAAGAGTGTCGGAATTGGGCGAAAAATGGTTGGAGGCGGTAAAGCCATAATCAAATGAGTTCATGGCTTTTACCGAGAAAGAAATGCGGCCATTGGCATCAGGAACAATGATTCTAACTTCTTCATTTATAAAGAAATAAAGAGTATCGACATCGGAAGTATGGAGATACCATTTGACGGATGTTCCTTGAGGAACAACGGCATCGCCTTCGCTGGACAAGGTCTCGGAAAGTTTGTTGGTGTAGGCAGGGTAGGAGAGGGTCATCTGAAAATCAACCACGGCAGGTTTTGGGAAGACTTTGAGGGTGAATTGGCCCGATGAAACCCCGGCAGACTCCAAACGGAACTGAAGCGAGCGCTGGATATTCTTGAAAAGATAGAGATAATGTGTCTTATCTACCTGCTGCATCTTGAAGATATTGCCATCGATATTGATAAAGGCCTCGGAGGGTATTGCGTCGCCTTCCACAGACACACGCAGCTCGAAATCTTCTTGTTGGGCGACTTCAAGTGAGGGATTTTCAATGATGAATGTGAAGGGTGCGGAACGCTCGAACTGAGTGGAATAATGGGTGATACGATGGGAAGGCTGGGTAAGTAGGGTAGGGGAGAAGATGAGGATGGAAGCGATGATAATCAACGGAATAGCAAGATACTTGACATACTTGCGGTTGGCCTTGAGGTCGACAGCCAGATGGAAAGGAACAGGCTTGAGCTGGGCAGTTTTCTGCGCAATGGCAGCTTGGAGCAATTGGTCGGAAGAAGTGGTTCCGGACTGCTGCAATTGCAATAAATTGAGCAGTTTGTCCTTCACCTCGGGGAAGTGCTGACCAATGATGTTGGCCGCCTCTTCGTAGGAAATAACTTTGCCCAAACGGAACATTTTGAGCAAAGGAATGAGGACATAGTAACCTATGACTCCAACACTTATCAACAAGTAAAACCAGAAGAGAAAGGCCCTGACAATGGTTCCGAAATAACCAAAATACTCTAATAAAGAGATGATTAGAAATAATGACAACAGCAATGTGAGGGCATAAATGATGCCCTTTATCATCCTGTTTTTGTAGAACTTACGGATGAATATGTCTAAACTTCCGAGTATAGAATCCCTATTTTGCACAATATATAATTAACTTGCAAAAATACGAAAATTTTGGAATATAATGCCGAAATTTTTCTTAACAGAAGATAAAAACTCAATAATCAAAATAAAAGTCGTATATTTGCAAACAAAAAGTAGACATTATGAACAAAGTGATTATCATTACAGGTGCCTCGTCGGGATTTGGCAAAATGACCGCAGAACGGCTGGCAGCACACGGACATACGGTATATGGAATTTGTCGCAGAGAAATGCAACACGACAAAATCAGATATATGCAGGGCGATGTGAGAGATGCTGAAGGTATTGCATTGAAAATAAAAGAAATATACGATAAAGAGGGAAAGATTGATGTGCTGATTAACAATGCCGGAATGGGCATAGGAGGATCACTGGAAATGGCCACACAAGAGGAGATTGAGACCCAGATGAACGTGAATTTCATGGGCTGCGTGAACATGTGCCAAAAGGTGCTGCTTTATATGCGGAAACAACGCTACGGAAAGATCATAAATTTGAGCTCTATTGGCGGAATTATGGGCTTACCCTACCAAGGGTTCTACTCGGCCTCGAAATTCGCTATAGAGGGCTTTTCTGAGGCTCTGAGCGCCGAAGTAAAGGGTTTTGGTATCACCGTCTCGATGGTGGAACCTGGCGATTTTGCTACCAACTTCACAGCCAGCCGCAAGAATTCTGAAGCTACTATGAATGATCCTGACTACGGCCCTATTTTCAAACGTTCGCTGGGACTTATTGAAAAAGAGGAGAATGGGGGTCTGAAACCCGAGGTTTTGGCTCGCAAAATAGAGAAGATTGTGGATGCCAAACATCCCAGACTACGCTATGTTGTGGCCAATTTGGAACAGTGGTTCTCAGTTGTTCTTAAAAGGTTGATACCCGGCAATTGGTTTGTGAATATCTTGGTGGACTACTACAAAACTAAACCAACCATCGACAATAAAAAATAACTAATTATTGATAAACAATTTAGGTATATTGTTATCGGACAATGGTGAGAGTGCCAGTCTTGCGTAGCAATGTGCTAGGTTCAAAAGAGTGGCGGTAACTTATCGTATAAACATAGGTACCGCCACTCACAGGTTTACCATGATAGGTAGCATCCCAGGTGTTTGAGATATCGGAAGTGTGCCAAATTAAACGGCCACTACGATCAAAAATCCATATTTCACCATCCAAAATATCGCTACCTTCAACCCTAAATACTGCATTAGTAGGATTACTCGGAGTAATGATATTTGGGACAAACAATGAATTATTGTTCAATTTGATGAGAACACTATCAATGTCGCTACAATTATGGTCATTATAAACTTGTAGGAACACTGACACTGAATCCGTTGGGAAAGGATATCGATATAAAAAACCAGGCTCAGAGCCATAGCTTACACCATTCAGTAACCACTCTCGCAAAGAAGCACCATAGCCATCATCGGTTATGGTAATATCTAAATTATCGGGTGTAACAACTGATGATGAAAGTTTAATAAGGGCCTTAAGTGGAGAACCAGCTACAGTGCTAACTGACACTGTATCAATGCATGATGAATCTGGATAATAGTAAGACACTAACTGATACAAATAATCTTGAGATGCAGCAAGAACAAGAATACTATCATATCTATGACCCTCCAATTCAGGATTGAACGGCTCTGAATTCCAATGATAACTATCTCCTAACCCAAAGGCTTGAATAGTGTAGGTATTTAATTGACAATCAAATGTATCATGGATAGAAGGGGAGGGTAGAGCACCTATTCTTAAGATATTCATTTGAGCAATACTATCGCATCTGCGCCCCTCAACAGAGAAACTATTGAAATAAGATCCCTCTTGGAAATAAGCAGAATCATTCCAAACACAAGTGCTTGAACAAACTACTGTATCAAAGGAAGTAGTATCTATTTTGCTAATATTCAGAGGAAAAGTGATAATACTAGTATCAGCTAAATAACAGTTATCAGGTTTTATGAAAGATACTGTCACATCATAATGTCCAGCAACAGAATAAGAATGGTGAGCCGACTGCCCAATATACGAAGTACCATCATCAAAATCCCAATAAACAGAGGTTGTTACAGGGTCAAAACAAGAAGAGGAGAAAACAATATCTTCAAACTGACAAAAAGTGATATTGCTATCTAGACTATTGGAAATCTGACCATTTACATATACTAATGGATTGATAGGGTCAATAGATGAACCTGCCGAGAAGGCATAACTCTCGGAATCACCTAAACCATAGACATGAGCACCGAAAAGTCCATAATCAGAATATATATTGTGAGCACCAAAACTAATTGGGACCCGAGCATATACATAATTATTCGAATTGGGAATTGAACGAAAAACAGATTGTGGTAAGAGAACGGAGTCAAGATATATATGATTGATATTCTGAGAAGTAGTGACAATATTTACATAACAATGTCTAACTCTAATGGTACTAAACGTAACGAAATTAAGGGATGTGGTACCCTCCTCTAAAGGATGAATGACAGATGAAGAAGGATCACCATTCAAACCACCATAAGAAGCACCGGTTTCGTATTGAATTACACAGATGGGATAATTACTAAAAAGAAACAGTGCTGGCAAACTATCAGTAAGCTCAAATTCGTAAGATTCACCTGATTGGAGATCAATTATATCGTCGTTGAGATAAAGATGCGTATGGTTTAAGAGAGCTGTGACAATAAATCTATCTTTAGAGCGTGAATAAGAAGAAGTTAATGCGAAAGATTTGCCCCAATAGCGGGTAGGTATAGCTTCTTCAAAAATAATGTCGCAAGCACTACTTCCACTGGGAATACAAGCACATTTACATCCTTGAAACACAGCTAACTTCTTGTCACAGTCAGTCCATATTTTAGTGCCAGACAATTCACTTCTATCTGTGGAATAATAAGTTTCGCCTTGCTGAAGAACTATAGTTTGAATTGCTTGATTGGGGCGATTAATGTGGACTAAAGTATTGTTTTGCAATGAAATGACACGGAAAACCTCAATTCCATTATAGCTATTCGAATGATAGGATTGCAGCATATAATCATTAGCGACAGCAGGAGTAGGAATAATATTGGTAACACCACACGAACCATCAATATAATTAACGGCAAACAATGATATAGGCGCATCAGTAACTACATGAAAACTACATGAATCAATTTGATTTTCAACAAAATACAACTGTTCTTTCGGTATCTGAACTACAGTAAACTGATCTGGAGTAATGTCAAAAGTATGCGACCACGTTGAATTACTACAAGTTATAGTGCCATGAGATGGTGAACGACTTACCACATAAATGCTATAGGAAGAGGAATCGATGGTCGAATTCTCTATGAATGAGAACCAAAAATCAATTCCTTCTGTCGTTTGAATTTGTCCGTGAACAGAAACAAAAGACAGAAGGAACAACAAAAATACAAATAAGCGACTACATTTCAAGATAACTGACTTATAGTATAATAACTATAATATTTTACAGTGATTTCTTGAAGATGGCGCGTTTGAGCAGGGGGGTTGCATCGTAGGTGGTGTCCCAAATGCGTTGAGCTTCATTACCAATGATTTGAGGATTGGTGTAAGCCCAGCGGACATTGTTCTTGATGGCATTCTTGTTCATCTCGGAATAATAGATGGAATGCACACCGCGCTTCTGCCATTCGGGAAGTACACCGTTGAGTAACAGATCGATATCGGTAAAATGGTGGAGGGAACGCAGGATATGATACCAGCCGAAGGGGAAGAGGCGGCCATTAGCCTTCTTGAAACCAGCATTGAGGTCGGGAAGGCTGAGACCGAAAGCAATCAGGTTGTCGTTTTCATCCACCACGAAATTGGCAAATTCGAGATTGACGAAAGGAATGTACTGCTTGATATAACTGTCGATTTCCTTATCGGTAAATGGCACAAAATCATAGAGATCCTTGAACGCACCATTGATGGCCAGGAAGAACTTGCGGGCATAGGGATATACCTCTTTGCGCGACTTGAAATGAAGGAGACGGAGGTTGTACTTCTTCATAATCAGCTCGTTGATGCGTCCCACCTTTTCGGGAATAGGCTGAGAAGCCGGCATGATGTACTGACCCCATTTGCAAGCCACCTCGCAACCCTTACGCTCCACAAAATCAATATAATACTTAGGATTGTAAAGGGTGGTCATGTTCTGGCGAGCCTCGAAATTCTCAATAACCCAGCACTCCTTGTCCATATCGGTAAAACCGAAAGGACCCTCAATCATGTTCATGCCCTGGGCACGACCATAATCGGCCACAGTGTCAAATAGTTTTTCAAAAACCTCGTAATCCTCAACGAAGTCAAACCAACCGAAACGGACAGCCTTCTTATTCCATAACTGATTGACAGAATGATTGATAATTCCGGCAACACGGCCTACAATCTGCTTGCCTCTATAAGCCAGCCACATCTTAAGATCGGCATGCTCGAGGGAAGGATTCTTCTTGGTGAGAAGATTCATCTCGTCGAAATTCAAGGTAGGAATATAGGTAGGCACATCCTTGAAAAGTTTGTTAGCGAAAGAAACAAACTTGCGAAGTTCAGAACGCGAACTAACTTCTTTTATAACAATTGGTTCCATATAATAGAATTACGTTAGAGAATTTCTAATTGTTTGAAAGTCCTGTAGATTTTTTCAACAGCCGTGTCGATCTGCTCGTGGGTGTGAGTGGCCATGATAGCGAAACGGATGAGCGTATCCTGCGAAGGAACAGCGGGAGGAATAACCGGGGTGACAAAAATGCCCTCATCGAAAATCATGCGAGTGGCTAAGAAAGTCTTCTCGGCATCGCGGATGAAAAGAGGGATGATAGGCGACTGAGTATTACCAATTTCAAAGCCCAGATCGCGATAACATTTCAGTGCATAATCGGTGTTGTTCCAGAGCTGAGCCTGACGCTCGGGCTCGCTGCGCATGATGTCGAGAGCAGCAGAAGCAGCAGCCGTAGCAGCAGGAGCGATAGAAGCAGTGAAAATATAAGGACGAATATTGTGTTTCAAGTAGTTAATGGTCTCCTTATCGGCAGCCAAGAAACCGCCGATAGAGGCCAAAGACTTGGAGAAAGTGCCCATCACCATCTCCACCTTGGGCAACATATTGTAGTGGTCGCAAGTGCCACGGCCCTCGCGGCCGAAAACGCCCAAACCGTGAGCCTCGTCCACCATCAAAGTGGCCTGGTACTTATCACAAAGAGCCACCAGCTGATCGACCGGAGCAACATCGCCTTCCATGGAGAAAACACCATCGGTGACAACCAGCTTAACAGCATCTTCAGGAAGTTTCTGAAGCACGCGCTCCAGGTCTTCCATATTGTTATGCTTGTATTTCAGCGTATTAGCAAAAGTTATAAGCTTGCCTTCCATGATGGAAGCATGGTCCAATTCGTCATAAATCACATAATCATTGCGACCGGTGATGCAGGGAATGGTGCCCGAATTGGCCTGGAAACCAGCCGAAAACAGCAGCACGCCGTCCTTGCCCATAAACTCTGCCAGCTTGTCTTGCAGCTCGATATGGATATCCAAAGTACCATTCAAGAAAGGAGAACCGGCACAACCCGTACCGTATTTCTGTATAGCAGCCTGCGCAGCTTCTTTAATCTTGGGGTGATTGGTGAGACCCAAATAGGAATTGGAACCAAACATCAGCACCTTCTTGCCACTAACAATAACCTCAGTGTTTTGTTCCGAAGAAATAGGAGTAAAATAAGGATATACCCCTTTAGCCTTAGCCTCCTGGGGCACAGTATAACGTGATAATTTAGATTGTAAAGGTTTCATCTATCTTGACTAATTTTAAAAAGTGCAAATTAACAAAAAAAAATCCATATAATAGGAATTTATTCTACTAAAAAAGCAAACAATCTTTCAGTCAAACGACTTGCTCCGATTCTAAACAACTGATTATTAACTTGTTCTTTACCAATTATCTGACAAGCTAAAAGATAATATTTTAACACTTCTTCGGGCGTTGAAATGCCTCCAGCAGCCTTAAAACCGACCCATTTACCGGTTCTTTTATGGAAATTTTTAATAGTAGTCAGCATCACTTCGGCAGCTTCAATAGTGGCCGAAACGGCAATCTTGCCAGTAGAGGTTTTGATAAAATCAGCCCCGGCATCAATGGCAATCTCGGAAGCCTTGGCAATGTTTTCGGCCGACTTCAACTCGCCAGTTTCTAGAATGACTTTCAGCGTTTTATCCTTTGTGAGCTCACGAATGGCGGCAATTTCGTCGTAGACTTTGGCATATTCGCCCTCAAGGAAAGAACCGCGAGAAATGACCATATCTATCTCATCAGCACCCTCGTCCAAGGCATACTTAACCTCTTGTAACTTAACGAGTAGGGGAGACTGGCCGGCTGGAAATGCACCAGCTACCGAAGCCACCTTTATACCGCTGCCTTTCAAGCAATTAACAGCCTGGCGGACAAACACCGGATAAACGCATACGGCGGCCACATGGCTGATGCCGCGGGAAGCATCCTGCAACTCAATCGAACGCTCACAAAGAGACTGCACACGCTGCCATGTGTCGGCACCCTCAAGCGTCGTGTTATCAATGCACGAAAAAACCTGCCGAAGACCCTCTAGAGTTTCGGCAGAGCGAACCAACGATGACATTCTAATACCTTATTTCAACAATTGGTTGATCTTCTCCACACGGCGCTGATGGCGGCCGCCCTCAAACTCGGTGTTGAGGAACTCGTCGACAATCTGCAGAGCCACTTCCTGGGGAATGAAACGAGCGGGGATGGAGACCACATTGCAGTCGTTGTGCTGGCGGCCAAGATGAGCAATCTCAGGAGTCCAGCTCAAAGCACAACGCACATTGGGATATTTGTTAACAGTCATCTGCACACCGTTGCCGCTACCGCAGATAACGATGCCACGACGAAACTCGCCATTGTTGATAACGCGACCGAGCTGATGCGCAAAGTCAGGATAATCAACACTTTCGCTACTGTTAGTGCCGAAATCTTTCACCTCGAAACCCTTCTCGGCAAGGTATTTTTTGATCACTTCTTTCAGTTCAAAACCGGCATGATCACATGCCATAGGAATAATTTCTTTCATAAACAAGCGTGTTTATAACTATTTTGAAAATGCAAAATTACGAATTTTGCGTAAATTGTTCAGTATAAAACAAATTAACTTATTCACACATTTTTGAACATTTTCGCAATCTAAAGATAATCAACAATATAAAGATATCAACAATTGCGTTGTTAATAACTCGGGATAACTCTGTGAATAAAAAATGAAATCTTTTGGACAGCTCAAAATTGTTGAAAACCCCAGACTTTTCACAACTTTTTCAACAACCAAATTCGTTTCTAACTGCTTTTTCTAGGATTAACATTTGCATGTTCATTTCCGCAACACCCGCTTGTTGATAACTCAATATATAAAACAAAAACAACAAGTTAGCGATGAATAAAATGTTAATATCTGTTGATAACCTAAACCGCCAGAAAAGCACATTACGAAGTTATCAACAATATTAACAACCATAAAAAAAGAAATAGTTTAAATTAAAAGGAATAAAGATATTTTTAAACCAGATTTTACTTGGAGGAGGAAAGCAGTGTCTCTAAATTCGCCTTTCTCCCGCCATTTATACTATATTTATACCTTAGTTATACTATATTTATCCTATATATAATAGAATAAATAAGGTATAACTATAGAATAAATAAGGTAAAACGAGCGGGCTTAGGGCGGATCTACACTGGGTTTGCTCTGCGCGAGGTCGGTTGGGAATGGCTTGCGGGTTGGGTTGAGATGGGTTTGTTGGTTTGCGAATTTGTCTGCAAAATTAGGCTGAAATTGGTTGGAAATAGGGAAAAATTGCGACAAAAATTCTCGAAGTTGTATAGTATTGTAAATCAACCTTATAGAAATAGTTAAGATTATTTATTTTTTAAATATGTATTATATCAAATTTATTTTGTATCTTTGCAATTTGAAACATTGCCCTTGTAGAGCATCTATTTTATATTGAGAAACAAAAATATTCATATATGGATAACGACTTTTTGAAGAGTGAAATCCTCCGTCTGAAACGGGAAAAGAACGCTGTGATTTTGGGACATTATTATCAGCGCGACGAAATACAGGAATTGTCGGACTATATTGGCGATAGTCTTGCGCTGGCTCAGCGTGCGCAGGATTGCGACAATGATATCATCGTTTTTTGCGGTGTTCATTTCATGGCAGAGACTGCCAAGATTCTCAACCCTTCGCGCAAGGTGTTGCTGCCCGACATCACGGCCAGCTGCTCTTTGGCCGAGTCTTGTCCGGCTGATGCTTTTGCTAAGTTCAAGGCCGAGCACCCCGACCACATGGTTATTTCCTATGTGAACTGCAGTGCCGAGATCAAGGCTTTGTCTGATCTTATCTGCACCTCGGGCAATGCCGAGAAGCTTGTGCGCTCGCTGCCTGAGGATCAGAAGATTATATTTGCGCCTGATAAAAACTTGGGCGGCTATATCAACAGTGTTACGGGTCGTAACATGTTGTTATGGAATGGTGTATGCACTGTTCACGATGCTCTGCACGCCGAGAGTGTGCTGAAGCTGAAGCAGGAGAATCCCGATGCTGCCGTGATTGCCCACCCCGAGTGCAACAGCGCTCTGCTGCAGGTGTCGGACTTTGTTGGCAGCACCAAGGCCATGCTCACCTATATTCAGAAATCTGGCAAGCAGAAGTTTATCGTGGCCACCGAGACAGGCATTCTTTATGAGATGCTCAAGGAGAATCCCGACAAGGAGTTCATCGTGGTTCCCTCGGGCACGGGTTGCGCCTGTGCCGACTGCGCCCACATGAAGTTGAACACTTTGGAGAAGCTGTATAACTGCCTGAAGGACGAGACTCCCGAGATTACGATGTCGGCCGATTTGATAGAGAAGGCTAAGAAGCCCATCGTGCGAATGCTCGATATGTCGAAGCAGTTAGGTATTATTAAATAAAAGGAGGTTTGAAGGCAGCGACAGCAGTTTTTTCGTATGTCGGAAGTGAGAGATTCAAGGGTTGTTGATAACCTTTGAAAAGGGTAGGGGAGATGTTGATAAAGTGCTGAATGATTGTTGATAACCTAAAAAAATAATGTTTCACGTGAAACAATTGGAATATAAAGTAACAGAGTCGTCGGAGCTGATGAAATTTTTGATTCAGCAGATGCCCGATACCAGCCGCACCAAGGTTAAGGAATTGCTGGCACACAATGTTTGTGTGGACGGTCGCCGCGTGAGCCAGTTCAATTTTCCGCTGATGCCTGGCATGGTGGTGAGCATTGAAAAGGCCAGCTACAAGGAGCGCCTGAAACCCCGCAACCTGGACATTGTGTATGAGGACGAACATCTGCTGGTCATCAACAAGCACGAGGGTCTGCTCTCTTACAGCAAGAAACCTGGCGATATGACGGTGATTACGGTGCTGAACCGCTATTTGGAACTCACCCACCAGAAATGCAACGCCCATATCGTGCACCGCTTGGACCGAGATACCTCGGGTCTGATGGTGGTGTCGAAATCGAAGAAAGTGTCGCAGAGTTTCGAGGCCGACTGGAAAGGTCTGGTGTCGGACCGCGCATACGTGGCCGTGGCCTGGGGCAAGTTGGAAAATAGAGAGGACACTATCCGCTCGTGGCTGACCGACGGTGAATACTGCGTGCTTTCGTCGCCTACCGACAACGGAGGCAAGGAGGCCATCACCCACTACAAGGTGGTGCGCACCAGCCGCCGCTATTCTTTGGTGGAACTGCGTTTGGATACGGGTCGGCGCAACCAAATCCGTGTGCATCTGCGTGAGGAAAAACATCCCGTGGTTCACGACCCGATGTATGGCTATAAGGACGATGTTTCGCCCATCAACCGCCTGGCCCTGCATGCTTTCCGCCTGGGTTTCACTCACCCCGTGACTGGCAAACGCCTCACTTTTGAGACGCCTTATCCCGCCTCGTTTGTGAAACTGATGGAATTGTAATTATTGTGATAGTAATTTGAATTACAAATATGAAGAAATATAGTTTTGTTGTTCTCGTTGTGCTGCTTGGTGCTTTTGTGCCCGGTGTGCGTGCGCAATGGCTGCCCTACGCTGAGCGTGCTGCTTGTTGCATGGACACCGCCGGTGTGCTGCAGGCCGAGCTGCCCAAATTCGAACCCCATCTTTCTGTAGGTACCGGATTCTTGGGCACTAGTTTTGGCGATAACCGCCTCTATACCTCGGTGGCTCCTTCGCTGGTGTATCGCCCCAGCAAGAAGTGGACATTGATGGGCGGTTTCCGCATCACGACCGATATGGGGTTGAACCCCAACTACACTCTCGAGCCCGAGAAGCAGAGCCTTGCACCATACCGCCGCAATGGTGGCACGGGGTTGGCCTCGGTGAATGTGGCGGCCGAATATCAGGTGAACGACAGACTGTGGCTTTCCGGATCGGTCTATCATGTGGGAGGCAGCTACGCCCCGCTCTATTTCGGCAACGGCAACACATTTGATGTTTCCTGCACCGCCATCACAGCTTCGGCAGCGTTCCGCTTTGCAAACGACAACTTCCTGCGCGTGACTTTTGCCTACATCAACGACCAGAACGGCACATTGCCCTACATGATGCATGACGCTTGGATGAACTGCGGTTTTGGCGGATGGGGCATGTATGCCACTCCGGCCGACTACTACCGCATGGCCGCCTTCGGCCCGATGTGCTATTGAGGAAAGCGAGATTACATGTGTAAAAGATAGATTGAATAATTTTAACAATGGAATATAACACCCAAAGAGATAAACTGAGTATCAACGACTACGGTCGTAACATCTATAAACTCATCCAGTATGTGAAGACTGTTGAGGACCGTGAGAAACGTACGCGAATGGCCTCTGCCATAGTGGACACGATGGCCAATATCAGCCAGGAACCCAAGGACAGCGAGAATTACAAACGTAAGTTCTGGGTGCACCTGATGATTCTGGCCAACTGGGAGCTGGATGTGGATATGCCCTTCGAGATCAGCCCCGAGGAAAATGTGCAGTTCAAACCCCATCCCGTGTCGTACAACCAAGCCAAACCCCGCTACCGCCATTACGGCGCTATCATGGAAAACATGATCAAGACCGTGGCCGAGTACCCCGAGGGCGAGGAGCGCGACGAGCTGGTGGGTTTGATGGCCCATGCCATGAAGCGCGACTACTTGCTGTGGAACCGCGACACGGTGGAGGACGACATCATCACCCTGCAGCTTGAGTCGATTTCGGGTAACCGCATCAAGGTGAAAGAGGATTTCCGCTACCTGGATTTCCGCGAATACTTGAAAGGCACCGACGATGAGCGCCGCGCGAACGGCACTCGCAAAAAGAAAAAGAAGAAAAAATAAGCGAACATATACCAACAGCTTATGTCATCATTTGAAATAACCGGCGGCTACCGTCTCCATGGCGAGATTCATCCCCAGGGTGCCAAGAACGAGGCACTGCAGGTAATCTGTGCCGTGCTGCTCACGAACGAGAAAGTGGTAATCAACAATGTGCCTGACATCCGCGACGTGAATAGACTTATCGCGCTGCTGCAACTGCTGGGAGTGAAAGTGCGCCGACTGAACGACGACACGTGCCTCCTTACAGAAGGTCGCAGCTATGAGTTTCAGGCCGACGAGGTTGACCTCACGATGTTGAACAGCGAGGAGTTTGCCCAGCAGGCCACCTCGTTGCGTGGTTCCATCATGGTAGTAGGTCCGCTGTTGGCCCGCTATGGGCAGGCTTTGGTTCCGCAGCCGGGTGGCGACAAGATTGGTCGTCGCCGATTGGACACCCATTTTATCGGAATGGAACGCCTGGGAGCGACTGTCAAATATCGCCGCGGAGGCTACGAGGTGAGTGCAGCGCAGCTCAAGGGCTGCTATATGCTGCTTGACGAGGCTTCGGTCACCGGCACGGCCAACATCATCATGGCCTCGGTGATGGCACAGGGCACCACCACCATCATGAATGCCGCTTGCGAACCTTACATCTACCAACTTTGCAACATGCTCAACCGCATGGGAGCCAAGATCGAGGGTGTGGGTTCCAACCTGCTCACCATTCATGGCGTGGGTCAGCTGAACGGCTGCGAGCATACGCTCCTGCCTGATATGATTGAGGTGGGTTCCTTTATCGGCATGGCCGCCATGACGCAGAGCGACCTGACCATCTGCAATGTGGGTCTGCAGCACCTTGGACTCATTCCGCAGGTGTTCCGTCGTTTGGGCATCGAGGTTTGGCAGAAAGGCGACGACCTGTTCATCCCCGCGCAGGAACATTATGAGATTGAGCGCTTCATGGATGGCTCTATTATGACCATCGCCGACGCACCTTGGCCTGGCTTTACCCCCGACCTGATCAGCATTGCGCTTGTTGTTGCCATTCAGGCCAAAGGCAGTGTGCTCATCCATCAGAAGATGTTTGAGAGCCGACTTTTCTTTGTTGACAAACTCATCGACATGGGTGCGCAGATTATTCTGTGCGATCCGCATCGAGCCACCGTTATCGGACTGGACCAGCAGCACCGCCTGCGTGGTGTGCGGATGTCGTCGCCCGACATACGTGCGGGTGTGGCCCTGCTTATTGCAGCCCTCTCGGCCGATGGTGTCAGCCGCATCGACAATATCGAGCAGATAGACCGAGGCTACCAGCATATCGATGAGCGTCTGCGGCTGCTGGGTGCGGATATCAAACGAATTAACTAAAAAATCTATATAATAATTCCTATCTAAATAATATTATGTTTCATTTCTTCAAAAGACAACATAAAGAGCCTCTTCCCATTTTTCAGGCCTTGGGTACAGACATGCACTGCCACCTGCTTCCCAAGGTAGATGATGGTTCTAAGGGCGAAGATATGTCTGCCATCTGTCTGCGAATCATGAAACAGGTTGGTTTTGACAACGTATTCTTAACCCCTCATTATCAAAGTCATCGTTTCCCCAACGTGGAGGAAGACATCCTTCGCCGCTACGATGAGTTTAAAGACGAAATGCTTGCCGCCGGCACTGGCGATAAGCCCAACCTAGTCGGCGTAGCGGGCGAGTACCGTGTCGACACTGTCTTCGACAAGCGTATCGAGGCTAATAAATTTCTCCTCATTGGTGGAAAATATCTGCTGATAGAATTTTCGCTCCACCAGCAAGTGCTGGGCCTTGAGGAGACTATCTTCCAGCTCCAGCTCAAGGGCTACGACATCATTCTGGCCCACCCCGAGCGTTATCCTTATTATACACCATCGTCCCATGTGCTTGAGCGCTTGAAAGATATGGGCGTCTATTTCCAAGTTAATTTTCTCTCCCTTGGCGGATATTACGATGAGAACGCTCGTCGCAAAGGATTTGAATTTATCGACAAAGGCTGGGTGGAATTCTTGGGTTCCGACCTCCACAACACCCATTATGCCCAGTCGCTGATCAACTGCACCTACGATAAGCAGGTTCAGCGCGTGTTGGAGAAGCACACCTTCCTCAACAATCAAATCCTCAATCCCCAGCCCCAACAGCATAAAACTATCTAAAACCCAGTATCATGAACAGCCTAAATGCCATTTCCCCTATCGACGGTCGCTACCGTTCAAAAGTAGAATCCCTTGCAGGCTACTTCTCTGAAGGTGCCCTTATCAAATATCGTGTTCGTGTTGAAATCGAATACTTCATCGCCCTCGGCCAGGTGCCTCAGCTCCCGTTGCACGACCTTTTCGCCCAGCGTCCCCAACTGGCAGAGCAGCTGCGCGATATCTATCGCAACTTCTCCGAGGACAACGCCCTTGAAATCAAGGAAATCGAGAAGACCACCAACCACGATGTGAAAGCCGTAGAGTATTTCATCAAGCGCCGTTTCGACGAGATGCAGCTCCAGGACTACAAAGAGTTCATCCATTTCGGTCTCACCTCGCAGGATATCAACAATACCTCTGTGCCTCTGTCCATCAAAGAATGCCACGAGCAGGTGCTTATGCCTCAGTACCAGGCCATTCTCGACCTGCTGGAAGAGCGAGCACATGAGTGGAACGATGTTCCTATGCTGGCTCACACCCACGGCCAGCCTGCTTCTCCCACCTCGCTGGGCAAGGAGATCATGGTCTTCGCCTATCGTATGCGTCGCCAGATGGACTACTTTGCCCAGATTCCTTTCTCGGCTAAGTTCGGCGGTGCTACCGGCAACTTCAACGCACATCTGGCCGCTTATCCTGATGTCGATTGGCGCAGTTTTGGCAACAATTTCGTAGCCAACCACCTCGGCCTCGAGCGTCTGCAGTACACCACGCAGATTGAGAACTACGACAACATGGCCGCTTATTTCGACAACTGCAAGCGTATCAACGTCATCCTCATCGACCTCTGCCGCGATATCTGGACCTATGTCTCCATGGAATACTTCAAGCAGAAAATCAAGGCTGGCGAGGTAGGCTCTTCCGCTATGCCCCACAAAGTCAACCCCATCGACTTCGAGAACGCCGAAGGCAACCTGGGTATGGCCAACGCCATCTTCGAGCACCTCAGCCACAAACTGCCTATCTCCCGCATGCAGCGCGATCTGACCGACTCCACCGTCAGCCGCAATGTTGGCGTTCCCGTGGCCCACACCCTCATCTCCCTGGCTTCCCTGCAGAAAGGCATGGGCAAGCTTCTCCTCAACGAGCAGGCTTTCTATAACGATTTGGAGAACAACTGGGCTGTCGTGGCCGAGGCCATCCAGACTATCCTCCGCTCCGTTGGCTATCCCAATCCTTATGAAGCACTTAAGCAACTGACTCGCACCAACGAAAAAGTCACCGCCCAGACCATCTCGGCCTTTGTCGACACACTTGATGTCGACGACACCGTCAAGGAGCGCATCCGCCGCATCACTCCTCACAACTATTTAGGCTATAAAGCTTTCTAATTAATAATGAATTATGATAGATGAATTATGAGTGGGGCGGAAGCCGTAATGCGGCAGCCCACTCATAATTCATAAATCATAATTATAAATCATAACTCCCACCAGTGTCGTTCACCCTGAGATACATGAAACCCTATGCTGCCCGGCTGGCGGCCTATGGTCTCTTTGTCGTTCTCTCGGTCATCTTCACCATGGCCACGGCTTTGTCGGTAGCCGATTTTGTAAAGATACTCTTCCCTCCCGACCAGAGCATGGCCGCCCCGTCAGGTGGTGCGAGCCTGTTGTCGCAACTGCTGCAGACACTGTACCAATGGCTTATATCCTTTGGTACAAAACGTGCGTTGGTCTATTTCGCGCTCATCGTCTTTGCCCTCTATGCCTTAAAGAACATTTTCTCCTACCTATCGTTGGTGCAGATGGCTGTGGTGCGGAGCAAGGTGGTGCGCGACATCCGCAACAGCTTGTTCAACAAAGCCATGCGGTTGCCCTTGTCCTACTATGGTTCCAACCGTGTGGGCGATTCCATCTCCCGCTTTGGCAGCGACATGGTGGAATACGAGGAAAGCACTCTCAACTCCATCCAGCAGCTCATCACCGCCATCGTCAGCATGGTCCTCTTTGTTGCCATGTTGTTCTATATCAGTGTTAAACTCACTCTCTTTGTCCTCTGCATGCTGCCGGTCATCGTGGTCGTCATCTCGGGCATATCGCATCGTCTGCGCCGCAAATCACTGGAGCTGCAGGAGCGCAACGCCTTCCTCACCTCGCTCATGCAAGAAACCATCACGGGTCTCAAAGTCATCAAAGCCTACACCGCCATCGACTTCTCCAACCGCAGATTCCAGCAGGCCAACAGCGCCTATGCCAAACTGCGCACCCGCGTGTTCCGCCGTGTCGACCTCTCCTCGCCCGTCAGCGATTTCCTTGGCAATGCTGTAGTTATCGGCATCCTGCTTTTTGGCTCCTCTATGGTCCTCTCCGGCGATGCTGGACTCACTGCCGACCTCTTCGTCTCCTATATCATGATGTTCGTCCTCATGATTCCCCCATCGAAAGAATTGTCAACGGCCATCTCGCAGATGAAGAAAGGCCGTGCCTGCGTCGACCGTCTCCAGCAATTTCTTTCTGCCCCCGATGCCGTGGTCGACGCCCCCGGTGCTCAGCCTTTTGGCGGACTCAGCCAGCAGATAGAATTCCGCAACGTCTCGTTTCATTACACCCCTGGTGTTCAAGTGCTTGACGATGTCAGCTTTGTTGTTCCACGTGGTAGCACTGTGGCCCTGGTCGGTAGCTCTGGTTCCGGAAAGTCCACCATCTTAGACCTACTCATGGGGTTCTATACCCCCTCGCAAGGGCAGATATTGGTTGACGGCAACAACCTTTCACAACTCCGCCTTACCGACCTGCGCAGTCGCATAGGTGTTGTGGCGCAAGACACCATCCTCTTTTCTGGCACCATCCGCGACAATATAGCCTTCGCTCAGCCCAATGCCACCCAGGCTCAGATCGAGCAGGCTGCCCAAGCGGCCAATGCCCATGACTTTATCCTTCAGCAACCACAGGGCTACGACACTCAGGTCGGCGACTCCGGCAACAGCCTCAGTGGCGGCCAACGCCAGCGCATCAGCATCGCCCGAGCCTTGCTCCAAAGTCCCGACATCCTCATCTTTGACGAAGCCACCTCCGCCCTCGACACCGAGAGCGAGCGCCTTGTCCAGCAAGCTCTCGACCGCCTCCTGGCCGACCGTACCGCCCTTGTTGTGGCCCACAGACTGTCCACCGTCCAACATGCCGACATGATATTAGTCCTCGAACACGGCACCATCGTCGAGCGCGGCACCCATCAGCAACTCATGGCCTTGGAAGGTCGCTACCACCAGCTTGTCCAAATGCAGTCATTGCAATAAAACAGCGCCGTCATGAAACAATTCGTCAAAAGAAAACACATGAAAAGTTCCGGCATCATAGCACTGCTCGCCCTATGCCTCTCGGCCACCGCGACCCTTGCCCAGCGCCCTTTCCATATCGAAAACAGCGTCGTAGCTGCCCATCAAGTGTCATATC
Organism: Bacteroidales bacterium; assembly: GCA_045597945.1. Taxonomy (GTDB): domain Bacteria; phylum Bacteroidota; class Bacteroidia; order Bacteroidales; family P3; genus Colimorpha. The sequence goes on from JAZLLD010000016.1 coordinate 32,227, forward strand.
TCAGCTGGACTTCTCTGGGCGAAAACTGCGTCTACCATATCTTCCGCAAATACCCCGGCAGCCCCGCCTACGCCCCTATCGCAGTCCTCGAGCAGACTCAGTATTACGACACTCTCGGCCGCACAATTTGCGCTGACACTGTCAAATACTACATCCGGGCCTTCTCCGACACCGCCTCCTCCGCCCTCATCTCCGACACCGCCTCCCTCTATCATCAGGATAACTTGCCCACCGCCCCCTGCGCCCTCCGGCTCTGCTCCGTCGACTCCGCTACCAACAAAATTCGCCTCAGCTGGTATCCCAGCCCCGACCCCGATGTCATGGGATACTTTATCCTTCAAGGCATCCCCAGCCGTGCCTACGACACCGTCTGGGGCCGGCTCAGCACCACCTACCTCTGCCCCGACGACCTCTCCCAAGGCCCTGAACAATACCACTTTCGCATTCTGGCCTTCGACAGCTGCTTCCAGGCCAGCCCCCTCACACCCTACTACCGCAATCCCGTCCTCACCTTCGCCCAGTCGCCCTGCTCCCGCCATTTCCACTGCTCGTGGAACCGCTACATCAACATGCCCGACAGCGTCGGCGGCTACACCCTTCATTATCAGATTGCCGGCCAGGAAGAGCAACTGTTCCGCACCGGTCCCGACGGCCCTTTTGATTTCGACATCACTGTAGACGACCTAGCTGTGGACCGCATCACGGTCTATCTCAGCGTCAACAACTCGTCCGACTCACTCCATGCATTATCCCTCAAAAAAGTGTTCCAATTCCCCTCCATCGACAGTGCCGCCTATATCCGCATCGCCGATGCCGAATATCTCGAAACCGCAGCTGCCGTCAGACTGAAGATTCAGTTAGACCCCACCTTTACCGGTTCGCCCCTCCAGATCCTCCGTCGCCAGGGCAGCCGGGGAGAATTCCAACCCCTGGCCGAACTCCCATTATCGTCCCTGACAGCAGAATATGAATACCTTGACACCCAGGTACATCCCGCTGCCGGTGCCTATACCTATCAACTCTCGGTGCGCGACAGCTGCCAGCTCCTGACCCAGTTCTCCGACACCCTTCGGGTCCAACTGCCCGAAGTCTACGACCCCGCCGCCTACCTCCCCAACGCCGTCATCTACGGCCATCCTCAACTCGGCACCTTCTGCCCCAGCATCCTGTCGCCCTTGGCCGACGGCTACCAGATGAGCATCTACAACCGCTATGGCGAGCGAGTCTTCAACACCACCTCCATTGCCGACTGCTGGTCCGGCAACGATGCCGCAGGAAGACCTCTCGAACAAGGTACCTACGTCTACATCATTAACTGCCGCCATGCCGACGGCTCAACCCGCAAATACAAAGGAACAGCGATATTAATTAAATAGTGAACAGTGAATAGTGAACAGTGATCAGTGATCTGACAAATGCCACCGATCACTCATCACCGAAAAAACAACCAACACATCATGAAAATTGCCCTCTACGCACGATACATCGAAGAAACTCTTCGCCAACAATTCACCCAGCTAGTCGACATCCTCCATCGCAACGGAGTCGAAACCGAGGAAGTCACCGACACCATCCCCGACAGCCACTTCGACTTCCTGTTTTCCGTGGGTGGCGACGGCACCCTCCTCAGCTCCGTCCACCTCATCGGCAGCCGCAACATCCCCGTGCTGGGCATCAACTTCGGCCATCTCGGCTTCCTTACCACCGCCGGCCGTTACGACATCGACCGCCTTGTTCACGACCTCCTCGCCGGCCAGTACTCCGTAGAGCCCCGCACCCTCCTCCATGTAGTGGCGCAGACCGACGACCAGCATCTTGAGACCTTTGCCCTCAACGAGGTATCACTCCACCGCCTCCTGGACGGCACCCTCCTCAGCACCGACCTCTTCGTGGACGACGACTTCGTGGCCACCTATGCCGGCGACGGCCTCATTGTAGCCACCCCCACCGGCTCCACCGCCTACTCCCTCAGCTGTGGCGGACCCATCCTTACCCCCAACAGCTCCTGCTTCGTCATCACTCCCAACGGCACCCACAACCTCACCCTGCGCCCCATCATCGTCCCCGACTCCGCGCAGCTTCGCCTCGTCACCCACCAGCAGCAATCCTCCTTCAACCTCGGCACCGACTCCCGCCGCCAGCAGTTCCCCTGCGGCACCGAAATCATCCTCACCCGCGAAGCCTTCACCATCCAGCTCGTCCGACTCCACAACCAGAGCTTCTTCACCGCCATCCATCAAAAACTCGGCTGGAACTTCTGATAGGTGAACAGTGAAGTAGTGAACAGTGAAGTAGTGAATAGTGAACAGTGATCTGACAAATGCCCGATCACACATCACTGATCACCGATCACTCAATTACAAATATTGGCCAACGGCGCTGAACGCATTCTCAATATGGTTCACCCGGTAGCTCGATTCAGTCATCTCGATGGCGATGATATCGAACCTCACCTCCTCTTCCCGCTCGTTTTTAATCACATACGCATTGGCCAGGCGTACATAGTAGCGCTGCTTCTCCCTTCCCACAAACTCCTCGGGGTCGCCAAATTCAAGATTGGAGCGTGTCTTTACCTCGGCAAAAACAATCAGCCCCTCCTTATAGGCGATAATGTCCACCTCATTTTTCCCCATCTTCCAGTTCCGTTCCAAAATAGCAAACCCTTGTTCTTGCAGATAATTTGCGGCAATATCCTCGCCGTTCCTGCCTGTGATGTTGTGTTCCGCCATGATGATAAATTTTAAAATGCAAAAATACAAAAAAAATTTGTAATTTTGCATTCTCATGAGCAATAAAACAACATCAACCCATTCTCCGGCATCGGTCGACATGCTTTTTGCGTGTGCGCCCATGCTGCGTGTTGCCTTGGCGGTGGCTCTGGGCATACTGGTGGGAGAATATTGGAGTGGGTTGCCGCTGTGGGCCATAATCCTGGCTGTGGGAGTAGGTTTTGTGCTGATGACCAGTTCTGCCCAATCCCGCCGCACGGGTTGGCTATTCCATCTCTCTATGTGGGCTACATATTTGGCTTTGGGCTGTCTGATCTACAATGTTCGTCAACCGGTTGATCCATTTATGGGTGCCACAGAAGTACCTACAACTCAGCTGGTTGTTCATCTTGCTGATAATCCGTTGCCTACGGCCAAAACCTATAAGGTGGTTGCCAACATCGATTCAATGAACCATGCCCGCTCTGTAGGCAAAATCCTGTTGTTCATTCAGCAGGACAGTGTTGCAAAATGTTTGAAATATGGCGACTGCATTCGGCTGACTGCCAGTCCGCAACTGCCTAATTCCGGTACCGATTCTCTCCGGTTTGACTATCGGCGATATCTCCGCCACAAAGGAGTTCTGTGGCAAGTTTATGTGCCTGCCAAAGATTGGGTTAGGCTGTCAGCCGAATCCGATACTCGCTCCATCGTCTTTTTTGCCAAACGCCTCCAGCTCCGCCTGGTCTCGCGTATCAGAGGATTCAACCTTACTGAAAGTCAGCAGCATATTGCCGAAGCCCTGGTGCTAGGCTGGCGCAATGATGTCAGCCCATCCATGCAGAAGCAATTCCGCGATGCCGGAGTCTCGCATCTTTTGTGTGTGTCGGGCCTCCATGTAGGGCTATTTGCCTCCATTGTGGGCGGGTGCCTCTTCTTCTTGGGGCGGGGCACCTGGCAGCGTGTTGTCAAGGGCATATTGCAGATAATTGCCATCTGGGCATTTGTGTTGATATCAGGTTTGTCGCCCTCAGCCACAAGGGCCGGTTTGATGTTCTCTCTCATGCTTTTGGGCGGTATGGTAGAGCGGCGCACCAGCAGTCTCAACAACCTCGCAACCTCTGCCCTTGTGCTGTTGGTTGCCAACCCGATGGTGCTGTTCGATATCGGCTTCCAGCTTTCTTATGCGGCCGTCTTGGGCATCATTGCCTGGTATCAGCCGTTGCGGCGGCTTCTGTCCTTCTCCTACGAGAACGATATCCCATGGTATGCGGTGCTTTGGAACAAGGTGTGGAGCTGGATTTGTATCTCTACGGTGGCCCAACTGGCATCGCTTCCGCTGCTGCTATATCATTTCCATCAGTTTCCGGTCTATTTCCTTGTCACTAATCTGTTGGTTGTTCCTGTTGCCGGGGTGCTGCTCTTCTTGGTGTTGCTCATGACCCTTTTCCGCGGCTGGCTTGCGCCGACAGTCGGCGGGCTGATCGGCTATATCGATTCCACGACTCGCTGGGTGTCGTCGTTTCCGTCGGCAGTGCTCGACAACCTCTATTGCGATGTTCCAATGGCGGTTATGTTGTTGTTGGCTATACTGCTGTTCACTCTCTTCATTCGTTGCCGTCGGCATTGGGCTCTTCCTTCGGCGGTGGCGTGCTTGGTGATGTTTTTTGGGTATGCGGGTGTGTCCGGCAAGCATGCCGCTATGCTGCAGGGGCAGTTATCTGCGCAGGAGTGTGATGGTCAGATAGAGTGCCAGGGCGACGAGGGTGAAGGTGTAGAATTTGGGCCAGATGGCGCTGATGAGGAGCATGAAGCTGATTAGGATGAGCAGCTTTACGGCAATTTGCTTCTTCGGAGGAAGAATCTGCAAGGCTTGGTTGTATTTGGCCGTTGCCTCGTGCCATTTTGTCACAATTTTTTGCCACCATTGCTTCATCCAGCCCATCTTTCGGCCGTTGTGGTCGATGGTCTCAGCCTTGACGGTGGGCATTTTTTTCACCCTCACACGGATGGTCTTGTGGTGTTCTTTGCCCTGTATTTTCACGGTCAGGGTCAGTTTGGTGAGGCCCTTTGAGCGGTTCAGTCTGAAGCGTTTGTTGCCGCTGGTTTCCAATGCTATATCGGTGGTCTTGAAGCCGTTGTCCAGGGTGAGCGACACGCTGTCGGCTCCCTCGCACTGCCAGGTGATTTCTACTATGTCGCCTTCTGTGACTTTGCGACGGTCTATTTCAAAAATCATGCGTTGTTTGTCCATAATATCACTATGGATGCAATTTTTGTGCCAATTGTGCGTTATGGTGATCATTGAATGCGGATTGAAGTATGTTGATTGTAGAGTGGCTGCCGCCCAACAATTCACAATTCACCGATTACTAATCACTAACAGACATATCCATGCACTACGACTATTTTGAATTCCAGCATACTATGACCGACGCTGAGCGCGTGCAGTTTTTGCACGATGCCTACGAGCGCATTTTCGGCAAGGTGGTGGAGGGCACTTACCGCAATATCAACAAGGTGATGCGTTTCCTCCGCCAGTCGGATTTCTACAGCATTGCCTGCCGCCATCATCAGTTTGTGGGCGGCAATGCCTGGCATCAGCTCGAGACTCTCTGCCATGCTTATCTCGACCCCTTCGACCGCGGGGCGCAGGGCTATGAGGAGGTGGGGCTCTACCGCCAGCAGCGGCCGGAATGGTTGGAGGCCGACCGCCTGGGCGTGGCCATCGTATGTCTGCTGCACGATGCCGGCAATGTGACCGGGGTCGAATTCCCGTCGCGTGTGCTCAAACGTCACGGCCGCCGCTCCACTTATGTGCTGACGGATGTGAACCGGTTTGAGTTGATGTTCGACGAGAATATGGCCATCATCTACCATCAGCAGAAAGACCCCGAGGAGCTGCGCTATGCCGCACCCGACGAGGAGACTATGGAGCGCATCCTCGCATTCCCGCTCTACCGCATGATCCGCCACTGCGACGCCATCAGCTGCCAGTGCCGCATGACCGAGGCCGAGCTCAAAGCGCGGCTCGAGGAGCTGTATGGGGTGTTGGATTTATGATTTATGAATTATGATTTATGAGTGGCTGCCGCACCATTCTGGATTTATGAATTATGATTTATGGTAATCTCTAAAATTTGTTTTTTCTAACCAAGCAAGCTTGGCTAGAAGAACTGAAAGAAATTATCAGAAATGCTCCAGAAATTACTTGTTACAAAATAATTTCTGATTAACAATGACTTTCTCGGATTTTCACTGGAAGCTCGAAAGGTTCACTGAACCTTTCTCGTATTTCAGTTCATAAGTTTCGCTTGCGAAACTTATGAACTGAAAGAAATTATCAGAAATGTTCCAGAA
>JAZLLD010000017.1:0-60258 GCA_045597945.1 Bacteroidales bacterium
ATATATAATAGTATAACTAAGGTATAAATATAGTATAAATAAGGTAAAACTAGCGGGGCTACGGCGAAGTTTGGGGTAGGGAGTGGAGACTTCCTGGGGGCTGATTGGGGCGGAAATGGATTGGGTGTAGGTGTTTAACTATTTGGCAACCATGATGTTCTGCTAAGATTGGAACGACTGCATGTCGATGAGGTGTTTGTAGAGGCCACCTTGATCGATGAGTTGCTGGTGGTTGCCGCGCTCTACAATCTGGCCTTTGTCCATGACGATAATCTCGTCGGCATGGCAGATGGTGGAAAGCCTGTGGGCTATGATGATGCATGTGCGGCCGTGCATGAGTTGTTCAAGGGCTTGTTGCACAGCCAATTCGCTCTCGGTATCGAGGGCTGAGGTTGCCTCGTCTAAGATGAGGATGGGTGGGTCTTTGAGCACGGCACGCGCAATGCTGAGTCGCTGACGCTGGCCGCCGCTGAGGTTAAGGCCGCGGTCGCCGATGGGGGTGTCGTAACCTTGCTCCAGTTGGCTGATGAACTGGTCGGCATGGGCTATTTGGGCTGCATGTCGCACGGAGTCAAGTGTGCAGTCGGTGCGGCCGAAGGCTATATTGTTGGCCACGGTGTCGTTGAAGAGAATGCAATGCTGGGAGACCAGGCCGATTTGAGAGCGCAGACTGTTGATATTGAGCGAGGTAATGGGAATGCCGTCAATATGAATCTGGCCTTGTGTGCAGTCGTAGAAACGTGGCAGGAGGTCTACCAAGGTTGTCTTTCCGGCACCGGATGGGCCTACGATGGCAACGGTCTTGCCTTTTGGAATGGTGAGGTTGATGCGACTGAGAATCGGGGCTTCGGCTTTGGAATCATAGGTGAAAGAGACATTGCGATATTCAATCTGCTGGTTGAATCCGTCAATTTGCTGGGCATTAGGAAGTTCGGTTATTTGTTCGTCGGCATCTAGAACTTCAAACACACGGTTGGCCGCGGCATTGGCTTTCTGCAAGTTGTTGTAGACCCTGACGATGGACTGCACCAGCGGTACCAGTCTGGCAAAGAGGATGACAAATAGAATGAATACCGAGGAGAGCAACTGGCCTTGCTGCACGGCAAAGCCTCCGAGAATGAGGATGAAGACCAGCCCCAGGGTGAGCAGCACCTCGGAGAGGGGGCTGCTGAGTTCGCGGCGCTGTGCCACGCGAATCATGGTGCGGGCATAGCTGTCGTTGGCTTGTGCAAAGTCGTGGCAGCGTTGCTCTTGCTGGTTGAAAGACTGGATTGTGCGTATGCCGGAGAGGGATTCTTCGATGATGGAAAAGAGGCCGCCAAGTTTGGCCTGCCCTTTCACGGAATTGCGCCGTAAGCTCTTGCCAATAATACCGATAAGCCAAACTGACACCGGCATGACGAGTAGGAAATAGAGGAACAGCCGCGGACTGATGAAGATGAGCGCCACGGAGAAGAAGATGATGTTGATGGGGTCTTTGCCCAGGGAGATTACCGAGGTGAGCACGCCCCATTCGATATCGGCTATGTCGTTGGACATGCGGCTGATAAGGTCGCCTTTGCGCTGGGCGGTGAAGTAGGAGACGGGGAGAATGGTGATGTGGTGGTAGATGTCGTTGCGCAGCCGCATGGTGATGCCGTTGCGCATGGGGCTGATGAAGTACTGCGCCATGTAGCGGCAGAGGTTGGAAAGGAATGAAAATGCCAGGTAGCCCAGCGAGATGCCAATGAGACAAGGCCAGAGACCGTAGAGACCTTTGTAGTGTGAGAGAGTGTAGGTTAGCCAGATTGAGAGGTATTCCTGGTTGAGGGCGAAGGGTGGGAGAGAGTCGGGTGTTGGCGTGGTGCCGAAGAGCAGTTCGATAAAAGGCACAATCATGACGAAGGAGAACATGTTGAAGAGGACTGCCAACATGTTGAAACCTAGGTTGAGACCTATGTTTCCGGGGTAGAAACGGAGGTATCGGAAAACGCGCCAGATGGATGACATTGGATTGCTAGTGAAGAAAGAATATGAATTAGGACTCAGGGGTTTTGAATGCAGTTTGCCCCAGAGTCCTAATTCATATATGTGTTATAATTTTGATGTGTCGATGTGGAAATTCACCTCAGGGCCATTGCATGGTGTGCTGCACTGAAGCGAGCATTCGGAACAAGGGGTGAGTTCGCCGTGGAGGCGTGTTTTGACGAGGTCGATAAGGTTGTCGCGCAATGAAGGCATGGTAATCTGTTGGAGCACTTCGTCGCAGAAAGCATAGAGCAGCAGCGTCTTAGCGGTGCGCTCGCTGATGCCGCGGGAGCGGATGTAGAACAGCACTTGCTCATCGAGCTGGCCGATGGTGCTGCCGTGGGAGCACTTCACATCGTCGTTATAAATCTCAAGGAAAGGCTTGGTGTTGATGAAGGCCTTGTCGGTGAGGAGGATGTTGCGATTGGTTTGGAAAGCCTCGGTCTTGGTGGCACCTTCGCGCACCAGCACATGGCCATTGAAAGTGCCGAGGGCGCTGTCGTCCAAGATGCCTTTGTAGAGCTCGTGGCTCTGGCAGTTGGGGAAGGCGTGGTCGACAAAGATGTAGTTGTCAACGCGTTGCTCTTGGTCGTTGAGATAAAGGCCGTGGGCTTGCACCTGGCAGTGCTCGCCGAGCATTCGCACCTCGGTGTGGTTGCGGATATGGCCACCATTGAGGGTGACTGCAACCGAGCGGAACGAAGCGCCCTCGGCCATTCGCACATAGGTGTGGTTCAGCAGACCACTCTGATTGTTGAGGTTCTGCATCTTATAGTATTCCACTTGGGCGCCTTCTTCCACAACGATTTCGGTCACGTTGTTGGAGAAAGAGGGCGAATTGTCGTAGGAATCATCGCAGTGGATGATGGTGGCATGGCTGCCACGGCCTACAACTACTAGATTGCGCACCTGCAAGAAAAGTCCGTGTCCGGCATTGGCAACAGACTGAATCTGAATGGGCTTTGCGGAGAGGTTGTTTTCGGGGATGAAGGCGAAGATGCCGTCGGTATAGTGGTCGCGATTGAATTCGAGGTAGGGATTGCTGACAGGAGTGCAGGTGCCCATGTATTTGTTGATGAGCTCGGTGTGGCTGTTGCTGGCAGCGCGCAGGCCGGAGACAAACACGCGGTCGGCTGTTTGGGTGGATTCTTTGTGGCAAAGGCCATTCTCAATGACGAAACGAAGCGCATCCAGGTTGGGGATGTTGCAATGATATTCAGCGGTTTGGCGCTCGCCTTGAGGAAGCGCCAGTTCGTTGTTGAGCATGGCGGAGAAGTCAACGTATCGCCAAACCTCGTTCTTGCGCAACTGGGGCTGAATGTCGCGGAACTGCTGTACTAGTTTTTCCATAAGTTAGCTAATTACAGAGTGTTGATATTAGTTCTGAGCGAGTTCTTGTTTGATCCAGTCGTAGCCTTTGGCTTCGAGTTCGAGGGCCAGCTCCTTGGGACCGGTCTTCACGATGCGGCCTTCGAAAAGCACATGCACGAAGTCGGGGACAATATAGTCGAGCAGGCGCTGGTAGTGGGTGATGACCACGGTGGCGTTGTCGGCAGAGCGCAGCTTGTTGACGCCGGTTGCCACAATGCGCAGAGCGTCGATGTCCAGACCGGAGTCGGTCTCGTCAAGGATGGAGAGGGTGGGGTTGAGCATGGCCATTTGAAAGATTTCGTTCTTCTTCTTCTCGCCGCCGGAGAAGCCTTCATTCACCGAGCGGTTGGCCAGGTTGGTGGTCATTTCCACGACCTTCTTTTTCTCTTCCATCAGTTTCATGAATTCGGAACCGTTGAGGGGGTCGAGGCCGCGATATTTGCGCTGCTCGTTGACGGCGGTGCGCATGAAGTTGGTGATGCTCACACCGGGAATTTCCACAGGATACTGGAATCCGAGGAAGATGCCTTCGGCGGCACGCTGGTCGACCGGCATGTCGAGGATGTTCTTGCCTTTGTAGATCACCTCGCCTTCGGTGACGGTATATTTGCTGTTGCCGGCAATGATGCCGGCCAGAGTGCTTTTGCCATTGCCGTTGGGACCCATGATGGAATGGACTTCGCCACGGTTGATTTCAAGGTTTACGCCTTTCAAAATCTCTTTGTCGCCGATAGAGGCATGCAAATTGCGTATGGATAATAATGACATATTATGTGTAAATATCTGATTTCTTCTTTATTATGTTTGTCCCGCCTTGGGATATCAGTTTACAAAGATACAAAAAATATTTAATTAAATGATTTATTTGTAAAATAGGATTTTATTTTGGAGCCAAGGAAGCACTCTTTTGCTCTTTTTGTCGGTTTTTTTATGCGTGATTCAATTTTTTTTTGTACCTTTGCAAATTGGAACTCATGTTCACCAAACATCTTTAATCTAGTAACAAGCACATAGTTCAATGGAATCACCGATTATCACACTGACCACCGATTGGGGCACACGCGATTTCTTTGTTGGAAAATTCAAAGGGAAATTGTTGTCCCTGGTTCCCGATGCCCGCATTGTCGACATCACCCACGAAATTGATCCTTTCGATATCAAATCGGCATGTTTCGTAGTCCAAAATGCCTGCCTTGATTTTCCGGAGGGAACAATCCATATTATTGATGTGAATTCGGCAGAATCGACTGAGAATCCTTCGGTGGTTGTGCGGTGTAAAGGACAGTATTTCATTTGTGTAGACAATGGCTTGCCCAATGTGGTCTTTGGCAATTTGCCGTGGGAAGCTGTGATGATTGACAAGGTGATGTGGGATTCGAATTTCTATACCTTTGCCGCTTTGGACTATTTCTGCAAAGTGGCCGCCATGCTGGCGAAAGGTTCTGCTATGGATGAGATTGGCTATGAAATGAATGAGTTTTTCCAAGTGTCGTTTTACAATACTGTCAAATCGCCCGATTCGGCAAAAGTGTATGTCTCTTATGTGGATTCTTATGGCAATGCCGATCTCAATATCACCTATGATGAGTTTGAGGAGATGCGTTGCGGCAGGAATTTCTCGCTCAGAGTGCACGAGTCGGTGATTGAGTCAGTCAGTCATGACTACAGGGCTAAGAATAAAAGTCGCAGCTACCGTTCGGACTTGTTGCTCACAGTTTCCTCCACAGGTCATCTCCAATTGGCGTTGCCATCCGATTCGGCCGAGCAGATGTTTGGGCTTCGTGTTGATGAAGATTTATTAATAAAATTCTACTAGGCCGAAGTTTTGCAAACTTCAGTCTGGCAGAATCTTGTTGTGATGTTTCGGCTTAGTTCTCCGAAGCGTGGTCGTCGGAAAAATGCTCGTTGAGCATGGTCTGGATTTCAGGCGATTCGTAGCCGCGAGAAGCCAGGAAGGTGACCAGCTTGGAGCGCTTTTTAGCGTTTGTCTCGGTAGGCGAGTAGGTGTCCCACTTGGTCTGAGCCACGTCCAGCAAAATGTTGCGATATTCGTCGTCCGGAATTTCGGCCAATGCTTCGGTGATGAATTTGGGAGGCACTTGCTTGGAGCGCAGTTGGTAGACAACCTTCAGTCGGCCCCATTTCTGGGTGCGGAGTTTGGAGGATGCGTAGACGCGGGCAAAGCGGCGTTCGTCAATAAATCCCTGGTCTACCAAGCGAGCTACAATTTTGCCGGATTGGTCGAGTGAGGCACCCCAGTCACACAGCTTTTTGCGGACAGAAGTGCGGCATTGTTCTTCGTTAGCGCAGTAGCGTTCTGCTCTGGTTAACAGCGACATTTCTTCTTCTGACATATTCTGTACCATTTTGCAAAAGTACAAAAAAAATAGATGCGCCAAATATTTTTATATAATAATTTATCAACAATTTGTTAATAGCGGTGTCGGGAGGCGGTTTTGCGGGGATTTGAGAGCCCAGTGAAGCTTCGCTCTTCCTTCGCTCTACCTTCGCTCTGGGCTCGCTCCGAAACCAGGAGCTTGGGCGGCGAATGAGAGTGTGTTAAAAGACCTTAATTTGCCCTTCGTTGTGCCGCCGAAAAAATGTTTTTATAATTAAATTGTTACTAATCCAAAAAAAAATCGTAACTTTGCATTACAAATAATATACTCAAAAGAATATGGCGAAAGGAAGGATTCTATTTATCAATCAGGGCGTTGTGCCTTTTACGGAAGAAAACGAAGCAACATTGGCAAACCGTCAATTAGCGCAATTTACTCAAGAATATGGTCGAGAGATACGCGTGTTTATGCCTCGTTTTGAGGAAGTGAACGAACGCAAGCATCAGCTCCACGAGGTGATTCGTCTCTCGGGTATGAATCTGATTGTGAACAATTGCGACCATCAGCTGATCATCAAGGTCGGTTCCGTCCCTTCGGCCAGACTGCAGGTCTATTTTATTGACAACGAGGAATATTTTACTCGTTTTGGCGATACGTTCGACGAGAAAGGTGTGCTGAAGCCTGCCAACGATGAGCGCATCCTTTTCTATGGCCGCGGTGCCTTGGAGGCTGTGCGCAAGCTGGCCTGGCAGCCCCATCTGATTCATTTCTCGGGCTGGTTCAGCGGCATGGTGCCTTTCTATCTGCGTCGAATCAACAAGCAGAATGCTTTTTTCAACGGCACGCGCACTGTGCTTTCGTTGACTGATGATTCTTTTGAAGGCAAATTCTCCGAGGATTTGGAGAAGAAGATGCGTGCCGACGGCGCTACAGCCAAGGATCAGCGTCTGTATCAGGATCTTGACTATATGACTCTGATGAAGGCCGCCATCACTTATGCCAACGGCATTGTGGTCGCCTCCCCCAATGCGAACCCCGAGTTGGTGGAGTTCGCCAAGGAGAACAAGCGCTTTGTGCTGGATTACAATCCCGACAACAAAGAGTTTTTTGCCAAGATTAATAAACTTTACGATACGCTTTGCGGCAGTTCCATCAAGGAATAGTGGGCGCAGGCTATTTGAAAATTCGTAGAAATGAAATTTTTTGCTAAAAGATGTTTTCTGCTGTTGGCTGTGGCAACTATTTTGCTTCCAATGGCTTGCACTGAGAAAGAGACGGATTTGGGCGTAAACTTGAACGATCCGTTTACTCTCTATAGTGGTGTGCGCGACACTGTCGATTTCTCGGCTTGGACTGTGTACGACGACTCGCTTTCGGCTTCCGGCTATGCGGCTGCCGTGGTGGGCAATTATTGTGTGAATGACCCCAACTTCGGCAATGTGACCGCTGTGGCTTATTCCCAGATAGCTGCCCCTAAAGAGGGTGTGCGCATTGCCGATGAGGTGGTGTTCGACTCGGTGGTGATGACACTTGTTATTGACACCGTTTATCCAATCATGCCCGATTCGACGCCTAGACCTATGCATGTGAAAATTATGCAGTTGGCTCAGCCTCTGTTGGGCGATACCAATTATTATACCGCTCAGCCTCTGGAAGAGAGCAATAGTTGTTTCTTCGATGGCACGGTGGTTTATTATGCTGATAGCCTGCGCCTTCGCATGAATGAGAACATCTATTCGGTTCTGCGCCAGACTTGTTCCCAGGCCGATTTCCTGAATATTGTGAAGGGTGTCAGCATTCGCCTCGCTCCGGAGGACAATAATATGCTGGTGACTGTTGATTTTTCGGCCACCAATACCCGTCTCACGCTGTATTATCATACGCCGACGGCCGAGAATCTGCGATTTGAGTTTGTTATGAACAGCGAAGCCGCCCATGCCATGTATTATCATCATGACTATAGTGGCACGCCCTTGGCTTCGTTTGCCTCTAATCGCCGCGATTCAATTCCCGGCACACAAAAGTTGTATCTTGAGCCGCTGGGCGGTACCATGGTGCGTCTTCATATGAATGAGTTTGTCACTTCGTTCCATAAGAAACATCCCAATGCGGTGATTCATTATGCCGAGTTGATACTTCCGGTTTCGTCCGAGTCCGACACTTCGCATCCGGTGCGTATCTTGGCACTTAAGCGCTCGGCCAAGGGACAGTCTGCTTATATCACCGATGCTAACGTGCTGGTTAATAATTATACTTATTCGGGTTTTGACGGATATTACAACCGAGAGAAGCAACAGTATCGTTTGCGCGTGACCCGCCATCTGCAGGAGTTGCTGCGTGAGGGCCATGACTATGGCACCGATTTGGTCATCGACGGTCGTCGTTCCTCGGCTTTCCGCACCATTATCAATGGTACCGAGGCCGACAAACCAATTATGATTGATTTCATTTATTCAGAATAATAAGGATATTAATACATTAATATATGAAAAAAAGTTTCGCTTTAACTTTGGGCTGCCTGATGGCTGTGGCAGCAAATGCTCAGATCCATTATGAGGAAGCTTACCGCACCCATCCCGACCAGGCTTATGTATCGGGTACGCTGAATGAGGATAGTGTGCATGTCGGCACTTGGACATGGTGGCATCCGAACGGACAGGTTTTCCGTGTGGGTAAGTACGACAATCAGGGCCACAAGGTAGGCGTTTGGAAGACTTTCTACAACGACGGCTCTAAGCATGAGGAAACGGTCATCACCGGCTCGGGCACCAATCGCACCTGGTATGCCGATGGCTCCAAACAGAGCGAAGTGGCTGTTGTTGATGGCAAAAAGAGCGGCACCTTCATCTCGTGGTATGCCAACGGCCAGCAGAAGGACGAGGTTCCTTATGTTGATGGCGTCCGCGAAGGCAAGACGCATGAGTGGCACGAAAATGGCAAACTGAAGTTCGAGGGCACTTATGTCGATGACGAGCTTGAAGGTATGGCCACTTGGTGGACTGCTGACGGCAAGAAAGACCACGAGGGGCGTTTGGCTCAGGGTGAGCAGGATGGCGAATGGATTTTCTACTGGCGCACCAATGGTAATGTCGGCATTCGCGGTAATTATGTGGCTGGTAACGAGACCGGTACATGGACATACTATTATGAGACAGGCGAGAAATGGCGCGAAGGCAAATACGACAAAGGCTACAAGCAGGGTTTGTGGACCACTTGGTATGAAAGTGGTCAGAAACTCCACGAAGGCCAGTATGTCAACGATAAGGAAGAAGGCACTTGGACTGCTTGGTATGAAGATGGAAAGCTTGACTATACCGGAAGTTTCCACAACGGCAAGAAGGAAGGTCTCTGGCGTGGTGTTTTCGATGACGGCTCGGTTCGTTACGAAATGAACTATCATGACGACCTCCAGCATGGCAAGACTGTCCGCTATCATGCCAATGGCAAGGTGGAAATCTCTGAAAACTACGTCAATGGTGAGCGCCATGGCAAATACGAGCGTTATAACGTGGCTGGTTATCCCGAGGAGACTGGCAACTTTGTCAACGGCAAAAAGAACGGTACCTGGATTTGGTACGACAAATATGGCCGTAAGGGTGTGGAGGCTGAATTCAAAGATGGTCAGATGACCTCCATGAACGACCTCACTGCCCAAGCAAAAGACGGAAAAGACACAAAAAAGAAATAATGCACTTATTACTTGCATCCAAATCCCCACGTCGGCGCGAATTGCTAGCGAATCTGGGGATTCCTTTCACCATCGTGGACATCGATGTGGATGAAAAACTGACGACTCCGGTACCTGCTTCTCAGGTGGCGGAGTCGTTGTCTAGATTGAAGGCTGACGGCTATCAACAAGAATTGAGGATCGGTGAGGTCTTGGTGACGGCCGATACTGTCGTTGTACTACACGACCAGGTTTTGGGAAAACCTCACTCCAGAGAAGAGGCTGTGGCTATGATTCAGTCTCTTTCAGGCAAGTCTCACCAGGTGTATACTGGGGTGACTTTGAAGAGCGCAGATGGCATTTGTAGCTTTACCGAGTGCACCGATGTCCATTTCCGGCAGCTTGCAGATTCTGAAATTGCCTATTATGTCGACACCTACAAGCCTTTTGATAAAGCGGGTGCGTACGGTATTCAAGAGTGGATTGGAATGGTAGGAATAGAAGGTATTGATGGCTGCTATTACAATGTGATGGGTCTTCCGGTGGCAAGGCTATATAAAGAGCTCAAGACGTTCGTTGATAGAGATAATCTGCTCGTCAATTAACTGTCTCAGTGTGGTTTTGGCCTCCTTTTCGTCAATATTATTCAGTTTGGCAAGAAGGATGTCAGCCCGCATAGGAGTAGATTTCAGCAATGCGATTATCTCTTCCCTCAACGTTGGTGCAATATCTTTTTTCTTATGAGATATGCAAACGTCGCAACTATTACAAACTTCAGAGTTCTCTTCACCAAAATAAGCCAATAGCTGTTGCGTGCGGCATTTGTCTGTGTCAGTTGCATATTCGCGCATTGCGTCCATCCTCTTGAGAGCTCGTTCCTTCAAATCTTTGTAGTTGCTATCGCTCAGATACAAGTCTTTAGCATCTATTCTGGGAGAAGTGAAAATGATTGCAGCCTTCGTGCGCTTAGGTTTGTAGTTTATCACTTTGAGTGCGTCGATATGTTGCAGCATATTTTTAATCTGCTCTTCACTCATATACATTCGCCGAGCGATGGCTTTTTCGGAAATGGGTACAAAATCAGAGAATAGGCCGCCGTACATGCGTAAAATCAGTGCAATCAAGTCGCAGTAGCGCACCTGCTCTATTTGGAATCGGTATAGGTCTTCCCGACTTATGGGAATATAAATAGTTGACTCGCTATCGTCTCTATCTGGTAGCGAAAGCAGACCTTCTCTCTCAAGGAATCGCGAGGCCGCAAATAAGTCTAATATTTTGATATTGTATGTGGCGCATAGACCCTCCATGTCAAAATCAAAAACACAGTTCTCGCCCGAGCCTATGGGTATTTGGTAGTAGTTGCAGATGGCTCTGTAGATATTGGCTATTTGTTGACGGCTAGGGAATTCGGTTTCGAAGTTTTGTTGGAGATTCTTTAAATCGTTCTCATTATAAAGTAGTACGGCGTAAGACTTCTGCCCATCACGACCCGCTCTGCCGACTTCCTGATAGTAGGCCTCGATTGATGACGGAATATCCATGTGGACTACATAGCGCACATCGGGCTTGTCGATACCCATGCCGAATGCGTTTGTTGCCACAATGACACTCACCTCACCTGTCATCCATCTGTTTTGTGCAATATCGCGCTCTTTAGGGTCCAGTCCCGCATGATAGTAGGCGGCAGAAATCCCCTGCCCGATGAGGAATGAGGCTATTTCCTTGGTTCTCCTACGGTTGCGCACATATACAATACCACAACCGGGAACTTTCTGCGTGATTCGCAACAACCTGCCTTCTTTGTCCATCTCTTGGAAGACCATGAAGGAAATGTTGTTCCTGCGAAAGGATGTCTGAAAAGCACTTCTTTGTGGTTTGAATAGTAGTTTCTCCTGGATGTCTTTTGCAACCTCTTGTGTGGCCGTGGCAGTCAAGGCGATAATGGGCGCTTGGGGGTGGTATGCTCTAATCTGGGCGATGTCAAGGTAAGCGGGGCGGAAGTCGTAGCCCCATTGCGAGATGCAGTGAGCTTCATCAACCGCAATCATTGACACTTTCATGCGGCGGAAATGCTCACGGAATATCCTTTGCTTTAGCCGCTCTGGCGAAACATAAAGTATCTTAACATTCCCAGTAATACAATTGTTGAAGATGATTTCTTGTTCAAGGCTGTTGGTCCCCGCTGTAAGGCAGCGTGCCTTGATGCCTTTGCTGTTCAGTTGCTGCACCTGGTCCTTCATCAACGAGATGAGGGGCGATACAACAAGGCAGATTCCATCTAGTAGCAAAGCTGGAATCTGATAGCATATTGATTTGCCACCACCTGTCGGAATTAGCACCAGGGTGTCCTTCCCCTCAAGAACAGATTGGATAACCTCTTCTTGTAAGGGCCGGAAGGATTCTAATCCCCAGTACCGAGTTAAGATTTCTTGAGGTGTGTGCTTGCCCATTTTTTTGAAGAAGGGCGACTACCTGATGGTAATCGCCCTTTATAATATTTATGCGATTCATTATCTGATCAGAGTAACGGTACCTTTCTGAGTGACGATGTCTTCAGTGCCGGGGCGACGGTAGCGAACGATGTAGGCATAAGTGCCCTGAGGACATTTGATGCCGTTGCTAGTACCGTCCCAAGCGAAGTGGAGGTCGGTGGAGGTGTAGACTTGGCGGCCATTGCGGTCGTAGATGTACACCGAGAAGTTCTCCTGCTCATTGGCGGTGAATACGCGGAAGGTGTTGTTGTCCGGACGCTCGGGGGTGAATGCGTTGGGAGCGTAGAAGGTGAACTGGGTCACGGGGAGACGGAAAGTCTTGGAGTCGGAGCATTCCAGGTCGTTGAAGGCCACGAGGGTTACCTCAACGGAGTCGCTGGATACCTCGCCAAAGTTGTGGGTGCAGGGGGATGAGTAGTCCTCATTGGTGCCCTCATTGAAATACCAAATGCGGTGCACGCTGTAGGGTGATACATCGGTAAAGGTGACATTGGGGTTGTCGGAGTCAACAAATGAAGGACTGTAATCCACAGTGGCTACGGGAACGGGGTGGATGGTGATAGTCTCGCTGAGGGGGTCGGCACTGCAGCCGTTGGTTCCGTGACCAACCATGGTGTAAGTGGTTGTTTCTTTGGGAGAAACTGTGATGATGGCAGGGCCATAGCCAGCGCTGTCGAGTTGCTCGTCAAGAGTGGAATCGGGGACGGATGCGGTCCAGCTGTAACCATAAGCGGCAGAAGCCTCCAGGGTCACGTTGTCGCCCTCGCACATGTCGTGGCGAGAAATGGTCAGTTTGGGGTTCACTCGATATGCATTCACACTGTCCCAAACCGTGCATTCCTGGCGGTTGATCACCTTCACATAGTATTTACAAGTGTCGGCATAAGGCATAGTTGTCAAGTGTGCGTTGTCAGCAATAGGGCTTGTGCCGTTGAGCTGGCGATACCAGTAATATCTGCAGTTGGGAGTTTCGGTAGAAGCCGTGATGTCAATCTGTTGGCCGTTGCACACCACTGTGTCGCCATCAATGCGCAGGTCGGGGTCTTTGAACACTTCCACGGTGTCAAAAGCGCTGGCGGTGCACCAAATCGTGTCGTAGGTGTTGATGCTGTCGTGGGTGAAAAGGCCGTTATAGGTAACTAGCTCAATAGGATTCTTGTATTTTTGGAAAATCTTGGTGATAACCTGGTTGTTTCCACGGCGGTTGCCTCGCACGGTCTCGTCGGAGAAAATCCAGTCGCGGCGCACTGAACCTACGGTGTTGTCGGTCAGCGAAACGCGGTCGGAGTCGCAAACCTCCTTGGCCGAGAGCTCCAAAATAGGAGTGGGGCGGCCGAGCACATTAATAATATAGGTGCTATCGGTAAAGCATTCGCGGTCATCGCGGTTGAAGGATCTGACCTTCACGGCATAGCGGCCTGCGGTGTCCCAGGTGTTGCGGACCACGGCACCGATTGCAGAGTCAACAACAGGTGTAGTGTTGGAACTGCCGGCATAGAACCACCATTTCGAAGTGCTGGTGTCGCAGCCGTTCATGTCGTTAGGCACATAGCTCTTATTTGTGAGCCTTACCTGGCCATCGCAAGACTTCAGCGTGTCAAGTGACATCAAAGGCTTGGTGTTGACAACACGCACATACACCTGCGAGGTGAAGGGTTTGGCGGGGTCCATGGCCGAGGTCATGTCGCAGCGGAACACCATATTGTTGGTAAGATTGCCCTGGTTTTCACCTTCCAGCACATTAAAGTCGTCAATGCGGCAGAGGTAGGTGTTGTCGGTGCTGTTAAGAGGTGAGGTGCGGGTCCAAGTAATATCGGGAGAAATGTTGGTAAGGTTGCTGATAAAGTTACCGTCGGTGTTACTTCTGTACCAAACATAGTTGGTCAGGCCGCTGGGTGCGCGGAGGGTGTCGACCACGCTGGTGGCACCTGCGGGGCAACCAGAAGTGCTAATCTGCATGGCCTGGCAGTCGCCGGCAATGTAGCAATAACCGAAATGGGCCTCATACTCGCAGTCGCCAATGTAGAATTCAATACGCACATTCTGGTAGAGATAGTCGATCAGGTTGATAGCCACCTTGTTCCAGTCGCGGTAGTAGTAGCTAGTACCGGAATAAGAATGCCAACCATTCACGCCGTTGGTCAAACCTGCGGCCGACACAGCGTAGCAGAGCGTATCGCTAATCTGCTGCCACTGCCCTGCACTATTCTGTTTGCAGACGCGGCACACGAATGCGGGGTTACCCTCAATACCGTGGGTGGGGTTCTCGACATTGATGGCATAATAAATGAAAAGCAGCGAGTTGTTGGTTGTGACGCGCATGTTGTAGTAAAGTGCCTCGGCACCATCCACATAACAGTTGCCCAGTCGGATAGACTTGGTGATACTGGGGTCATACTCAGTGGGGCAATAAGTGAGGGTATTGCCGTACTGGTTGATAATGGGGTCGCGTCCAGCCTGTGCGCCGGTTCCGGGACCTTCGGTGCTGGACATGATGCGGAATCGCTTGCTGGGTTCCAGCGTCGAGCCGCAGGGGCCGCTACCGCTTGAGGTGGTGGTAGCCAAGTTGGCCGCATTAATCAGGGCGCTGTTCATCTGGAATCCGGTGACTCCGGTCATCGAGTTTGGAGCCTGGTGCAACTTCTCACCAGTCTGGCCGGTGTAGTAGCCAATAGTGGTACCGCTTGTGGAACCAGCAGTGAAGGCTGCAGGATTCTTCAGGCCGGGGCAAGCCGAAGTATTCGTCTGAGCATAAGCAGAAATGCCCAGAATGAATAGGATGGCAAGAATGATACTTCTCTTCATATTGTATTGTATTTGTGCAATTAATATGTTTTGTTCAATAATATTGTATGTCAATTATAAAATGCAAATATACGATATTTTTTTTATATATATAGATTTTATTCAAAATATATCAATTATTATGAAATCTAGCCATGTCCAGTATCCTTTTTCTGTCGGTCTGTGTTGAGTCCGGCAGTCGGACATGGTTGGCATTTTGGTGATGATATTGAGGGGCGCATAAGCATTTTTTAATTTTTGTCTATTATAAAGACTGATTTTTTCCATTTTTGTTGCAAAAAAAATGTTAAACAATCTTAATTCCCCAAAATCCAGCAAAAAAAAGACCAACAAGTTGATTCTTGCTGGTCCCATTTCTGTGGGAGTAATAGGATTCGAACCTATGACCCTCTGCTTGTAAGGCAGATGCTCTGAACCGACTGAGCTATACTCCCAAGGGGTCTTGAAAAACGTTTGTTTCTCTCTCGTTTTCGGTTGCAAAATTACAACTTTTTTTTGACATAGCAAGATTTTTTTTCATTTTTCTGCAAATTTTTTTTCTCCAAGACTCATTTTTTATTTGTTTCAACCGCTTTTTTTATGTAATTTTGCACTCTGATTTTATCGCTGAATTTACGCATGAAAACTAATAGAAGATATTTAGTATCAATTATATTCGCACTAGTGCTTGCCTTGGGCTCTTGCACCAAAAAAACGCAAGTGCCTGCCGAAATTATACCTCCCGAAAAAATGACACAAATTTTAGAGGACATCTACCTCTTAGAGGGCTTTTTTTCGACCCAAACACACTACCGTTTCGACACTTTGGGCCCAGAAATGATCGGATGTTTTGATAGTATTTTTTCAAAATATGACATCAAAGTTGAGGATTTCGACACCAGTTTTTCTTGGTATGCCCGCAATCCTGAGATTCTGGATCCCATTTACGACAGCGTACTCTTCCACCTCTCCGACCCATCGCGCTATTAGCCGACACCGGAAACCAATCCTTTTCACTCGGCGAAGGCCCGCTGAAGACCCAGTGTAAGCTCGCTCTAATGCCCCGAGACAATTGCGCTCCCCACACAATTTCAAGGTCGCCTCCCGGTCAAAGTACAGTCTTGCCACAAGGGCAATTTCGCTTAGGCTAGAAATTGGCATGTCGATAATGCCAAGATGGTGTTTGGTGGCAAAGACAAGAAGTCCAGATGCCATTATGCCATTAAGCCATTTTCAATTTCAGTCCTTAGTCCTGCCGTGTCAGTGTGTCATGGTGTCAGTGTGTCAAAATGCCATTTTCTACCCCCGTAGTAAGCCCGTTGAAGGCCCGTTGAAGACCCGTCCGGCAGGTGGGCTTGCAATGGGCCTTCAATGGGCTTACTACGGGGTGTATCGCCCCGGGATATTTTGTCAGTGTGGATTAGGCTGAAATTGACTGAGACAATTGCTCTCTGTGCTGGCTGCTGCTGAAGGCTATTCCTGGCCTTTCAGCTGAAATTCGTCTTCGCTATGGCTTCCGTTTCTGCGCATTTCAGCTATTTCCTCTTCGGTTATTTTGCGATTTTTCTCTGTGTTGGGGTTGAGGACGGCCGGCACTTTGATAATCTCGTGCGCAAGCCATTTGCCTTTGCGCTTGACCAGGTTGAGGGTGCCGTCCTGCTGAGTGGAAGGTGTGCTCTTGTGGAATGCGACAGTGGCCAGGGTGTCGTTGATGCTGATTTCGCCAAGGGTGATTTCAGCAGGCATGTTGTTGGCGTAGACTTGGGGATTGGTGTTCTTGAGGATGTGCTCGTAAAATTCCAGTGTGGTGTTGCATGTCTCCTCGGTGGCAAAGGGGCGTGCTTCTGATGGGCGGTAGTTGCCCATGGCATTGAGGTATCCTTGGGCTGATTGTGCGATTTTCTCTGCATCGTTGGCACATGATGCGCAAAGGGTCAGGCATAGTGCGGCGATGATGTAATATGTTTTCTTCATGGTGTTTGGCTTTTTTGATTAGAAAATAAGAGAGTGCCGTGCGGCACTCTCTTACATTTATAATTCAGTGTATTGAATTATTTTTTGAAAGCTTCAGAAGCGGGTTTCTTCTTAGCTCCGAGGGGGTCAGCCTTAGGCTGGGAACCGGTAGCGTTCATGACAGCTTCGCCGCCCTTCTTCAGCTCGCCGGCAACCTCAGAAGCGTCTTTCTTGGCCTGGAGGCTAGCTGCCTTCACGGTCTGAACACCTTCTTTGATTTCTTCAGCGGTGGTCTTTTTCTTGGCGGGAGTCTGCTTCTTGGCTGCGGGAGCAGCGGTCTCAACTACGGGAGCTTCTTCCTCGACAACGGTGTCGATAACTTCCTCAACCACGGTGTCCATAACGGGGGTGGTGTCGAGAGCAACTTCCTCAGGAGCGTTGTTGTTGCAAGCGGTCATCATAGCGAATGCTGCGAGAGCGATGGCTGCAAATTTAAAGTTCTTTTTCATTGTATTTAGAATAATGAATTATTAGCGAACGTTCATTTTCTTCATGCCACCTTTGGACTCGAGGTCGAAGGTGATGTTGTTGAAGGTGAGGGCGAGGGTCTTGTGAGTAGCATCGCTACCATCGGTAGCTGCGCCGTTCTCAACAACGTCGGTGAGGGAGTACATGGTTGCGCTCATGGTTGCGCTCATGGTGTGAGCGGTCAGGTCGATAGCGGTGCAGTTAACGGAACCGTCATCGTACTGCTGCCAGTCACCGTACTGCTGGTCGCCAGCGGTGTAGTAAGTAGCCTCGTAGAGCTCGATGCTGTAGAGCTGAACGTCGTTAGTGGCGGAACCAAGGAGGTAGTTAACGAGGTAGGGGAAATAAACGCTGGTGCCTTCAGCGCGCTGAGCAGCCTGGAAGAGCCACATCCAAGCACCTGCCTGAGCGGTCAGGTCTGCGCAAGCAGCACTGTACCAACCAAGTTGAAGAGCAGCACCGTCGAGGGTAGCATTGTAAGAGGGCTGGGGTTTAGCCTCGAAAACAGCGGTGAGGTTAACGTTCTGGTTAACAGTGAAGGTGTAGGGGTTGTCGGTCTTACCGTCGCTCCAGTTAACGAAGTTAGCGGTAGCTGCGGGGGTAGCGGTAACGGTTACCTGGGTGCCGGGCTCGTAGGTTGCCTGGAGGGGGCTAACGGTTACGGTACCGAGGGTAGCGTCGTTTGCATTAACGGTAACGGTGTAGGTCTGGTCTTCAGAGGTGGTTTCTTCACCGCAAGAAGCGAAAACCATCATGGTGCTAGCAGCGAGCATGATGCTGAAAAATCTGAAAATGTTTTTCATGTTTTGTGTTGTTTTTTAATTGTTTATAATAAATGTTAATTAGTAGTTTCGTGTGCTATTAATTTGCAAAGGTACGATTTTTTTTTCGTACATGAACTTTTTTATGATTTTTTTATGTTTTTTTGACATCTAGGGCGTCTCTCAGCCCATTGCCAAGGAGCATGAATGCAAGCACAATCAGCATGATTGCAAGGCCTGGAAGCAGGGGCAGATAGGCACTGTCGAGCAGTATGTAGCTGTAGTTTTCTTTCACCATGGTGCCCCAGGATGGCATGGGCGGCTGCACGCCGATGCCCAGGAAACTGAGGCCGGCCTCCAGTAGTATGGCACTGGCAAAGTTGGATGCCGTGACCACGATAACCGCACCCGTGATGTTGGGCAGGATATGGCGGAAGATGATGCGAGGTGTGCTGAACCCCAGTGCCCGGGCGGCTTCCACATATTCTTTTTCTTTGATGCTGTAGACCTGGCCTCGCACCACGCGGGCAATATCAACCCACATGGTCAGCCCAACGGCAATGAATACTTGCCAGAATCCTTTGCCCAGCGCAAAGGTGATGGCAATGACTAGTAGCACGGTGGGTATGGACCATACTACATTGATTAACCACGAGATAAGGTTGTCTACCCAGCCACCATAGTAGGCGGCCAAGGCACCAAGTGTGATGCCGATGACCAGGGCAATCAGCACGGCAATCAGTCCTACCGAAAGGCTGACCCGGCTACCTATGATAATCATACTCAGCACATCGCGGCCATAGCTGTCGGTGCCGAGGATGAATGTGCGGGTGCGGTGATCTTTGATTTGAGATTTGCTTACCCTGCGGATTTCGCCATCGTTTGGAATGGAACCCGTATAGCATTCAATGTCAACACTGTCGCCCACTTGCGTGGTCTTGTAGGTGGGCACGGCGGTATAGGCCAATGGCTCGCCAAATAGCATCTTGTGCATGCATCCGGTTCTCGGTTGGGGAAGCCCTTCGTCAATATAGGTGAATTGTACCTTAGAGAAAGGTTTCTGCATGGACAGCTCCAAGTATTGCTGGTTGCAATAGGGAGTGCCGTCGGGGGTGATGAGATAGCCGAGGATGGCCATTATTACGAACAGTCCAACTACTACCAAACTGATGACCGACAACTTGTTGCTGCAAAATCGCCGCCAAGCCATCCGGTTGAGCGATGTGCTCTCCGAGGGCGACTTT
Organism: Bacteroidales bacterium; assembly: GCA_045597945.1. Classification (GTDB taxonomy): domain Bacteria; phylum Bacteroidota; class Bacteroidia; order Bacteroidales; family P3; genus Colimorpha. Next base: position 19,147 of record JAZLLD010000017.1, read on the forward strand.
TTGCGCAAAAAGTCGCGATGTTGTTTGCTGATAATTGTCTGTAAATTCATGCGTTTAGAGGAGTCCCAGCTCGCATTTTACCTCATCGCTCAGGTTCATGTAATCCCATGGGGGATTGAAAGTGAGCTCAACCTCCACTGATTTTACGCCTTGGATGTATCCGACCATCTGTTTCACTTCCTGGAACATGTATTCGGCCTCAGGGCAGTCGGGTGCAGTCATTGTCATCAGGATTTTTACATTGAAATCGTCATCTATATCAATGTTATAGATGAGTTTCAGGTCGTAGATGTTGACCGGTATCTCGGGGTCGTAGATGTTTCTCAGGCAGTTGATGATGGCCGAGTTCAGGGATTCTTTGGTGGGTTCCATGTTGTTAGGTATAGATTATTTGGTCATAGAAAAGGCCAATGCGTACATTTTTATTTGTTTCACCATGGAGGTTAGGCCGTTGGAGCGGGTGGGGGAGAGGTGCTCTTTCAGTCCGATTTCGTCAATGAAATGGAGGTCGGCATCAAGAATGTCCTTGGGAGTCTGGCCATTCAGTGCGCGGATCAGCAGGCTGATGGTGCCTTTGGTGATGACTGCGTCGCTGTCGGCCTTGAAGTAGAGTTTGCCGTCGCGGTGTTCGCAACTGAGCCACACGCGGCTCTGGCAGCCTTTGATGAGGTTGTTCTCGGTTTTATCATGCTCGTCGATCACGGGGCATTCTTTGCCGAGTTCAATGATATAAGCATATTTGTCAAGCCACTCTTCGTAGCATGCAAATTCGCTAATGATGGTGTCGGATGTTTCTTGTATGGTCATGTCTTAGATGTGATTGAGTTTCTATTTGGGTGCTGTGCGGATGACGTAGGCCGCAATGCCGCCGAACACAATCTGGGGCAGCAGAACTGCCAGGAATGGATTGAGGGTGCCGAAGACGGCAAACACGGTGGATACTTTCATGAATACGATGAATGCGAATGCCAGGGTGATGCCGATGGCCAGGTGCAGGCCTATGCCGCCACGACTCTTGCGGCTGGAAACGCCCGCGCCAATCAGTGTCATGATAATGATTGCAAATGGGTTGAGTAGTCGTTGGTACAACTCGATTTTGGCGGCAATCACAGCGGTGGAGCCTCGCATCTTCTCGCGTACAATATATTTATATAGGTCGATGGAGTTCATGGTGGTGATGTTTGCCGAGGAGGATACGAAATCGTCCGGGGTGATATCCAGGGCGCGTTTCGAACTTATGTCCTTCACCATGCGCTCTTTGGTGCCATTGATGGTGTGGTGGATGAATCTTTCGCACTGCCATTTGCCATCGGTGGTGTCGTAGGTGATGCAGTTGCACGAAATGCGATCCACCAAGCGGTAATTCTCGTCGTAGACGTCGCGGTGGAAGTTATTGACTCTCATGTTCTGAGCGTCGTAGCTTTCGGCAAACACTTGCACGCCGGGCTTTACCTGGAAGTGCAGATTGCTGAAGTAGTTTGGGCGGTGTATGTAGATGTATTCGTTTTCAAATTTATCAAGTGTCCTGTTGTTCACAGGGATAAGGAAGTTGCCGAAAGCCAGCACAATAATGGCCACGATGGTAGCACCTATCATGTACGGCCGCAACATCCGGCGGTAGCTGATGCCGCTACCCAGGATGGCAATGATTTCGGTATTGCCGGCCATCTTCGAGGTGAAGAAAATCACGCTGATGAAGATGAATAGTGGGCTGTAGAGGTTTACAAAGCCCGGGATGAAATTGAGGTAATAAGAAAAAACGATTTCCTTGAGCGGAGCGTGTCCGCCAAGGAAATCGTCAAGCTTTTCCGATACGTCGAAGGTGATAACGATGACAATGATAAGTGCCATCGCCAGCAGAAAAGTCTTCAGATACTTGAACAGTATGTATCGGTCTAATTTCGGGAACATTATTTTTCTATTCCGAAGAGTTTCTGGAAGTTGGTAAGGCAGTCGAGCACATTGGTCTTGACATGGATGAACTCATCGATGCCGTAGCCTTTGTAGGTCTCAACCATTTCTTTGGGGAAGCCGGCCAGCACCATGCTTTTCACCTTGCCCTTCAGACCCTGGCAGGCCTTCTCGGTGATTTCGGCATACTCGTCATCGCTGGAGCAGAGCACCACGATGTCGGCCTTGGCTGCCAAAGCTGCCTCCACACCTTCCTCAGCGGTCTTAAATCCAGCGTTGTCTATAATCTCATAGCCTGCCACACCGAAGAAGTTGGTGGCGAAGCCGCTGCGGGCTTTGCGCATGGCCAGGTTGCCGTAGGTCAGCAAGAACACTTTGGGGCGCATGCCGCTCTTCTCGGTTGCCAAACGCAGCTGCTCAAATGCTTCAGCACCACGGTACTGGCGCAGCACGCGGATTTCTTTGGCCTCTTCGCAGCAGCAATGTTTGTGGCTGCAATAGGCACTCTCTTTCTGCACCTTGTCGCCCATCTTCTCCAGAAGGTTGGGGTACTGGTTGGTGCCAAGAATGGTGGTCTTGCGGGTGGCGATATCCATGTCGCGCTGCTGGGCGATTTTCTCAACCTCGTCCTGCACGAAACCTTCGCGGATGGCCTTGGCAAAGCCGCCTTTCTCTTCCACCTGCAGGAAAATCTGCCAAGCATACTGGGCGATGCTGTCGGTCAGATTTTCAATGTAATAGCTGCCGGCTGCGGGGTCGACAATCTTGTCCATATAGCTCTCTTCCTTCAGCAGGAGCTGCTGGTTGCGACCGATGCGGTAGCCGAAGCTGTCGGATTCTTTGAAAGCGATGTCAAAGGGGTTGGTGGTAATGCTATCGGCACCAGCAATGGCGGCTGACATGGTCTCGGTGGTGGTGCGGAGCATGTTCACATAGGGGTCGTAGAGCGACTTGTTCCAGATGGAGCTGGTGGCGTTGATGAACACCTTGTAGCAGCAGTCGCAGCAGGGGTTGTATTGCTCTACAATCTTGCTCCAGAGCAGGCGGGCGGCGCGGATTTTGGCAATCTCCATAAAATAGTTGCTGCCCGTGGCGAAGTTGAACACAAAGTTGGGTGCGATGTCGCAAGTGCGCAGACCCAGGTCGGTGAGGTGGGCCGTCATGTCGTTGGCGGCGGCCAGGGTGAAGCCGAGCTCCTGCACAATGTTGGAACCAGCATTGTGGATATGGCGGCCGTTCACAGCCAGCACGCGGAACTTGGGCAGGTTGGCTTTGGCAAACTCAATCATTTCTTTGGCTTCCTGGTAGCAATGTTCTTCGCCACCCTTGAAGTTGCCGTGCAAAAGTGCATGGCCGTAGATGTCGAAATTGCAGCTGCCATAGACCTTCTCGGGGTCGTAGCCGTTGGCTTTCACTACCTGGGCAAAGAGTTTCAGGGTCTCCAGCATGTTCTTGCTGGTGGTGAAATTGATCTTGCAAGCCTCCAGATTGATGTCTTTCAGCAGCTTCTGCATCTGCTCGAGGTTTTCAACCTTGCAGGCACGCAGACCCAGCGAGTTGGCACCGCGCATCAGAGCCTCCAGAGCCATGGTGTTGGCCTCTTCCAGGCAGCTGGTGTCGATGTCCTGGCGGATATCCCACACATTATTGTCGGCATTCTTGCCGCGGGTGTAGGGCATCTGGTTGGGGTTGCTGTCGAGATACTCCAAGTTGTCGAGGTCCTCGGCACGATAATATGGTTTCACCTTGAAGCCTTCAATGGTTTTCCAGACCAGTTTCTTGTCGTAGTCTGCGCCTTTCAGGTCTTTGGTAATCACTTCTTCCCATTTCTCGGTAGAGATGGGTGGGAATTCGCTAAATAATTTATTGTCTTCCACTATGTTACTTGTTGTTTATTATCATTCGTTTAGCCTACAAAGATACAACTTTTTTTTAATATATTGTCTTTTATATATTTTTTAGCATCTTTTCTGGGCAAAAAGTCAGTCGCACGGAAGCACCTGGCATTTCTCTGCGCCGATGTAAAGGAGGTAGCCTTTCACATTCGGATAGCCCATTTCTGCGATGGCCTGGCAGTAGTGCCCCACTTGCGATCTGTGGTCGGTCTTGGGCGCGCCGGTCTTGAAGTCCACCACCCATGTCTCATTGGGTGTGAACACGATACGGTCCGGCCTCAGCACCTCGCCCTGGGTCACCAGGCTGCACTCATTCTTGCATTCGTAGTCGGGGCTGAAGAACTTGGCCACATCGTTTTGCAGCATCATGTTGCCTACCACTTGCCTCAGCTCCTCAGCCTCTTCGGTCAGCAGTCGGTTGGCCTTGGTGTATTTGTTGAGTGCTGTTTCAATCTCTCCGGTGTGGTGGATGAGCGAAAGCAAGTCGTGCACTTGGTTGCCTCGGCGGATAGAAAGGGTGTCGATTTCGCCAAAAATCTTTTGCGACTGCTCTGCGATGGCAATGCGGTGCCCCCAACTTGGGAAGCTGACCCGCTCCATCTGCACGTTCTCCATCTGCTCTCGTTCTTCTTTGGTTTTCAGCTGTTTGCTTGTGTTTTCACCAAGGCATAGCACATTCGCCCTCACAGTCTTGGCATCGGTGCGCTCGGTCATGAAGTCGCTCAGTAACGAACTGTACTGTGTGTTGCTCTCCTTGGGCGGCTCTTGGCAGTAGATCATCAGTTTCTCCTTGGGGCGGGTGAGGGCCACATACAGCACGTTGATGCGGTCCATGTCGCTCTTACTCAGCTCATTCTCGTATTCGTTATCAAAGAGGGTGTGCTCATTCTTGCTGGGCGCGACCAGGCTGGCGGGCAAAGGCAAGCCGGACTGCGGCTCGATATGCACCCAGATGCTGTCGGTGAGATTCCTTTTGTTCAGAATCGGATAAAGCACAATCGGCGATTCCAGTCCCTTGGCTTTGTGTATGGTCATCAATTGTATGGCGTCCAGGTCGTTGGCTGTGGAGGTGGAGAGGCGGTCTTTCTGCTCGTCAAACCATTCCAGAAACTCAGCTAAGTCCTGGCGGTGTGTGCTGCTGTATTTGGCCACTACGTTCAGCCAAGTGGCTGTGTATGCGGTCTCTATGCCGTCCAGGTGCAACATCCGGATGGCTTCCTCGCAGCAGTCGTAAAGGCCTAGGTGTCGCAGGCTCTCGCTGTTCAGTTCCAGCCCCTCTTCCCGCAAAATGGCATCTAGGTCAATGCCTTTCTTGGTCTCAAGGAAAGGCTGGCTATAGCGCTGGCCGACTTTGCCTAAATGGTGGAGATACAGCAGGATGCGTTGTGCCGCTACGCGGTCGGTCTCGTCCAGGAGGTATTGCAGCAAGCTGCGCATCAGCATCACCACGCGGCTTTGCGTCAGCAAGAACGATTCGCCAGAAACCACCTCTACGCCGTGTGCGGTCATGAAGGTGGAAATCTCGGCCAGCGTATTTCGGTCGCGGGCCAGAATGGTCATGTCGCGGTAGCTATAACCTTTCTCTTCAATCAGTTGGCGTATGTCGTCCAGCATCTCCTTCCAGAGCACTTCGTGTCCGTCGTCCAGATTCCAAAACCCCACCTGCACATAGCCGCCTTCTTTGGTTGGCTCTTGCGTGAGTTCGGCTTCAGGGCCGGTGCCTATATATATGTCTTGCAGTTCTTTGTTCTCGCCAAATCGGTTGGGTATGGCCCAGGCAAAGAAGTTGTTGTTGAACTCCACCACTTGGCGTGCCGAGCGAAAATTCTTGCCCAAGGGGTCTTTGGTGCTGATGCCGGGGCTTTCCAGCAGTCGGCCGTGCACTCGGTTGTCCACATGGGGCAGGTCTACAAACTGCTCCACGTCGCCCTGGCGGAAGCGGTAAATGGCTTGTTTTCCGTCGCCTACAACCAGCGATGTGTGGCCTGCGCCCACACCGTTTTCCAGCAGCGGCACCAGGTTCTGCCATTGCAGTCGCGAGGTGTCCTGGAACTCATCAATCAAATAGTTGTAATATCTGTTGCCTATGCGCTCGTAAATAAAAGGTGTGGGCTCATCCTGCACCACGGCATTAATCTGCTTGTTGAATTCCGAGAGGTGCACAATCTCGTTCTCGTGCGAAAATTCAGCCACCAACTCGTTCATCTTGTTGATCAGGGCCAGCGAGTAGAGGTTCTTCATCAGTAGTTTGCGCGTGTTGTATTTTGCCTCCTCGCGCTCGCGCAACTCGCAGATTTCGTTGTGGATAGCCACCAGTTCGGGCTTGATGGCAGCCAGGGCTTCCTTGGCTGTCGACCCTTTTTTCTCCAGCTTGTCGCCCTCCAGAAATTGCAGGGTGTAGGAGTTGGGCTGGTCGAGGCGGCCGTTGGCCAGTTTCTCAAAATATGTATATGTGCCTCTGCGTCCTTGGTGGAAATCCTCGGGGGCGATGCCGGCCTCTTGTATGCGGCTGATGGCTTTCTGGCCCAGCTGTTTCATGCTCTCGACATAGGCTTGGTTCGCCTCGCGCATCTCTTTGTGTACCAGGCGGAATTGCGCCGTGTCGAGGTGCGACAAATCCTTCAAGTACTCGGGTGTGTTCTCTTTGAAAAGTTCCCCCGCCAGTTGTGCCAGCTCGCCTTCCACCATGTAGTTCTTGCCATCGCTCATGCGGCTCTCGGCAAATTCGCACAGCACCTCGGTCAGCTCTTCCTGGCCTTCGGTGCCCACCATGGCCATGAGGTTGTCCACGGCATTCTGTATCAGCTCGGTATTGTCCAGATAGACATCAAAGTTCATCGGCAGCCCCAAGTCGTGGGCAAAAGTGCGAACTAGGCGGTGCATGAAGCTGTCGATAGTGCAGACCGCAAAGTCGGAATAATTGTGCAAGATGGCGCGGCGAACCGTTGAGGCATAGCGCTTTAGCATGCCGTCGTTCATGCCCATCAGCTTACCTAGGTCGGCTCCCATAGGTGTGTTGGCGCCCAGCTCGGCAATATTGTCCAGCTCGCGCAAGATGCGCTCCTTCATCTCGTTAGCCGCCTTGTTGGTGAAGGTGATGGCCAGGATGCGGGCAAAGCGCGACGGCAATTCCCTCTCGTTGGCCGAGAAGGCAAGCTGCAAATATTGGCGTACCAAGGTGTAGGTTTTTCCCGAACCTGCTGAGGCTCTGCAAATAATGAAACGACTGCTATCCATAATGGTTTGCAAAATTACGCATTTTTCTTCAATTCCGCAAATCTCATTTTCATAAACTTTGTCGGTTCTTCTCCACCGGCCTGAATTCCAGTGCGTTATTTATTTTCGCAGTCATCACCGTCTCCCTTCCTTCGCTCATCCTTCGCTTCTTATCCTATATTTATTCTATATTTATACCTTAGTTATACTATTATAAAAGGTATAAATATAGAATAAATAAGGTATAAATATAGGATAAGGAACGGGCTTACGGCGGAGCTAGGGTGGGACTTATGGGCTGTTGGCTTGGTTGGAGGAAGGGTGTTTTGGCGGTTTGCTGATTTGTTTTTTGAGAGGATTGCTGGCTTGGGATGTGCGGTATTAATATTGTTTCTATATATTATATTGGTTGTGTTTGATGATTGTTTTAGCGGCAGGAATGGCTGGTTGTGGATAAAAAATGATAATTTTTTTACAATAAAATGTTGATAATTCAAGAAAAATTGCTATCTTTGAAGTTGAAAAAGGGCGCAAAAAATGCGCTTAAAAAGTAGAATAATAAATTAAATATCAGTAATATGGAAGCAAAGAAAACCCCTAAGGCAGACCTCGAAAATCGCAGAGGTTTGTTCCTTGAAATCGGTTTGGTGACCATTTTGGCTGCTTGCTTGGTTGCTTTTAACGTGCGTCAGTACGAGAAGGAAGTCAAGGAAGTGAACACCCGCCAGGCCGAAATGGAAATTGATGCCGACATTATCCAGACTCAGCAAGAAGAGACTCCTCCTCCTCCTCCAGAAGAACCTGAGGTTGTCGCTACTGACCTTACCATCGTTGAAAACGATGCTGAACTTCACAATGAGGTCGGTATTATCAATGCTGAGGATAATGCCAACAAGGCTCAGGAAGAGTTCACCAAGGTTGAGGTGACCGAAGAGGTGGAAGAAGATGAGGAAGAGATTTTCCTCGTCGTTGAGGAAGACGCAGAATTCCCCGGCGGTCTTGAAGCCTTGTCTAAGTACTTGTCTGAGAACATTAAGTACCCCCAGCTGGCTAAGGAGAACAACATCACTGGTCGTGTGTTCGTGTCCTTCGTCGTTGAGAAAGACGGTCGCGTCGGCAACATCAAGATCCTCCGTGATATCGGTGGTGGTTGCGGTGCTGAGGCAGTTCGCGTTGTCAAGGCTATGCCTAAATGGAAGCCTGGTAAACAGCGTGGTAAGCCCGTGCGTTCGCAGTTCAACCTCCCTGTCAACTTCGACCTTATGTAGTCTTTGTGGCATCGCCACAAGCTAAGGCTTGATTTATAAAAGGGCTGTCCACTTTTTCTGGCAGCCCTTTTGAATTCTTTATTATAAATATACATATTATTTTATCACCTGCGTAATGCTGGCTATCAATAATCTCTCGGTGCAGTTCACCGGCACCAACCTTTTCGATAACGTCACTTTCAATATCGCTGACCACGACCGCGTGGGCTTGGTGGGCAAGAATGGTGCGGGCAAGTCAACACTGCTGAAGATCCTCTGTGGATGGCAGCAGCCCGAGACCGGCACCATGATTATTGCCGCAGGCCAGGAAGTGGGCTATCTGCCCCAGGAAATGGTGCCCGACACCACGCGGACCGTTATTGATGAGGCCCTCACGGCCTTCAGCCGCATAGATGATTTGCTGGCACTGCAGCAGAAGCTGACCGATGAGATTGCCGAGCGCACCGATTATGAGTCGGCCGACTATGAGCGTTTGCTGAACCGCCATAACGAGGTGACTGAGCAGATTGTGATGATGGGTGCCGACAGCCGGCAGGAGAAGACCGAGAAGGTGCTGCTGGGTCTGGGCTTCAAGCACAGCGATTTCGCCCGCCCCGTGGCCGAGTTTAGCGGTGGTTGGCAGATGCGTGTGGAACTGGCCAAACTGCTGTTGCGTCAGCCCGACTTCTTGCTCCTCGACGAGCCCACAAACCATCTCGACATTGAGTCAATTCAGTGGCTGGAGAACTTTCTGCAGGGTTATCCGGGGGCTGTGGTGCTGGTTTCGCACGACCGCACTTTTCTTGACAATATCACCAACCGCACTATTGAGATTACGGCCGGCCGCATCTATGATTATAAGTGTTCTTACTCAGAGTATGTGGTGCAGATGCAGGAGCGCAGGGCTTCGCAGATGGCTCAGCTGACGGCTCAGCAGCGCGAGGTGGCTCAGATTGAGGCTTTTATCGAGCGTTTCCGCTACAAAGCCACCAAGAGCAAGCAGGTGCAGTCGCGCATCAAGATGCTTGACAAAATGGAGATGGTGCAGATTGACGAGGTCAGCACCGAGAGTATCCATTTTCGCTTTCCTCCGGCACCGCACAGTGGCAAGATTGTAATTGAGGCAGAACGACTGGGCAAGTCCTATGGCGATTTGACTGTGTTTCATGATGTTGACCTCCTGCTCACTTCCGGCAAGAAGGTGGCCTTCGTGGGTAAGAATGGCGAGGGCAAGAGCACGATGGCCAAGATTGTGGTGGGCGATATTAAGGATTATGTGGGCACATTTAAGCTTGGTGCTCAGGTGCAGGTTGGCTATTATGCTCAGAACCAAGCGGCTATGCTTGATGGCGAGAAGACAGTCTTCCAGACTATCGATGATATCGCCACAGGCGACATCCGCCCCAAGATTCGCAACATTCTGGGCAGTTTCTTGTTTGATAGCGAGGACTGCGAGAAGAAGGTGAAGGTGCTCTCGGGTGGCGAGAAAGCCCGACTTGCGCTGGCCAAACTGTTGCTCACGCCATCCAACCTGTTGGTGCTCGACGAGCCGACCAACCATTTGGATATGGATTCCAAGGATATTCTCAAGAATGCTTTGTTGCAATACACTGGTACGCTTATACTTGTCTCGCACGACCGCGACTTCCTGCAGGGGCTTACCGATACGCTGTATGAGTTTCGCGAAGGCGGTGTGCATGAGTTCAAGGGCGATATCTTTGAGTTCCTGGAGTGGCGGCAAGCCCAGGATGGTCAGCAGTCGGCCAAGTCGTCCGGCCAGCCGGCAGCCAAGACTGCTTCGGAGGGCCGCCAGGCATACGAGCAGAGCAAGGATCGCGAGCGTGAGTCGAGGAAACTGCGCAGTGCTGTGGAGAAATGCGAGAAAGAGATTGAATCGCTTGAGGCTCAGATTGCTGAGAAAGAGGAAGTGCTGGCTTCGGGCAGTGCGCAAGATGCCGATTTCTATGCCCAGTATCAGGCTCTGAAAGATAAATTAGATGAGCAGATGGAAGCATGGGAGATGGCCACCATTGCCGTTGATGAATTTCAGAATAGTTGAATTTAAAGAATTGAAATAGTATTGATAAAAACGAGAATGGCTAGATTCGCAAAGATGTCAGGTTATTTGCTGCTTGTGGTGTATCTGGGATACTTCACGGGCACGAATTTCTTTGTGCATAGCCATCGTTTTCAGAATCATGTTGTGGTGCATTCGCACCCCTTTGCCGCCAAGAATCATGGCCATTCTGCCAATGAGTTTCAGCTGATTAGCCTGCTACAGGAGGCAACCTGCCTGTCGTCGGAGGCTTTGTCTATGGCTGATTGTCCGGCAGTGCCCAGTCTCGCACTGGAAGCCATGGCATTGGTCCGCTGGCCTATGGACTCGGCGGTAAAGACACCTCAACTGCGAGGCCCTCCGTCGTTAAACTAGTGCGTTTGTTTTCAGTGGGATACCGTGTGGAAGAGTCCTCGGCTCAAGTGCCACTATGGTCGTCTTGCTGCTCTTAATCCATTTTTTTATTTAACAGCAGGCACTAGAGAAGTACCTGGCAAAACTATGTTTATATGACGAAACACATTCTGTTGAGTTTGTGTGTGGCAACTCTTATGGTGGCTTGCCACAATGCTGGTGATAATGAGTCCGCAGTGGCGGAAAAAGGTATTGAGGTGCATGGCGATACATTGTGCGTGGCAGAGACCTCTCCTATTGCAAATAAGATTGTTGAAGATACATTGGAGGCACAAGACTATGATTTGGTGCTGAGCACTACCGGCGTGGTGACTGCCATTCCTTCGGCATACGCCGAGGTGGCTGTGCCCTTTGGCGGCAGGGTGATTAAATCCATGGTCCATATTGGTCAGCGCGTGAAGGCCGGTGCCCCCTTGTTTGAGATTACGGCATCCAACTATTCGGAGGTTGTGAAGAACTATATGCAGTCGAAGAGCGAGATGGAGCTGGCCAAGAAAGCCCTTGCCCGTGTGCGTGATTTGCATCAGAATCGTGTGGCTTCAGAAAAAGACCTAGACGAGGCGCAACAGGCTTATTCCCAAGCTTTGGAGGAATACCACCATGCTATGGCCGTGGCCAAAGAGTATCAGATTGATCTGAATGGTGCTGTGGTTGGGCAGCCTATGGTGGTGCGCTCGCCAATCAGTGGCCAGGTGCTGCGCAATGAATTGGTGATGGGTGAATACCTGAAAGAAGATGCCGATGCCAAAATTGTGGTGGCAGACCTGAGCAAGGTGTGGGTGAAGGCCAATGTGAGCGAGATGGAGTCGCCCTATGTGGCCGGAGTGAAAGATGTGGAAATCCGCCTCTCCTCTCGTCCGGACACCGTGATTCTCGGCCATGTGGCATATACTGATGGCATGCTGGATGCCGAGACACGCACCATGCAGACTTTTATTGAGTGCAACAATGCCAATGGGCTGATGAAACCCAATATGTATGCCAATGTGAATATGTCGTTGAAGGGGCAGAAGCACATCATCATTCCCAAGGCTGCCGCATTGCAGAACAGCAAGTGTCGCTATGTGCTGCGCAAGGTAGATGACAATACGTATGTGAAGACTCCTATTGAGGCTCAGTCGATTGACGGCAACCAGCTGCTGGTGAGTAGTGGTCTGACAATTGGCGATGTTATCATGACCGAGGGTGCAATCTATTTTATTGACTGTAAATAGTGGGGTGGACTGAACTATGATTAAGAAGATTGTCAATTGGTCGATTGACCATAAAGTGCTGATGGTGTCTATCTTCGGTCTGCTGTGTGTGGCCGGTGTGCTGGCATGGGAATCGTTGGCTATAGATGCCTATCCCGACATTTCCGATACCACGGTCCAGGTGGTGACCCAGGTGCCGGGTTTGGCAGCGGAAGAAATTGAACAGCAAATCACTATCCCTGTTGAGCGAGCCGTGAATGGTCTGCCTGGTTTGAACACAATGCGAAGCAAGAATGTGTTCGGACTTTCAACCGTGGTGCTGGTGTTTGATGACGACATTGATGACTATTGGGCGCGGCAGCGTGTGACGGAAAGGCTTGTGGGACTGGAACTTCCCTTTGGCGCGGTCCCGGAGTTGAACCCATTGACTTCGCCCACGGGCGAGATTTTCCGCTATACGGTGGAAAGCCCAGATGGCAGCCATGATTTGCGCAGCTTGACAGATATCCATAAGTGGACCATCATCCCCTATCTGCGCCAATTGTCGGGTGTGGCTGATGTGAGCAATTTCGGCGGCATCACCACACAGTATCAGATTGAGTTGCGCCCGGAACGCATGGCGGCGTATGGTGTGAGCCTGGATGATATTACTGAGAAGATTGAAGAGAACAATCTGAATGCCGGCGGCAGTGTGTTGACCGAGGGCAATCTGAGCTATGTGATTCGTGGTATCGGCTTGGTCAGCAATCTAGAAGGCTTGGGCAATATTGTGATAAAATCTGCCAACGGCGTGCCGGTTTTCCTGCGTGACTTGGGCGATTTGAAATACGGAAGTCTGGAGCGCAAGGGTGTGCTGGGATTTTGCGATGATGAGCGCGACTTCGACGATGCCGTGGAAGGCATTGTGCAGATGCTGCGAGGCGAAAACCCTTCGGAGGTGCTCGGCCGTGTGCATACCGCTGTGGATGAGTTAAATAACGAGGTACTTCCGGAGGGCGTGAGGATTCATCCCTATATGGATAGAACCAACCTGGTTGGCGAAACTTTGAAGACCGTGTCGCACACTTTGCTGATAGGCATGTTGTTGGTGCTGTTGGTCCTCGTGGTGTTCCTGGGCGACTTGCGTGGTGCGGCACTGGTGGCCATCACCATTCCCATATCGCTTTTGGTGGCCTTCATCTTGATGAAGCTGACCGGCGTGCCGGCCAACCTTTTGTCGCTGGGTGCTATTGACTTCGGTATTTTGGTGGATGGTGCCATTGTGATGATGGAAACTATTCTCAAAGAGCGCGAGGGCCGGCCGGATGAGCTGTTGGATGACAATATCGTGAAGAAGAGGGCTGGGCAGGTTGCTCGGTCGATTTTCTTCTCCACCGTGATTATCATCACTGCCTATATGCCGCTTTTTGCTTTTGAACATGTTGAGCGCAAATTATTTACGCCTATGGCCTACACGGTGGGCTATGCTTTGTTGGGCGCACTGCTTACGGCCTTGTTGCTGACTCCCTGCCTTTCGTTTGCGGCTTACCGCAAGCCTCGCAAGATTTACCACAACCGTTGGTTGGAGAAACTGAACAAGGCATATTCCAAGCTGGTGGGCAAGGTGATCGAAAAAGGTCAGATGGTTGTGATTGTACTGGTTGCCACATTGTTAGGATCGGGTATCCTGGCCGTGACTGTGGGCAAAGATTTCTTGCCTCCCTTGGATGAGGGCTCAATCTGGGTGCAGGTGCAACTGCCTTCTGGTATCTCTATTGAGCAGTCGAAAAAGATGTCTGACGATTTGCGCCGTACGCTGAAAAAGTTTGACGAAACCTCGTATGTGATGACTCAGCTGGGCCGCGACGATGAGGGTGCCGAGTGCTTCAGCCTGTCGCATATTGAGGTGGGTGTTGGCCTCAAGCCCTACAATACTTGGAAGAGTGGCCGCACCAAGGCCGAGTTGATTGAGGCCATGTCGGCTGAGATTGCTCAAATGCCTGGATTCCAAGTCGGTTTCAGCCAACCGATTATCGATATGGTGATGGACCAGATTGCCGGCACGCATAGCGATCTGGCTTTGAAGATTTACTCCGAGGATATTGATGAGGGGCGGCGTGTGGCCGAGCATGTGGCTGCCGTGCTGGAGAAGATTGATGGTGCCACCGATGTGGCCGTGGACCAGGAACCGCCTACACCCCAGCTGCAGATTAGTGTCGACCGCGACCGTATAGCTCAGTACGGACTGAATGTCTCCGATGTGGCTCAGCTCATTGAGTTGGCTATCGGCGGCAAGGCCATCTCTCAGATTTACGACGGCAGCAAGGTCTATGATGTAACTTGCCGTTATGCAGAGAGTTGTCGCGATACGCCGGAGAAGATTGCCGCCTTGCAGTTGACCACTCCTGATGGTGCCAAAGTGCCGTTGTCGGCAGTGGCTGATGTCAAGATGGCGTTGGGTGCCAACTCGATTATGCGAGAGATGAATAGGCGATACACCTTGGTGCGACTCAATCTTCGCGGAGCCGATCTGACCACCTTTGTGGCTGAGGCCGACAAGCAGATTAAAGCAAATGTCCAATACGATCCGGCAGTTACAACCCTCCATTGGGCTGGCCAATTCGAGAATCGCAATCGTGCCTTCAGCCGATTAGGGCTTGTTGTGCCTATTGTGCTGGCCGTGATGTTCATTCTGTTGATCTTGGCTTTCGGCAAAGTCCGCCAGGCTGGTCTGCTGATGTCGGTTGTGCCTTTGGCTTTGTTCGGCGGCTTGTTGGCACTGAATATCAGAGGAATGACGCTGAATGTGTCCTCCGCAGTGGGCTTCATCGCCTTGATTGGTGTGGCCTTGCAGAATGGATTGATTATGATATCGCATATCAATAATTTGCGAGAAGAAGGGCTTGGCTTGAGGGCGGCCACCATTGAGGGGGCAACACATCGAATGCGCCCAATTCTGCTGACCGCCACCGTGGCGGTGCTCGGCCTTTTCCCCGCCTCCATCTCTACCGGTATTGGCAGCGATGTCCAGCGGCCTTTGGCAACCGTCATCGTCTACGGTTTGCTGTTTGCTACTGTGGTGACACTCTTTGTGTTGCCCACATTGTACTACCTCATTGAGAGAAGAAAGGAACATTCAGAATCCTAATACATTATAATAATATGAAAAAACAATATATAATAATACTGCTTCTGGCATTTTTCACCTCCGGGGTTGGTGCTCAGGTGCTGCGGTATCAAGACTATATCGACTCGGTCAAGAGTCGCAATGCAGAGATGGTGGCTCAAAGGTTAAGCGTCCCCATCAGCGAGGCCGAAGTGCTGGCTGCCAGAACTTCTGACGACCCCACCTTGTCTTTTGAATATGGAAATAATAGCGACTGGAGCATACAGATGGGCCAGTCGGCCTCGGCCGAAATCAGCAAATCGCTGGCCCCGGGCAAGCGGATGGCTCGGGTGGCTGTGGCCAAGAGCTCGCTTGCTTTGGCCAAGGCCGAAAGCGATGATTTCTGGCGCAATCTAAAGGCTGATGCCACCATTGATTTCTACGACGCTTTATTGGCCAAGACGCTTTTCGACATTGGTGCACAGGCTTATGAAAATATTGAGTCTTTGGCCAAAAGCGACAGCGTGCGCTTTGTCAAGGGCGAGATTTCTGAACTGGACATGTTGCAAAGCCGCCTTGAACAGCACCGCGCTCAGCAGGAACTAAACAACCGCCGCACCGATTTCTTGAATTCCTTGGTGGTGCTGGATGTGCGTTGTGGCAATGCGCAGATGAACTCCCGCGATGTGGAGGGCGAGTTGTCGGTACCCGGCAAGATGTTTGATTTGTCGGTGCTGTTGAACCAGGCAATGAAGAACCGTGCCGATGTGCTGGCCGCCGACTGCGCTGTGCGCTTGGCTGCTGATGAGGAAAAATTGGCTTTGCGCGAGTGCCGCTCCGATGCCGAACTGGCTCTGGGCGCAAGCTACAACACCCGCGTGCTCAACGAAGAAGCTCCCGCACCTGATTTTGTGGGCTATACTGTTGGTTTGTCCATCCCCCTCCCCGTGACCAGTGTGAACCGGGGTGTGCGGAAGGCCGGGCAACTGCGTGTGCAACAGGCAAATGCCGAGAACGCTGCCGTGCGGGCAAATGTGCGTGGCGAAGTGGTAAAGGCCTACAACAACTATCAGTCGGCCTTGGGCAGAGCTCAGGCCTATGCCAACAACATGATGGCCGGAGCCCGGCAGGTGCTGGAAGGCAAACTCTATGCCTATCAGCGTGGCGACACTTCGTTGTTGGAGGTGTTGGTGGCCCAGCAGACCTTTAATGAAATCCAAGAAGAGTATGCCACCAGTCTGCATGACTGCATGGTGGCCTTGGCCGAACTGGAGCGCTCCGTAGGCAAATTTTAGTAACTTGACTCGTTTCGGCTTGAAAGGCAGCATCTTACGTAGCGAAGTTGATCAGTTTAGTAGCTTAGTTGTTTAGTGGTATATTGGTATATGTGTTGAATGCCGTCTAAAATCCTGAATATTAGGAATCTTATGGCTGATCTTTTAATTTTGCCGAGCAAGCTCGGACAAAAGGACTGAAAGAAATTGCCAGAAATTAATCAGAAATTGCTAGTTATTAATAATTTCTGGAACATTTCTGATAATTTCTTTCAGTTCATAAGTTTCGCTTGCGAAACTTAGATTATCCAATTTTTAGAAGTCACCTATAGAATCATGATTCTATATCTGCGTCAACTCATCCGGCATAGAGTGTTTGTGATGGATGAATTGCTAAATAGCTGTTGCTCAAATAGTAGTGCGTTGCTATTCTCGTCATCAATGGCTGTCTGCCGCATCGGTATGGCCATAAATCTAGAATCTAGAATCGCATAACGCATTGATTACACACAAATGTGTGCACCGATGCAAAAATCCATTCTAGATTCTATATTTTGGGGGCTCCGCACATTCTCAGTACACCCTTTGTGGGTCCGCTCCCCCAAGCGGTCCTACCCCGTAGAATCAACGGAGGTACAGCGGAACTGCAGCGAGCCAACATTCTTCACGGAAATTCGCGTTTTTTTTAGTAGGTGCTAACGTAATAGGGTTATCCATCCTTCGCCTTTCCTTCGCTTATCCTTCGCTCTTGCTTCGCTCATCAAGGCGAATTTGTAGGTTGCCTTTTGGTAACCTCTAAAAATTAGATAATCTAAGTTTCGCAAGCGAAACTTATGAACTGAAATACGAGAAAGGTTCAGTGAACCTTTCGAGCTTCCAGAGAAAATCCGAGAAAGTCATTATTAATCAGAAATTGTAGTTATTAATAATTTCTGGATAATGTTGACTTTTCTCAAA
The DNA here is from genome assembly GCA_045597945.1 of Bacteroidales bacterium. Classification (GTDB taxonomy): domain Bacteria; phylum Bacteroidota; class Bacteroidia; order Bacteroidales; family P3; genus Colimorpha. The sequence continues at coordinate 36,395 of JAZLLD010000017.1, forward strand.
AGGTTCACAGAACCGCTCGGATTTTCACTGAAAATCCTCGTATTTCAGTCCTTCTAGCCAAGCTTGCTTGGTTAGAAAAACAAATTTTAGAGATTACCTTTTTTTTGTTTGAAGTGCCTTGGTGCAGTGGGGTGCCGCCAAGCCGAAATTGTCCGGCGCAAGGGCGGATGGTTAAATAATATTAATCTGCACACGAAAATAATGATGATTGGATTTTTCTTCCTATCTTTGCAAAAACAAGCAGCAATGAAATTAAATGTGAGACATCGTTATAACAAATTGATAATCACCCCCCCCATACAGTCGGTTTGGATTCGATAGAACCGATTTCTCCTTGATTTTATTTCCTTTTTCGGCTGGCGCAGCTCATGATTGCGCCGGGCTGAGTTGTTTTACCTCCCCTTGCCAATCATTAAATATTAATCAAAATTTATACAAGACAATGAAAAAAATTTACGAACAGCCCATCGTAGAAGTGATGGACGCACGAGTAGAAAAAGGATTTGCCGGCAGCGGCAGCGACGCTCCCCAGGGCAAAGGCTCAGAACAATGGAACGCTCCGGCAGAAGGCTATCAGTTTAACTAAAAACCTCAGCGCACAATGAAGAAATCAATCTTTACCCTCTCTGCCATCGCCCTCGTGGCTTTTGGCATCAGCTCCTGTCAGAAAGAAGAAGAGGCCGCTCAGCTGCCCCAGCAGTTCCGCGCCTGCGCCGACAACTCGGCCAAGACCCACATGGGCGCCGACAACTATACCGAGTGGGATGAAGCCGACCAGATCCGCATCGGATTCCAGACCGGCACCGACGGCGCAGTCTATACCGCCACCCCCGATGGCACTGATGCCACTTGGGCCGACTTCACTTTTGCCAGCGGCAGCACCAGTGGCACTCCCCTTTATGCCGTCTATCCCGCCAGCATAGCCCAAGGCCAGCCTGGCAACCAGGTAGTGATCCCCGCCGTGCAGAACAGCACCGACGGTAGCTTTGCCGGTGCTCCCATGGTAGCCGACTTTAGCACTATCGACTTCAGCGATCCCATGCCCCGCGTCAAGTTCCAGAACCTCTGCGGCATGATGAAGATCCACCTGCAGCAGGGCGGCGTCAGCATCAGCGAGATTGCCGTGATTGCCGACCAGCAGCTCAACGGCACCTACACCATCAGCTACACCGATGGCGTTCCCGCCCTCACCTCCACCACCGCCACCGCTCCCAATACAGCTTCGCGCATCACCACCTTGGTTCTCGGCGAGGCACCGAGCATCTCTGACGGCAAAGACTTCTACATCTATCTGCCCGCTGGCAACTACACCAACATGAAGCTCCGCATCAAGAACTCTGCTGGTAACTACTGCACCAAGACCTGCTCCGCCGTCACCATCAACCGCAACGAGATTTTGCCCATCACCCTCGGCAGCGGTATGAGCTTCATGCCCCCTGCGCAGTTGAAACAGGAGGCTTTTCATCAAAGTTCTGCAACATCCATTACCTTCCACTACAACTCCACTGTCACTAGCGGCACAAACATTGCAGCGGCTGGTTCCACTCCTATTTATATGGTTGATAACGGTGGTGTTGTTGATGTTTATACATCTGCTTCCGTTATCAATGCCCCAGAATATTGCCGTGAACTTTTTTGGAGGTGTAATAACTTACAATCCATTGACTTCGGCGAAGGTTTCAAGACCGACAATGTACAGAGAATGGATTATATGTTCTACGGATGCAGTTTAATTACTAACATCGATTTTTCAACATTCAATACCGCCAATGTGGTGAATATGAAGTTCATGTTCGACCATTGCTCTACCCTCACCAGCCTCGATCTATCAAGCTTCTCAAGTAACAGTAATCTAACAATTGAATATATGTTCTTGTCAAGCATGCAACTATCTTCCATTAAATTCAACCACAATTTCACACCTTTAAACGCAAACCGTGCTATCATGGATACAAAGCGCGGATGCACCGTCTATTGCAACGAAACCTTAAAAGGTATGTTACAAAATAATGGTGGCGGCTCAAATATCACCTACATCACCAACTATTAATGCCTAGCCAGGTAGCACCGGCCCAGTGCCCTGCCGCCAACTAGCATACACTAAAGCACCCCCGCCGACACTATTGGCGGGGGTGCTTGTTTTTATTGCCCAAGGCTATTTGTTGCGTTGGCAGCCTAAGCTCTATATGGGGAATGGGTGTGCCTATTCCTCTTTGGGGTGTGCGGCGGCACGGCCGGCGGAAAAGCCCGTGGAGAAGGCTATCTGGAGGTTGTAGCCGCCGGTGTCGGCATCCAGGTTCAGCACTTCGCCGGCGAAATAGAGGCCGGGGACTAACTTGGACTCCATGGTCTTGGGGTTGATTTCTTTGGTTTCCACACCGCCTTGGGTGACGATGGCGGTGTTGTAGTCGCCTGTGCCGCAGAGGGTGAACTCTACGTTTTTCAAGAAGTTGAGCAAGCGTTTGCGCTCGGCACCATTGATTTGGTGGAGGCGTTTGTAGTATTCAATATGCAGTCGGTCGAGGGCTAATTGGATAAGTTCAGCCGGCAGCCAGAGGCGCAGGGCATCGTTGAACACGCGGGTGCCGTTGGCGTCGAGGTCGGCCAATAGCCTTTTGTCCAGTTTCTCCTGGGTGAGTGCTGGCTTGAGGTCGATGTGGGCAATGAGTTTCTCGCCACTGTTGAGCATTCGCGATACCTGGCGGCTGGCGGAAAGCACAATAGGGCCATCGATGCCGTTGCGAGTGAAGGTCATCTCGCCAAAATTCTCATAGAGCTTCTTGCCGTCGGGGCGGGTGATGGTCAGTCCAACATTCTTTAGCACAAAGGCTTCCAGTTCCCTGGGGATTGACTCTTCGCAGGTGAGCGAAACCAGCGAGGGCACTTGGGGAATGATGGTGTGGCCGGCTTCTTCTGCCAGGCGATAGCCGATGCCGGTGGAACCGGTGGTGGGGTAGGAGAGGCCTCCGGTGGCAATGATGACGGCGTCGCCTCGCACCGTGGTGCCGTCTTGCAGACGCACCCCGTGCCGATCCTCGGTCAGACTTTTCACTGCGCAGTTTTTGCGTATCTCCACATTGCTGCGGTTCTCCAAGTCGTTGATGAGACCCAGGAAGATATCGAGCGATTTCCCACTCTTGGGGAATACGCGGCTGCCTCGTTCTTCTACCAGCGGCACATTGCGCTGCTCAAAGAAGTCCATGAGTTGCGTGTTGAACATCTGTGCGAAAGCGTTTCTCATCCATCGGCCATCAGGTCCGATATGGGTGAGGAAGTCTTTGAGGGGTGAAGTGTTGGTGAGGTTGCAGCGACCCTTGCCGGTGATGCGAAGTTTGCGACCGGCCTGGTCCATTTTCTCCAGCAGCACTACATCGGCACCTTGTTCGGCGGCAGCTACGGCAGCCATCATACCGGCCGCGCCGGCTCCTACAATTACAACTTTGGGCATAGAATAACTCTTTTTTTTAATGGTAACGTATGATGGCTGAAATTATTGTGCGCGATGCGTTTTTTCGTTTTTGGGTGCCTGGTGTGCTACTTTGAGAGCAATGAATAATAATGAATAGAACATATTTATTTATTATGTCATTTTTTTTTCGTAATTTTGCATCCTCAAAGAGTACTCAAATGAATAACAATTTAGATGCTACAGGCCACAGCCAGTCGGCTCAAGAACGCGAGGTTGAGCGTGCCTTGCGCCCCAAGGGTTTTGATGCCTTTGCCGGGCAGCAGCAGGTGCTGGACAACTTGCGCGTGTTTGTTGGCGCGGCCAAGCAACGTGGCGAACCTCTCGACCATGTCCTCTTGTTCGGCCCTCCGGGTCTGGGCAAGACAACGCTCTCGCATATCATTGCTAATGAGCTGGGTGTGGGCATTAAAATGACCTCGGGCCCTGTGCTCGACAAGCCGGGCGATTTGGCCGGCATGCTCACCTCGCTGGAGGCAAACGATGTGCTGTTTATTGATGAAATTCACCGTCTTTCGCCAGTGGTGGAGGAATATCTCTACTCGGCCATGGAAGACTATAAAATCGATATTCTCATCGAGTCGGGTCCTGCGGCTCGCAGTGTGCAGCTGAATCTCAAACCCTTCACGCTGATTGGCGCAACCACCCGCTCCGGCATGCTGACGGCACCTCTGCGTGCGCGATTTGGCATCAACTGCCGACTGCAGTACTACGACCCCGAGACCTTGGCACGCATTGTCAACCGCTCGGCAGGTCTGCTGCAAGTGAAGATCACCTCTGAGTCGGCCTTTGAGATTGCCCGCCGTAGTCGCGGAACTCCCCGTATTGCCAATTTGTTGCTGCGCCGTGTGCGCGATTTTGCCCAGGTCAAAGGCGATGGCACCATCACCCTCGACATTGCTCGCTATGCTTTGGGCAACCTGAATGTGGATAGGAATGGTTTGGATGAGATGGACCTCCGCATCCTGGGTACGATTATCGACAAGTTTAAGGGCGGCCCAGTGGGTATCAGCAACATAGCCACTTCGGTCGGCGAAGATGCCGGCACTGTGGAGGAAGTCTACGAACCCTATCTGATCCAGGAAGGCTATCTGCAGCGCACCCCTCGCGGGCGTGAGGCCACAGCATTGGCCTATCAACACCTTGGCAAGATAAAGATGGGCGACCAGCCGGAACTTTTTTAGTTAAGAATCAAGAGCTTTTGCGCGAGCAAAGCGCATTTGTCAAATAAATACATAACAATCTATGAAAACTCTCGTAAAGAATATTAAATCGCTGTTGCAGGTTGAGGAAACTCCCCGCATGAAAGTTTGTGGAGCCGACATGGCCCATATCGACCATATTGAAAATGCCTACCTGATAGTGGAGGACGACAAAATTGCCGCTTTCGGCCCTATGGCTGAATTGAAAGAGCAGACTTTTGACAAGGTGGTTGACGCCACCGACCGCATGGTGCTGCCCTCTTTTTGCGACTCCCACACCCACCTTGTCTATGCCGGCAGCCGCGAGATTGAGTATATCGACAAAATCCGCGGCCTCAGCTATGATGAGATTGCCAAACGCGGCGGCGGCATTTTGAACAGCGCCAAGCGTGTGCAGGAGGCATCTGAAGATCAGCTCTATGAGGATGCAATGGCCCGCCTGGAACAAATTATCCGCTTTGGTACTGGTGCTGTGGAGATTAAGTCGGGCTACGGCATGACTCCTGAGGCCGAACTCAAGATGCTCCGCGTCATTCGCCGCCTCCGTGAGAACAGCCCGCTGACTATCAAGTCCACCCTGCTCGGCGCACATGGCATTCCCATGGAATACCGTGGCTGTCAGGAGAAATTTGTCGACCTGGTTATCGACCGCATGATTCCCCAGGCAGCAGATGAGGGCTTGGCCGACTTTATTGATGTCTTCTGCGATGCCGGTTTCTTTACCGTTGAGGACACTGAGCGCATGCTGGAGGCTGGCGCAAAATACGGTATGCGCCCCAAAATCCACGCCAACGAGATGGCCTGCTCCGGTGGTATTCAGTGCGCTGTGAAATACAATGCGCTGTCTTGCGACCATTTGGAATACACCGGCGATGCCGAGATCGAGTGCCTCAAGGGCTCCTGCACCATGCCCACCGTGCTCCCCGGCGCAGCCTTCTTCCTGAATATGGAGCACGCTCCCGTGCGCAAGATGATGGATGCCGGCCTCCCCGTGGCTATGGCTTCTGATTTCAACCCCGGCTCTTCGCCTTCTGGCAATTTGCAGTTGGTTCTCTCCTTTGCTTGCGTAAACTATCGCATGCTGCCCGAGGAGGCTATCAACGCCACCACCATCAACAGCGGTTACGCTATGGGTGTCAGCGACATTCTGGGCTCTATAGCTGTTGGCAAGAAGGCCAATTTCTACCTCACCACCAAGATTCCTACCTACGAATACCTTCCCTATGCCTATGGCGAGAACAAGGTCTACAAGGCCTTCCTCAATGGCAAGGAAATGTAGTAGTAAATGGTAGTTGATGAAGTAAGTGTCAGTTGATGGATGTTGTTGAAGAAGAGTGAATTGGGTGCTGCCAGTCGCCCCGACTTCAAAACTTCCATCAACTTCAAAAACAGCAACAAATGATTACAGTCGAACATCTTAACAAGTCTTACGGCAGTCTCCAGGTGCTGCGCGACATCAACCTCTCTATTGCTGAGGCTGAGGTGGTTAGCATTGTGGGCGCTTCGGGTGCGGGCAAGACCACTTTGCTGCAAATTCTTGGCACACTGGACAAACCCGACTCCGGCAAGGTTTGTTTCGGCAACATGGATGTTACCGCCCTCGACGAGAAGGCTTTAGCTCGCTTCCGCAACCAGAACATCGGCTTTGTGTTTCAGTTCCATAATCTGCTGCCCGAGTTCACTGCCTTGGAGAATGTGTGTCTGCCCGCACTCATTGCCGGCATGAGCATGGAGGAGGCCAAAGAGAAAGCTATGCAGTTGCTCAAATTCCTCAATGTCGAGGCCAGGGCTTCGCACAAGCCGGCCCAGATTTCCGGTGGCGAGCAGCAGCGTTTTGCCGTGGCTAGAGCGCTGATAAACAATCCTGCCGTGGTCTTGGCCGATGAACCTTCCGGCAACCTCGACACCCGCCATGCCGAAGAATTGCACGACCTCTTTTTCCAGTTGCGCGACCAGTATCGGCAGACTTTTGTCATTGTTACCCACAACACCTCTTTGGCTCAGAAATCCGACCGCCAGATTATGCTCAAAGACGGCATGGTTGTGTGACGCTTTGTCATATCAAAAAAACGTTAACATCTTTTCTTTTTAAAAATATGATTCACAAGAAACCGACCAACAATACAAGTGAGAGCCATGCGCCAAAGGTGTCCTCAACAATCTACGGCCTTCGCCCTGTGATTGAGGCGATTGATGGCGATACTCAGATTGATAGAATCCTGCTTCAGAATGGCCTTTCCGGTCCGTTGGCTGGCGAGCTGAAGGGGCGCATCCGCGACAAGAATATTCCCTTCCAGTTCGTGCCCATCGAGAAGCTCAACCGCATGACTAAGGGCAACCATCAGGGCGTTGTAGCGCTGATTTCTCCGATAGAATACAAGCATGCCCTCGATCTTATTCCCCAGCTTATGGAAGGCGAAAAGGCTCCCATGGTGTTGTTGCTTGACCATGTGACCGATGTGCGCAATTTTGGTGCCATCGTGCGTACTGCCGAGTGCACCGGCGTGGATGCCGTCATCATCCCCGACCATGGTAGCGCACAGGTCAGCGACGACGCTGTGAAGACTTCTTCTGGTGCATTGCTGCGCATGCCCATCTGCCGCGAGTCCAACCTCAAAACGGTGCTCAATTTGGCTAAACAATGTGGTATGCAGATTGTTGCCGCCACCGAGAAGGGTGCCACCGACTATCTTGAGGTCGATTTTGCCAAGCCCACCCTCCTGGTGATGGGTGCGGAAGAAACCGGCATCAGTCCCGAGATCCTCAAAATGGCAGATGCTCGCGCCAAACTTCCAATCCTCGGCCAGGTGCAGTCGCTCAATGTCTCAGTTGCTGCAGCCGTCTTCATGTACGAAGTTCTGCGCCAGCGCCGCAACTAGTCTATTCATTATCATAAATAAGCACCTTCTTGAGACAAAGGCCGCAAGAAGGTGCTTTTTTGTTTGCAAAACCTGGCTTGCTGCCATCTGAGGAAGCATTGTCGTTCATCCTCAACTTAGGTGACCTCTAAAAATTAGATAATCTAAGTTTCGCAAGCGAAACTTATGTACTGAAAGAAATCATCAGAAATGTTCCATAAATTTTTAATATACAGCAATTTCTGATTAATCTCTGGCAATTTCTTTCAGTCCTTCTGGCCGAGCAAGCTCGGCCAGAAAAACAATTTTTAGAGGTCACCCTTATTTTTTGTGATTGGTTTGTCGGATGGATTGATTTGTTCAATTTGTTGGCGGAGAATTCTTTAGGTAAATGAAAAGGGTTGGGCGAAAGAGCATGAAGTTCTTGTCGCTCAACCCTTTTTTGTATGGTGATTGTCAGCTACTTTTTGAGGGTGACGTCGGAGTCGCTGTTGAGGCTGACATTGCGGTCGGTCTTGGCTTCAATACTGTTGGCTCTCAGTATGTTGCTCATGTTTACACCGGTGGCAGATTCGATGACATCGAAGGTCTGTTTGATGACTGTGGGAACCGCTCCGGAAACACTGGCGGCGTCAGCACCCGAGGTGCCGTAGACATTCATGTTGTCAATTGCGCTCAGCGGCGAAGCAACATTCTTGGCGGTCTCGGGAATGATGTTCACCAGCATGTCAAGGATAGCGGCCTGGCCGTATTCCTTGTAGGCGTCGGCTTTCTTCTGCATGGCCTCGGCCTCGGCAAGACCCTTCTTTTCAATGGCAATAGCCTCGGCCTCACCGGCACATTTGATCTTATAGGCCTCGGCTTCGCCCAAGGATTTGATACCCTCGGCTTCCAGCATCATCGACTGTCTCTTGGCCTCGGCGCGGGCAATGGTGGCGCGGGCTTCCTGCTCGGCACGGTAGGCCTCGGCCTCGGCGTTGCGCTTCTGCTGTTCGAGGCTTGCCTGGGCGTTGACCTCAATCTGATATTTGTCGGCATCGGCCTGTTTCTGCACCATGGCGCGGAGTTCGTTTTCGCGAATCTTCACCTTCTCGGCAGTCAGTTCCTGCTCGCGTTTGGTTTGCTCAATCTGCGCGTCTACAGTCTTGACATTGATTACTTTACGCTGCTCCTGCTCCTGGATGCTGTAGGCGGCATCGGCTTCGGCCTTCTTGATGTCTTCCTGCACCTTCAGCTCCGACTTTTTGATGGCCAGCTGGTTTTGGCGGATGGCAATCTCGGTGTCGGATTCCACCTGCACATCGTTGGCATCCTTGCGAGCGCGGGCCTGGGCCTGGGCTATGTCTCTCTCGGCCTCGGCCTTGGTGATGGCGGCATTCTTTTTAATAGAATAAGTGTTGTCGGCACCGAGATCACGGATGAGACCGTTTTCGTCGGTGATATTCTGGATGTTGCAGCTGATGATTTTCAAGCCCAGGGCATTCATATCCATCTGAGCCTTAGTCATAATCTGGTCGGAAAACTTGTCGCGGTCGATGTTGATTTCAGTCAGGGTGAGCGAACCCGTCACCTCGCGCATGTTACCCTCTAGCGAGTCCTGCACCTGCTTGGAAATCTCGGCGGCGGACATGTTGAGGAAGTTCTTGGCAGACAAGCGGATACCATCCTGGTCGGGCAGCACCTGCAGCTTGGCAACGGCGTCCACGTTCACATTGATGAAGTCCTTGGTGGGGATAGGCACGTTGGTCTTGATATCCACGGTCACTTGGCCGAGATACACCTTGTCGAGTCGCTCCAGCACGGGGATGCGGAAACCGCCTCGGCCGATGAGGATGCGGGGCTTGCGGTTGATACCGGAAACGATGAAAGCAACTGATGGCGGTGCCTTGACATAGCTGATGATGACAAGGAATAGAAACACGGCCACACCTAGGCAGATGAAGAAAATGGATTGGGGTTGCATGGTGTTGAGTATTATAATGTTAATAATAATATTTATTTCGGATTCAAGTGGCTGTATATGAAGCCATTTTCCGTGTAATATTTTGCAAATTTACGACTATTTTTCGAATCATGCAAATGTTTTTTGCAATGTGCTCATTTGTAATGGTTTCGTTTCGATGGTCAGGCTTCAGCCGAGACAATTCCAATTGACAAATCGGCTGCCGAAATTTGCCGTCCCGACCTCATCCTGCCCGGTAAAAAATCCTTTGCAGTCTTCGCCTCTTCTAGCCAATCTTTTTGCTCCCGCCCTAAGCCCGCTGTAGGCCCGTTCCTTATCCTATATTTATTCTATACTTATTCTATATTTATCCCATTCGCGCTATAATTGGTGTAGGATAAATATAGGATAACTATAGGATAAGTGGCGAAGTTACGGCGGGAGTGAGGTTTTGTTGTGTTTCTGCTGCTTTTGAGTGTTAAAGTTTGTTAAAGTTTGGGGCTGTGGGGTTCAAAAAAATGGCCTTTCTACTCTTGTAATGGTCAGAGTGAAAATGCTGAATTTTTGGCGCAGTTTCTTTAAATTATTATTAAAGTAATAAAAAATGTTTGCTGATTCAAGAAATATTCGTAAATTTGTAGTCCGAAAATTGCCATTTTCTAGGCTCTAGAAAGGGCTATTTGTGGTGTTTAATTATTTGATAATAAAAATAATAATAATATACAAACATGAAAAAACGTTTTTTAGTAATTGGGCTGATTTTCGCTTTGGCGACACTCACGACCCATGCCCAAATCTTTCAAATGTTCTCGCAGGACTTTGAAACGGGCTCACCAATGAACTACACCATGAGCTCGGGTGCGAACCGCCAGACAAGCATTGTCTCCGGTGGCAGCCAGGCCTTGAAGATGACCCACACCCAGTCGCAGGAAGTGACCCTGGAGCTGGACACCATCGATTTCTCGGCCAACGCTTCGCTGAACTACTTCACCCTTGAGTTCATGCATATCGCGTTCATCGACCCCTTGAAGGGTATGACTCCTTTAGAGACTTGTATTATCCAGGCTAAACGCCCCGACCAGACCAACTGGATTGACCTCAATGCCAGCCATTATAATATGTCTGACGGAGGTAGTGCCGAGTTCACCTCGCTGGGTACCTTCAGTAATCAGTCCTATGGTACTGAGTGGGTTGGCGACATGGTGAGCAATACCATGTGGAAGCAGGAGCGTTTCGACCTCGACATGTTGTTCCAGGGTGTTGCCACTACTGATAAGAAGTTGCAGATCCGTTTTGTGGTCAAACCTCGCCGAGTGGCTACTGGCCTCGATGGCTGGTATATCGATGATATCCGCGTCCGCGCTTCCAGCCAGCAGATTGTCACTCCCCGCATTGCCATGCGCTCCTTCCCCGATGTGCAGAAATATCCCAGCAGCCGCGGCGGTAAGGTGGTTTGCGATGTGACCACGGCTGTGCTCCAGGGCATTAATCCCGACAGCGTGTTTGTCGTCTATCGCGTGGGCAATCGTACCACGCAGGACACCGCTTATCTGCACCGCCTGAACCCCACCTCTAACCGCTATGTCGGCCGTATTCCTTTCTATGGCTATGATACCTTGATGCGCTACCATGTTGTAGCCAAGGACGCTACTAACAACCGTAACACGGTCTTTTACCCCAAGAACTCCAGCCAGTGGAACTCTTACCGCTGCATCCGCGGCCGTACCAACACTGGCGCTTCTACAGCCAACACCACACAGAGTAATGTGTTTCCCTTCCCGACGTATCTTGACAACCGTTCTGAGTTTATCTATGATAGTGTGACGATGGCTGAGTTGGGCTTCGGCCCTGGCGCTATTACCGCCATGAACTTGAAAATGGGTCTTTCGCAGCATAATGTCACTCGCCAGCGAGTGCAGATCCGCATGATGAATGTGCCCAACTCCTACACCAGATTACCCACCAATGAGCGTTTCACCACTACCGAAATGCAGATTGTATATGATAGTGCCCTCACGCTGAACCAGTGCGCTGACGGTTCGTTGAAGAGTATCCAGCTCCAGGATACTTTCTTCTATGCCGGTAGCGACATTATTGTGCAGATATTCTATGATGGCACCGGCAGCCAGGATCACTTCGCTACCGCTGTCAAGCACATTCCCGTGGCTGCGATGAAGCATTCGCTCATCATGGATGGTGTGCCCGCAGCCATGCCTTCCGATGCTTTTGGCTCGGACATCAACAACTTTGAATATGGCTTCACCACCACCACTCGCCCCTGGGTGCAGTTCTTCGAGTCTAAGAATGTGCCTCTGATTCACGACTGCGGTATCTCGGCCTTGGCTTATCCTAGCTATGATGTGCCTTGTGCAGTGGGTGCCGACTCGGTGGTCGTGTGGTTGAAAAACTTCGGCGCTCGCCCCATCGACTCCTGCGGTATCTACTACCAGGTCGACAATGGTGCTCCTTCAGCCGTAATTCCTTGGACCGGCCATTTGAATGCTGGCGACAGTGTGCGTGTTGTGCTCAGCACCACGCAGAACTTCACCGTTGGCTATCACACTCTGCGTGCTTGGGTTGGTACCTTCATCAAGGTTGAAAACAACACCTTGATTGTCCGCGACCATGAGCCCTACAACGATACCACCTTCAGCCCCTTTGCCTCCTGCGTGGGTCCCTACAGCGGCACCCGTACTATCGGCTCCGGCGCTGGCGCTCATTTCGCATCGCTAGAGAAGTGTCTTTATACTTTGAGCCGCTGCGGTATCGACGCTCCCCTCACCATCAAGCTGCCCGCAGGTGTGTATGATGTGGCCAAGTTCCCCTACATTCCCGGCACTTCGGCTTCCAATTATGTGACTTTTGAGCCTGCCACTCCCACGGCAATTGTCACCTTCCGCCGTGCCCGCCAGGGTGTCAACAGCAATGCTGCTTCGCTGGTGGACCTCACCGAGGCCAGAAGCATCCGCTTTAAGAACATCCGCTTCAGCAATGGCGTGAATGCCGACAACCGCTGCAACGTGCTTGCCCGCCTCGGCCGCAGAAGCTCCAACTGCCAGTTCCTCAACTGCCAGTTCGTGGATAGCAACACCGTTACCAACTCCGCACAGTCGCTGATCTATTCCGGCTATGCAGATTCTCTCTTGGTTAAGAATTGTAACTTCTTCGGCGGCACTGTCGGTGTCGATGTTAGCGGTCCCGCATCCGATGACCGTTCTACCAACAACACCGTTCAGTTCAACGATTTCGCCAACCAGGTCAACACCGCCATCCGCGTGGTGAACCAGAACCATGTGCTGGTCGATAGCAACTACTGTAACGATGTGCTGACCAATGCAAGCTATGTGATCTTGGGCCAGTATTGCTACCAGGGCAGCCGCATTGTCCGCAACCGCGTGTTCAACACCAAGGGCGCTTGCTGTATTGGTGTTTCCGACTTCCACGGCACGGCTTCCGATTATGCCATCGTAGCCAACAACATGGTGGTCTCTCTCGATGACGGTACCACCAACATGCTGACCACTCCCCTTAATATTATTAAAGGTTCTTATATTAAAGCAGTGTTCAATTCCGTCCGCATGAGCGCCAATGAGCGTGTGAACGTGGCAGCTGCCACCTTCGGCGGTGACGTGATTACCAACAGCTATTTCCAGAACAATGTAATTGCTACTTTCGATACTTCTAACTATGCATTCTCTTTTGTGCCCGGCACCAACCTTGGTTCCCTGCATGTCGACCACAACTGCTACTACTCAGTCAGTGGTGTGTTGAATAAACTGACCGGTGTCAACTACACTTCGCTCAACAGCTGGATGAACGCAGTTCCCATGGATGAAGGTTCTGTTGTTGGCAACCCCAACTACACCAACAGTTCCGTCAGCCGTGTCGACCTCCGCTCTTTCAACTCCTTGCTGCGTAATGTGGGTACTCCCATTCCTGAGGTTACCAACGACTTGTTCGGTTCCACTCGTAACGCTACCGCACCTAGCCTTGGCGCATACGAGGTCACGGCACTCTCTATCGATTTCGCTCCTGTTGAACTTGTCACTCCTATGGCTGAATACTGCGGTGCTCCCGCCTCCATCCCTGTTGAGGTGGCTATCCGCAACACTGGTTCCGGCACCTATACCTACACCGCATCCAGCCCCATCCGTATTTACTATAGCATTGATAACGGTGCAGTGCAGAACTTCAGCATCACCAACCGCAATGTCGGTCCTGGCGATACCATCCATTTCCTCTCCACTCGCACCATGGCGCTGCCCAGTGGCGCTAACAATAGCGACCGCACCTACAATATCAGATGGTGGGTTAAGTGCACCCTTGATCCGGATGACCTGAACGATACCTCCACCTGGGTTGTCAATTCTCGTTATGCCGCTCCCGCACCCACTACCATCAACCAGAATGTGGCTTATGGTACCACCGCTACTGTCACTCCCACTGCAGGTATCAACACTTGGCCTGTCAGCTACTATACCTCTGGTAACGGTCGCTCCCAGCGTTCCGGTATCTCTTGGTATCACAACATCGGCGACGATGCACCCTTCTATTATGGTCCTTCTCTCACCACCGAGCCTATCTTCGCTGATACCACCTTCTACATCTCTCAGAAACGTAACCTCCCCTTGGTTAAGATTACCGAGGTCCAGGTCAACCGTACTGCTGCAGGTGCCACTTCGCCCATGCCTTCTTGGATGAATGCTTCCACCGCATTTGCTGTTGAGCTGACCAACTGCGGCGACTATCCTGCCGATGTTGAGGGCGACTCCATCATCGTTGTCCAGCCCACTACGGCCGCCAAGATTTGGGTTCTTCCCCGCGTTACGATCCAGCCTGGTGAGAATCTTGTGCTCCAGTTCAAGACCTCTACCACCGCTAGCGATTCTTCGCGCACCATCTACGCTCCCAGCACTGCTATCGTGGCTCCTGCCTACACCAGCCATTTCGGTATCATCTACCGCGACGGTAATGGCGTTGCCGACGCAGTCGCATTTAATAATGTAATCACTGCTAGTTCCACCCAGGCCATCCGCTGGGGCAACCAGAATATCCCCGCAGCAGTTTGGCAGGGCAACTCCATCGATCTTGCTCAGAATGGCACTGGCACAAATACCCCCACCGCAGGTGCTCGCCGTATTGCATGGCCCACCAATGCTGCTACCGCTTCTCCCACTGCCACCGCTTCTCTTTGGCAGGTTGCCACTGCTTCCAACCTGATGCACCTTGGCGAGACCGAGACCAACCTCATCCGCTACTACGATAATGGTTGTGAGGGTCTTCTCGGCCAGGTCAACCTCCATGTCACAGGCGTTCCTAATGTCGACCTTTGCGTCAACGGTATCAGTGTCGACACCGGTTGTAATCTTTCCACCGCAGAACCTGTGGTCGCACATGTCAACAACTATGGTTCCACCGCAGTCAACAATGTGATTGTCAAATATAGTGTCGATGGTGGTGCCACCGTGGCTTGCGCCGACACCATTCCCTCCATCGGGGTTCGTTCCGTAGTTCACCACACCTTCTCCACACCTCTGAATATGCATGCCGGTAGCGATACCGTTTTCAATGTCAAGGTTTGGGTTGATGCGCTCAGCAGCGATGTCTCTCACCTCAACGATACCCTCTCTGGCAGTTACTTCTCTGCATTTACTCCCAGCACTCCTTACATCAATCCTATGCAGACTGTCAACTATGGAGAAAGACTCACGATTACTCCTACCGATTGTGACCCCAATTCTTGGATAATCTGGTCTAATTCAAATCATGTTGATATCGATACAACTCCGTGTACCTACCAGACTCCTATTGTCTATCGTCGCGACACCTTGTATTATCGTGCAATCGCACTGAAGGATGTTGCCAACACCCATGTGGGTACTCTGGCAACCCTGACCAGCAACAACTTCCCCTCGCCTTACAACCCCAAGACCCGTTATGTGAAGGAGCAGTACATCTACACTGCCGACCAGATTCGTGCAGCAGGCCATGATGCCGGTACCATCAGCTCCATCTCATTCTACCTGGCTGCTTTGGGTACTAATGTGAATGAATTTACATATAGTTATTACAATATTAAGATGGGTAACACCACCAACTCCATCTTTGCCAACACTACCTATCTGACTGGTCTCAACACTGTTTATTCTGCCAACAACCTCACCCTCACTGCCGACAATATCGGTTGGGTGAAGCACACCTTGAATACTCCTTTCGTTTGGGATGGCACTTCCAACATCGTCATCGAGGTTACCCGCGCACTGAATGCCGCTGGTATTACCAATGGTGCCAACACTCGCTACACGGCTCAGGCCAATACCGTACTGACCAAGCAGCATGCCTCCAACGATATGTCCAATGAGACCGCTGCTCAGGCCAAGGGCGGTAACCGTCCCGACATTCTGTTCGGTTTCCTCGAGCCCGTGGGTTGCGAGAGTACTTCCGGTGGATTGAATTCTGCCGTCGTCTACATTGATGTTGACAATGTTCCTGATGTTGATGCCAAGATTTCTTTCGATCCTGCTCTCGACACCGCAGTTATCGCTTCTTGCGATGTTACTTCGATGAATGTTGTGCTTGAGAACATGGGTGCTAACAATATCAATGACTACACCCTCCGCTATAAGATTGACAATGGCTCTTGGCAGCAGACCACTGGAAATGCCGCAGGCCTGCCTTTGGGTTACAGCCGCACCGTTCCTCTGCTCTCCACCCACCTCACTCCCGGTCGTCATACCGTCACAGGTGTTGTGAGAGTGACCAACGATACCGTTACCTCCAACGATACTATTGTCCGCACCTTTAATGTACGCTTCTGCGCTGGCACATATCAGGTTGGTTCCTGCGCTGGTAGCGACTATCCCACTTTGGCTGCCGCTATCGACACCTTGCACAATGCAGGTGTTGCCGGCAATGTGTTCTTCGACCTCTGCCCCCAGACCTTCAATGAGCAGGTGAACATTGGCAACATCCCCGGTACATCTCGTAGCGCCAAAGTCACCTTCCGCACAATTCCTGGTTCTACTCAGATGGCCAAGATCCAGCACACCCCCTCAAATACTAGCAACTATGTTTTGAGCGTGGCTGGTTCCGACTGGGTAATCTTCGACAGCATCTATTTCTATGGCAACTACACCACCGGCTCTGGTAACAACATCTTTGCCAACGTGGCCAATGTGTCTGGTTCCAAGAACGTGACCTTCCGTAATAGCGTGCTCCGCTCCAAGAAGACCACGGCTTCCACTACCAATGCAAACATCTTTGTCCTTGGTGATGGCAACCACTACATCAATATTGAGAACTGCTTGCTCGATAGTGGTTACTACGCAGTCCGCAGCCTCAATAACAACAAGAGTGACAACATTTCTGTCACCAACTGCGACATCACCAACTTCTGGTATCAGGGTGTCTATCTCCGCAATACCGACACTATCACCATCAGCGACGACAGTATTGCCGCTGGTGTCAGCGTTGCCGGTAAGCCCCTCACTGGTATCTATCTTGCAAATGCGTTTCATGCCAATGTACAGCGCAACTTCATCTTCATGATTGATAATGCTACAGGTGGTAAGCGTGGTATTTGCATCATGAATTGCCGTGGTACCAACCTCGACCGCGTCAATCTCTACAACAATATGATCTCGCTGAACGGTTCCGCAGTTGCATCTCTGGTTCCTTCGGCAATCTGGGTTGACTCCTTGTCCAAGTATGTCAACGTCTACTACAACTCTGGCCGCCTCTATGCTGGTGCCAACCAGGCTACTACTCGCACCTTCAGTGTCCAGAACTCTTCTCAGGTCCATGTCTTGAACAATATCTTTGATAACGAAAGTAAGGGTTATGCCGCTTATGTGGCAATCGACACCTGCGTGGCATCCTTCAACTACAACGACTACTGGTCCAATGCCGAGCCTAATCCCAATACCGGTGCTCGCAAGTTTGTTCGTTGGGGTGCTGCTGATGTTCCCTACCTCGATTCCCTTCGTATCCTTTCTGGTAAAGACATTAACTCTCTTGAACTTGATCCTCTCTTCTTTGGTCCTCGCGACCTCCGTCTCCGCATCGGTATCTTGGCCGAGCGAGCACAGTACAATCCTGATGTGACTACCGACGTCTATGCCAACATTCGTCCTCAGATTCCTCAACCCACCATTGGTTGCTATGAGTTCAACAGTGTTCGCGTTGTTCACGATGTCGCCGTTGCTACCATTATCGACCCATTTGTACCTGCAGTCACCTCTGGCGCTAATGCAGTTGTCAACAATATCGAGACCGACTCCATCATGGTCCGCGCATCCTTCTTCAACAACGGTACCTCTAGCTTAGAGGAGGGCTGCACCTGGTATGCTTACCTCGAAGGTGTTTCGCCCGCAGTTGAATCTGTTGTCCGCACCCTGCCTCCTCTCGGTCACGACTCTGTTGTTGTTGACTCAGTCCGCATCGCATCGCCTCTCGGCATTGTCGACACCCAGCGTGTTGTCGTTGTCCTCAATATGGGCCCGTCCTTCAACGATGCTCGTCCTATTGATAACCGCGATACTACCGAGTTCTTCATCTATCCTGCTTACAACCTCCAACTCATGTCTGCAGTTTTGGATTCCTCTGTTGAGTCTCATCACTGCCGCATGTACGATCCCGCTTTCCGTTATACCATCAAGAATGTTGGTTATAAAGACTTCCCTGGCGACTTCGTGTTTGGTTTGGGTTATGACTACTATTGCTCTAACCCCTCCACTGTTGCCTTCCCCAACATGCCTACCAACCAGGAATTCTCGCACTACACCTTCGGCGCAGTTCTTCCTGTTGGTGTGACAACCGAGATGGTTCTCGACCCGGCTGATCGTCCTAACCTCTATCCGACTGGATATTCTGATGATATCACCGTGCGTTTCCGTGGCTGGGTACATTATGAATTTGATGTAAAGCCTGCTAACGACACCACCAACTACATCAATATTACTTCTAACCATACTCCCAACCTCCCCATCGCTCACGATACTATGGTTGACTATGGTACTTACGGCAATCTTTGGGCTACCCAGACCGACGGTGCCACCAACAACAAGCACTTCGTCATCCACTGGACCCGCGATAGTGTTGGCGCTCCCGACTTCTACAATGGTACTAACAACTACGCTCGTTCCACTCACTGGAGCTCTACTCCCCAGTTCTTCCACGACTCCACATATCTCCTCTACAGTGTGAGCGACAAGGGTTGTACCAGCTACTACCAGCCTATCAACGTTGGCATCAATCCTGCTAAGGCCTACGATGTATCTATCTCCAAGGTCCTCTCGCCTCGTGCTAGCGGCCGTGTATATCTGGAGAAAGATACCGTCAAACTGCGTGTTGTCAACTATGGCTCTCAGGCCGTGTCTAATATTCCCATTGCATTCAAATGGATGAATGCAAATGGTCGTACCACCTATTTGGAAGTTCATGACACCGTCCGCGTCACCATTCCTGGTCGTACCGGCGATGACGAGAACAACCCCAACCAGGTCCACTACTACGATTACGTCTTTGACACTGCCCTCCTCAATGTCAACAACCCGCTGCCTTCCTCCAATGTGGCCTATACGCTTAACGCCTGGGTTTATCATCCCAATGACATGCAGCGAGGCAACGACACCCTGCGTGCTCCCCATACTTTCTATGCCAAGACCGAAAATACTTACAACAGTGAATACAATCAGATTGCAGCTTTCGAACCGGAATATGTTGAAGGTTTTGATATCACGCGAGTTTCGTTCAATGAACTTGACAATGTCATGCCCGACTTGATTGGCTACGACCATTTAGTGCTCGGCAACTACAATCCTGCTCAGGCAGAGGTGCCCACGCTCTACATGCGCAAAGGAACCACTGATACCCTCACCATCGAAGTGGCCAATAATGAAAACGAGAATGACAACACCAGCCGTGCTGCACTCTTTGTCCTCATCGATTACGACCGCGACGGTGCCTACGACATCACCAATTACGAGAACCTCACACTCAACAACATTGAGCCGGCTAATCCCGCATTACCCAACTATTCGACCACCGTTACCAGCCGTCGTGAATTCAAACTGCCCTACACTGTTCCCGTAGATAAGGCACAGTATGGCTTCATGCGCATGATGGTGTTTGTCGTTAACGATACCACTGCTGGTAAAAACGGTGTCTTCGACGCTCCGCAAGACTTCTCCAAGGGTCAGAAGCAAGAGTACATGCTCTTCATCCAAGAAGACTCCGCACTCGATACTGTTGATGCAGCACTCACTCGCGTTGAATCGCCCCGTAATCATATCGTGACCGAGAATGACCACTACGTCAGCGTTGTTCTTGCCAACAAGGGTAAGACTGATCTGACCTCTGCACAGATTGACTACAGTTTTGCTGACGGTATCCATGTCGCTCAGACCGGCGTTGTCAACTGGAATGGTAATCTTGCTCCCGGCATGAGCACTACCGTTACCCTTGATTCGATCAACTTCTACGAAGGTACCACCAATCTCACTTGCACCGTCAATGTTCCTGGCGATACCATTCACACTGCCAACAACACACTTCTCTACCAGTATCATCGTTACTATGTTGTTGAACTTCGCTTCATTGATAGTTTCGACCAGATTATCGACAAGTGGTATGCACCTGCAGGCTATAACAACTTCACTCGAAACTACTGGGAACGTAGTACCCCCACCAAGAACGTTATTTCTTCTGCTTACTCCCAGCCCAATGCATACGTTACCGATGCGTCCCAGACCATCGTCACCGGCAAACACGGTAACCGCAGTGTCCTTTATTCGCCCAGAATCAGCATCCGCCGTATCCAGCCCGACACCATCACCCTCGCTCTCAGCAAGAATCTTCTGAATGGTTCCCATCTCCGCCTTGAATACCTCAACTGGCTTGGCGAATGGGTCAAAGTTGATGATCCTTCGGCACGTTGGGACCAGGATGAGAACACCAGTTGGTATGACGAACAACAAGGTTGGGCCGGTAATGAAGGCAATGGCGCATATATTACCAAAACTTTTGCTACCTCAATGATTAGAGGTGATTTTGATCAGGACATCCAGTTCCGTTTCGTCTACGAGACTCCTGTTGCCACTTCTGCCAATGCAGCCTTCGGCGATGGTGCTGCTATTGAGAACTTCCGCATTGACCGCGCTCGTCGTAGTTGCGATGTCGGTGTGACTGCCATCACCCATCCTGTAGCACCCCAGTTTGGTCAGACCATCTATCCTCGTGTCCGTATCCACAACTACGGTCTCGATCCTATCCAAGACTTCATCGTAGCATATCGCCCCTATGGTGTCTACCTGGCACCTGAGACCATCTGCCACGACGTGGTGCCTCCAGATGGCGATATCGAGTTTGAGTTCCCCAACCCCTTCACGATTACCAACATCTATCCTGACACCTTTGAGATTTGTGCTTACACCCGTGTCAATTCCGATATCTATTACGATAACGATACTACTTGCGCAATCTTCGGTCTCGCACCTTTGGCTAACGACCTCTACATGTACGACCTCTTATCGCCTTTGGCCAGCGCAGTTGCCGGCGACAGCATCAACATCACTGTCCGTCTTCGTAACTTTGGTCAGAACGATATTGACTCTTGCACCGTGTCCTATTCCTTCAACAATGGACCTGTCGTAACCGAGAGCATCAATTTTGCCGATTATCTTGACCGTCCGCTTGCATCTACCGAGTTCTTCAACTACACCTTCCGACATAAAGTTCGTTCCACCATCGGTACCATGCAATTGTCCACCTGGTGCAACTACAACTTAGATACTTATCCTTACAACGACACAATCTCGCGCTCGATTGCCGGTATTGCCTCCATTACCGATGTCCAGGCAACCTATGGTATTGTAGATAATCGCGATCAGAACAATACTTTCATCGAATGCGTTATTGACAACATTGGTGCTCGTATGGCAAACAACTTCAAGGTTGGTTTCTGGTATGACACCGACACCAATACCCGCCATGAGGAAATCTTCTATCGTGAAGGTGGTCTTCCTTCTGGTGGCCATGTGGTGTATCGTTTCAATGTCGCCATCCCCGATCGTAATACCGTGCCTATCAATTACCTCACTTGCTATGTGTCTCATCCTGACGACACAAACCACCGCAACGATACAACCTCTGTCATTCGTGACTTTGAAACCGACATTTCATTGGATTATGTTGAGGTTGAAGAGACTCGTTCCGACAAGTGCCGTGTCCGCTATGTTGTGACCAATGTGGGTTCTGGTGTATACTTTGCAACTCTCAATTTCGATTCCCGTATCAATGGACAGCAGTGTAAAGGCACCGACATTAACAATGTGATTACACCTGGTGAAACTAGACATTTCATTGTCAGTAGCATTGAAGGTAATACGAAGTACATTAACCGTAGTGAAAACCGTACTTACACGGGTTCGGCTGCACTTACTGGTATGTCATATTACCGCGACTTCAATGCCACTAACGATCAAACTACCGATATCCGCGTTGTCAACTATTTTGAAGATGTTCCTCACGTTTCCGATTACGACTTCGTTGTTGAGCAGAACTATCCCAACCCTGTTGTTGACCAGACCAGTATCGAGTTTGTTCTGCCTTATTGTGGCACTGCCCGATTCTTTGTGACCGATGTTGTTGGTCGTCCTATCTATGAGAAGACCTCCGATTATGTTGATGGTCGTCATTCCATCACCTTCAACCGCAAAGACCTGCCCTCGGGTGTCTACTACTATGGCATCGAATTCGATGGCGAGCGCCGTATGCATAAGATGATTATCAAATAGTGCTCAACCAATTTATCACTCACATTCGGCAGCAGCACCTCTTCCCCTCGGGGCAGCAGGTGCTGCTCGCTGTTAGTGGGGGCATTGATTCCGTTGTCCTTGCCCACCTCATGCACCAGGCTGGCTTCCCCTTTGCCATAGCCCATTGCAATTTTCATCTCCGCGCCAAAGACTCCGACCGCGATCAGCTTTTTGTTTCACAGTTGGCTCAGCGCTACCACGTTCCCTTTCATGTGGCCGAGTTCGACACTAGGCAGTATGCCGACCTTAATCATCTTTGTATCGAAGATGCGGCTCGCCGGCTGCGCTACGACTACTTCTTCCAACTTTGCCAGCAACAGCATTATCCCGCTGTGCTCACGGCCCATCATCGTAATGATTCTGCCGAGACCTTTTTCATCAATCTCCTTCGTGGCACAGGCCTTGCTGGACTGCACGGCATCCTCCCGGTCCAGGGAATGGTTGTCCGCCCTTTACTTCCCTTTGGTCGCGAACAGATTGAACAATATGCTGCCCAGCACAAGCTAGCCCATGTTGAAGACATTACCAATGCCTCACTACAGTACCGGCGCAATCAGATTCGGCATCAGGTGCTACCGCTCCTGCGACAGCTTCAGCCCTCGGCCGATGTTGCCCTTCAGCAAACGATAACCCATCTCCAGTCTGTGGAGTCACTCTATCGTCATCTCCTCCAGCCTTTGCGTGACCAGTATGTTGCCAATCTGCCGGACGGCTCAACTAGGGTTTCGCTGGCATTTGCCAACTTGCCTCACGCATTCCAACTCCTGTTTGAATTCATACATCCATTTGGATTTAATGCCGATGTGGTAGGGCAGATTTTGACGACTTCTCAGTCGGGCAAAACCTTCCTGTCTGCCCAGTTCACAGCAGTCTTAGACCACGGAACACTATTGATTCTTCCGCACCAGACTGCGGAACAAGATTCTCGCCTCCCGAGAATCTCTTGCCAAACAATGGAACTATTCAACTTCTCGCAGCTTGATTTGCGTCATCTTCCGCCCCATGAGGCCATGTTTGATGCCGATACCGTCCGCCTGCCTCTTTCCCTGCGGCACTGGCGTGAGGCCGACCGATTTCAGCCTTTGGGTTTGCCCTCGGGCACACAACTCGTGAGCGATTATTTCACCGACCACAAATTCTCCATTCCACAAAAGCAGCGACAGTTGTTGCTGGTCGATGCCGATGATACCATTCTCTGGATTGTCGGCCACCGAACCACCCATCCTCATCGCGTCACCCCGGACACACAAAAAATTCTCGTGGTTGACTTGGTTTTCGACAATTAGGTCAACGTGCCGAATTGTTGAGCTGCAGCCACGGCATCAGGATTTAAATTCAGAAAGCATATTTTGTTGAGAATTAAAAGTTTGTAGGCGAATATGCCTTGCGCTCATGTCATCCCATTTCCCCATTTCTGCATCATATAGATATATGTTGTCGGTGTCTGTACATTCGCCCTACCTTCGCTCGTTTTACCTTATTTATACTATAGTTATACCTTAGTTATTCTATTATATATAGGATAAATATAGTATAAATAAGGGATAAATATAGGATAAGGAACGGGAGAAGGGCGGGGGA
>JAZLLD010000018.1:0-8284 GCA_045597945.1 Bacteroidales bacterium
AGAATGGATTTTTGCAACAGTATGCGCATTTGTGCGAAATCAATGTGTTATGTGATTCTATATTCTAGATTTATGGTCGCACCAATGTGGCGGACAGCTATTGGAAAGCGTGAATTCCGATATGCTACCATTTGAATAACAGTTATTTGATAGCCAAAACGTCCTGAGCACTCAATGCCGGATGATTTGACGAAGATATAGAATCTTGGTTCTATCTTAGTACTGATGCGTTAAAATTTCACATTTAATTGAACGACTCTAATTGTAGCTCTTTGACATGCTGATTTTGATTTGATCTGAGTAACTTCTCTTGTGAGGTCATGAGTAGTTCCTTGAGTTCATGTTTCTCCAAAGCCGACACACTTACAAGTGTTGCAATCTCGGTAATGGAGTACTGACTCTTGAGTTCCTTCTTGATTCTGGCAAGTATAAGGTACAGATTGCTACCCAAAGATGAGTCTTGTCCGCATTCTCGGAATAGCCCCACAGCATCTTTATGACGATGTTCTGTTTTATACATTTGAAGAAGACCTCAATGTCCCATCTATGACGGTAAATACTTGCAACATCCTGTGCTGACAGACACAGCTCTCATGAGCTGCTAGGCAAAGGCAGTTGTCTCTTAGCGATGAGCATGCAGTATGCTGACCAAACAGCAGATGCAGAAACTGGTCCTTGCAATTGAATCCGTGAGCACGGTAATTGCCCTTGTATTTAGCAACAAACTTGTCAAACTCATGCCAAGGAACGAACTCTGTCACCTGAGCAAATACAAATCTACCTTCGAACATAACCTGTAGTTTTTAAGGCTACAAAGTTACGAAGATTACTAAATCAATTCAAGTCGAAAAAAACCAAATAGCGGTGTAGCGTATTATAAATTAATCAATTAAACTATATTACGTAATGGTTAGCGTATCACTAGTAACGATATTTATAAAAATGATGTTTTTGAGAAGGTAAGGGCGGATATGGTAAAAAGGGGGCGGCAACCATTATGGCTGCCGCCCCATATCGGATCACTGATTACTGATCACAACATTAATATCCGAAGATTTCCTCGAGGGTGAGCTTCTTGACTTTACCGAATTTGGCGAGTTCGTTGAAGTTCATATCAGATTCTTTACCGAGGCACATGTAGACTTTTTTCTGGCCCTTGATGTACTTGTGGTTGAAGTTGATAACATCCTGCATGGTGACGGCGGGATAGGCCTCGAAGAGGATCTGTGCGCGGGTTTTCTTCATATCATAGCCCATGCGCTCGTAGCCAAGATAGTTGTTGATGATGCCCATCTTGGTAGTGCGGGCGGTGCGGATCTCATTGATCATAGCGTCCTTGGCCAGCTGGAAGTTGGCTTCGGCCACGGGCATCTGGTCGAAGAGGCCGTTGAAGGCATTCATGGCATCAACGAGTTTATCGTTCTGGGTGGCAATGATGGCATTGTTGACAAAATAGCCGTCCTTGTCGCCGGGCTGGGAGTAGTAGCTCTGAGCGCTGTAGGCGAGGGAGCGTTTCTCGCGCATTTCCTGGAAGACGATGGCATTCATGCTGCCGCCAAAGTACTCGTTGAAGATGTTCATGACTGCGGAGTTCTTGGTGTTGAATTTCTCACCACGGAAGTATTCGCACATGTAGGTCTGGTTGGCATTGTAGTCAACAAAGTAGATGATGTTCTCGTTGACAGCCTTGGGAGTGAATTTCTTGTTGACGGGGCTCTTCTCAAACTTCTTGACCAGCTTGTGGTTGTTGTTGACGATGGTCTGGAGGTCTTTGAGGGGCTCGGTACCGTAGTAGAGCACGCGGTGCTTGTAGTTGAAGAGGTTGTGCATGGCATCGGTGAGCTGCTGGCAGGTGTAGGCCTTGAGTTGGTCGGCGCTGAGCTGGTCGGTGGTGGGGTTGTCGGCACCGTACATGCCGTAGCTGGCCAATGCGCTGAAGCAACGCTGCTGGTTGCGCTTGCCGTTCTCGCGGCTCTGGAGGATGCGGGCCACCATCATCTGGAGTGCCTGGTCGTTGGGCTGGCAGTCGGTGATAATTTCCTCGACGAGGGCCATGGCCTTGGTCATGTTCTCGCTAAGACCGCTGATGCTGACGTTGATATTCTCAGCACCTACGCTGACACTGTAGTTGCAAGCCAGTTTGTAGAATTCTTCCTGCAACTGTTGGGCGGTGTGCTTGCTGGTGTTGAGGTAGTCGAGCACGTCGGCAGCGAGGTCGATAGTTTTGTCGGCACGGCTGCCGAACTCAAAACGATAGACGAGGTTGAAGGTTTTGTTCTCAACATTCTGTACATAAAGGACTTCTGCACCATTGCTGAGCTTGCCTTTCTGCATGTCTTTGGCGAAGTTGACATAAGAGGGCTGGATGGGAGTGACCTGGCGGGACTTGATATCGCGGAGGAATGCGCTCTCGTTTTCGCGGCCAACCTCGATGGGGGTGATGGCGGGTTTGGAAACCTTGAGGATGGGGTCGGGCTCGCCCTGGAGTTTGTTGATAATAACGTAGTTGTTGTCCTTGAAGAGGCGGTTGGCAAAGTCAACGATGTCTTTCTTGGTGATTTTCTGGAGTTCGTTGATTTCGTTGCAGACATCGCCCCAGTTGCGGTGCTCTACGAAGGCGTAGGCCATCTGGCTGGCGCGGCTGTTATTGCTCTCGGCCTGCTTCATGATTTGGAGTTTCATGTTGTTGATGGCTGCTTCAAGCATCCAGTCTTCAAACTTGCCAAGTTTCACGAGGGCCACCTGGTCGTCAAAGAGTGCCTGCACCTGTTCGAGGGTCTGGCCCTTGTTGGGCTGGCCGCCGAACATGAATGCACCGTAGTCGTTGAGAATATAAGCACCGGCATAAGCGCCGAGGCACTTCTGTTCCTGATTGATGTTGAGGTCGATAAGACCGCACTTGCCGTTGTTCAGCACGCTTTCGAGCAACTGGGCAAGGAGGGCATCGCGGCTGCCATTACCGTTGTCGAGACGGTAGGCGCGGATGGTGTTCTCGGCATCAAGACCCTTTACGTTGACAGTCTGGACGCTGGTGATGGGAGCCTCTTTCTCATATTTGAGTTCGGGCACAGTGCTGGGCTTCATGTTGCCCCAGTACTTGTCGATAATCTTGATGGCCTCTTCGGGATCGAAATCACCGGCCAGGCTGATGCAGATGTTGTTGGGCACATAGTACTGAGCCACGAAGTTGCGGATGTTCAGCATGGAGGGATTCTTGAGGTGCTCCTGGCTGCCAAGGGTGGTCTGGTTGCCATAGGGGTGGTGGGGGAAGAGAGCGGCGAACATGGCGTCGTTGGCCTTGCGGTTGTCCTTGGTGAGGGACATGTTTTTCTCTTCGTAAATGGTCTCCAACTCAGTGTGGAAGAGGCGAAGCACGAGGTTCTGGAAGCGGTCAGCCTCAATCTCGCACCAGGTGTCCAGCTGGTTGTTGGGGATGTTCTCGACATACATAGTGTAGTCGTTGCTGGTGAATGCGTTAGTACCGGTAGAGCCAATGGCGCTCATGGCCTTGTCGTACTCGTTGGCGATGGCAATCTTGGAAGCCTCGTAGCTAAGGCTGTCGATAAGGTGATAAATCTGAGCGCGGAGCTGCTCATTCTCAACCTGGCGGTAGCCTTCAAAAAGACCTTCGATTTTCTGGATGAGCACTTTTTCTTTCTCCCAGTCGGTGGTGCCGAGCTTCTGGGTGCCCTTGAACATCATGTGCTCAAGATAGTGGGCCAGACCGGTGGTCTCGTGGGGGCCGTTCTTAGAACCGGCACGCACAGCGATGTAGGTCTGAATCTTAGGAGCGTCTTTGTAAACGCTCATGAACACTTTAAGACCATTGTCCAAGGTGTACTCGCGAACATTCAGCGGGTCGTTGGGGTAGGTCTTGTACTGATAGGTTTTCTGAGCCATCAGAGAGCCACAAGTGAGGGCAAAGAGGGCAAAGAAACAGAAAATAAGACGTACTTTTTTCATGTAATTGTTTATTTATTAATTATTAATGTTTTCTTATATATATGATGCCAAAATGCAAAGATACAAAAAAAAACTGAATTGATGAATTATTTTGGGTTTGTGGCAAACTCGGATACAAAACATTCATTGGTGGAAATTTGTGGAAACGATAAATCGAGGATGCAAAAATGGGAGAAATGGAATATTGGCATGGGGGAAATTACGAAATCAACTTTTTGCATTCACAAAGAAACAAGGTTATCCTTATTGAAGTAAAAACTTCAAGATATTCAACCCACGATTCTTATGATGCCTTCTGCGAAACGACTCTTCTTGCGAGGGAACTCGCTACTATATACTACTAAAGATGTAAGAAAATTTGAGAAAACGATTCTTGTATCGGGTTTTGGAGAAGATGCGCAACAGCTTATAATGGTGTACTGTACACATGTTTAGCATTGTATAAAAACAATCCGCAGGCAATTATTATTTTGCCTGCGGATTGGTGTAGAGAGATGCGTATTACTTGTTTTTTACAAGACGGACAGCATAGCCATAGGAACGCAATTCTGTTTCATAGGCACCAACGTTGCCCGGGTCAAAATAGGTATAATAGGCTTCTTCTTTTCCGTTGTTCGAGACTGACCAATATGCACCGACTGAATTAACATCGCAAATTTTCTTAGCCCTACTACGGTATCCTGCGGCTGGCAAAAATACTGCACCAGCGGCCTCCATTCGCTTCCATTCGCCAACAGTGTAATGATTTCTACTCCATGTATTGGGAGATTGTGCTACGCGGGGTGTGAAGGTTAATCCAACAGGCAGAATCCATACATCGGGGAGTATAAATAGGCCGTGAACACCTTCGATTGAACCTGTGCCATACAGGTTGTCGGCATTGTTGCGTTCATATAAGAGGTAGTTCCATTCTTTACGACTCATTGTGCGCCAAATACCTGCTCTGTTACCACCATTGACAATGGGGTTGAATTTTCCCCAATCGTAATTGGTGTTCATGATTGTTTTGTCGCCATCTCCGTAATTGGAACTCGCAGTGTCAGTGCTGTAGGGGAATTTGTCGTTGTATCCACTAGTCGCCCAGCCAAAAAGATCAATTCGGAGGCTATCAATAAGAAGGCTGTCGTTTTCATCAAACATTCCAACTACTTCATGGTTTCCCATGCCAATGATGTCAAACTGGTGTTCGGCGAAAAGAAATTTTCCTACAGATTCGTATTGACGGCGGCCCGTGGAGTCACTAGATGTATCATTGTAAATCTTTTGGTGAATATATTGGAGGTTGCCCATAGAGAATTGAACTTGCTTGGTTTCTCCAACAGAAAAGATTCCAGGAAGTGTTCCGTTTACAATGTTGATTTCAGGAACTTTAAAGTCCAAATCAGCAATTGAGATGGAAGAAAATTTGCTCCTGTCAATTTTGATAGCAGGACAGTTATAATCGGCAATTCCACCTTCGGAATTGGCGATCTTTAATTCCAAGGAATTGTAATTGCCAGCAGGCAAACAAATATAGAAGTCATGGCCGTCGCCATTGATACTTTGGGGTGTTGTGCAAGTCATGGTGACTACATTCCCTCCATTGGATGAGTAGATTGCCGTGTTATCATTAATAGAGAAAGTACCACAGATATTGTCAGCGATAACAACAATGTAGTTGACGAAAGTGTTGGCTTGCGTCAAATGAATACGGAGTACGCCGCACAGGTTGTTGAATTGCATCTGTTCATTCTCAGTTTCGCCATACATGGGGAAGAATGAAAGTCGGCCATCAACGGATTTCTGAATGGCGGGAAGTTTGATTTCGTTGGAAGAAACGACACTGCTGGCAGGAAAGATGGCTGTATAAGGAGCGCTACTAAGTTTTCCGCTTATGTGGTCCATCTAGGCCAGTTTGCTATCATTTTCGTTGGGTGTAACTGAGAATGATGACTCATCTCCATTGGAGCTAAAGACCGCAATCTTGTCGCCCATATTCCATTTCAATTGGTCTGAATTTAAGTCTGCAAGGGTGGTTTGTTGGTCAGAGCAACGTTCCATGCTGATGGAAAAATGTGAGATTGTCACTTCGGATTCTTTCTCACATGAGGCCATACAGACAGCGAGCAGTGCAAAGGCTAAAGAATAAAATAGCTTTCTCATGGTTTTTAATTTTAATTGTTAGTAACTTATTTTTTAATTCTTTCTTTTATTCGATAGGGGAATAGTAACAAACAACTATGCGTTTATGCATAATTGCCGGTTAAAAATGGTGCCAAAAGAATTTATACATTCAAATTGAAAAATCCTTTATTTTTGCACTGCAACAACTCAAAATGTGCGTGAATATTAGGTATAAAGAAAGTGGAGTCGTTCATCGGCTTCTTACCTTCTATGTAGGACTTCGACTTCCCTTTTGCAGATAAGAGTGGAAACTACTCCACTTGAGCCATATCGTTGAATATTACGATACAACCAAGCGAGCGTCATTCTTATAATTCCTGCAAAATACAAAGTGAAGTGTCGAAGTTCACATAGACGGAATTGGCTCAAATGCGCTTTCTTAAGGCCCTATCTATCGGCCTTTTCGTGTTGCAAAGATACGAAGATTATTTGAATTGGCAAATTTTTTTTCAATTACACGGTTGGAAAGCGTATATCATATTCAGGATTTGCTTATTATCAGCGGTTCCTAGGCGTGGTTGATTTTGCCAAAACATAAACAGGCTTGGTTGCAGCAACCAAGCCTGCTCGTATATGAAATCATTTTGATAACGAGGGCATTATTCGATGCTGGGCTGGTAGACCGAAGCCACACGGTTGGCATCGCTGAAATAGGCAATCATGGTGAGATGGGTATAGTTTACCTGGTCGGCATTAGAAGTGGGATTCTTGGCCACATAGTCGGCAATCTCTTTGTCCATCTGCTCGGCAAGTTTCAGCTGCTCGGTGCGGCGGAGCTCCATGGCTTGGCGAACAGCCTCGCTATAAACTTTGGCAGCATCTTTATAATAGGTGCAGAGCTGCGATTCTTTGCGGTATTTAGTGTCCCAAATATCCTGGCATGCGCGGTCAGCCTTTGCAAAAATCTCCTCAACCTGCTCGGTTAAGGCAGTGTATTTGTCCAACAGCGGAGCAACAGGATCTATCACCTCGGCCTTTTTTGCAGTGGACTCAAGTTTGCCTTCACCATACATCTTTTTGTAGGTAAGAGCCTGCAACTCTTCATCACTCATCTTCTCAAGTTCCTCGGCACTAACACCATAGAACTCCTCAATCTGGTCTCGGTAGTTAGCCTCCAACTGGGCGGCACGTTCCTCCGACATGGTGTTCACACTGCCAGCAGCATCGGTGGTCATCATGGCCACTTTCGCCAAATAGACAGCCACAGGATTGGTCATCATCTTGATGGTCGAAGGATTATCCTTGCTCATGAGACAAGCATAGTCGGCAATCTGAGCATCGGTCGGAAACTCAGGCAACTGGGCCATATAGTCTCTAGGAGTCATGGTCTTGGTCGTAGAAGAATTATTGCTGGTTGCGGCAGGTTTGCTGATACCCAACTTGCCAAGAATGGCATTTTTCGCCCCATCAGCGGCTTTGTTGGTAAGGGAATCAACCTCCTTATCAATGCGTTTCTCAAGCGATCTCTTGGCAGAATTTGCAGCCGCATTAATCAAACTTCCAATCTGAGCATTGGCCCCGAAAGCAAGCGAAATGACCGCAATCATGATTACTATTTTCTTCATAATATTACAATTGGAGTCCTATGAATTTCTCTAGCTCAGCCGGCAGGCAGCACTCCCTTAATCCCGCATGTGAGCAAATTTTTGCATCGCCATTCACATAAATGACGATGCAAAAATACATATTTTTTTTGACATAATAGAAATCTACAAAAAATAAGTGCCATTCTATCACCGCAACCTAGAAGAAGACCCGCAGTAACCCCGCTGAAGACCCACTCCCGAGAGCGAAGCTATAGCGAAGGATCACTGGACTTGCAGCGAGGGCACAAAGTGGCAAGATGCCATCATACCATTTTCGCATCCGCTTTCGGCCCCGGCCAGGCAAAAGTCAGTCCCCGGCCAAATCCATTCCAGCACCAAAGCCGACCGCAGAGCGCCTCCGCACCACACCGTTTCCTCCAAAATCGGCCGCGACCAAGCCCCCGCACCTTGCCCCTAGCCCCGCCCTACTCCCGCCAGTTTTACCTTAGTTATACTATAGTTATACCTTAGTTATTCTATTATATATAGGATAAATATAGTATAACTAAGGTATAAATATAGGATAAGGAACGGGGGAAGGGCGGAGCTAGGGGGTGGCTGCGGGGTTTCGG
>JAZLLD010000019.1:0-2520 GCA_045597945.1 Bacteroidales bacterium
TATTATATATAGGATAAATATAGTATAAATAAGGTATAAATATAGGATAAGGAACGGGCTTAGGGCTGGTGTACGGCTGGTGTACGGCTGGTGAGAGGAAAAACAAAAGCCCCGGGGCGGTGGCCTCGGGGCTTGAGTTTATGGATGGTCGCTTAACTCTTATTTGAGGTTGGCGAGGGCTTCCTTGATGCGGCGGAGAGCCTCACGCAGAAGGTCTTCGCTGGTGGCATAGGAGAGGCGGATGCAGGTGTCGTCGCCGAAGGCGGAACCCATGACGGTGGCCACGTTAGCCTCGTTGAGGAGGTAGAAAGCCATGTCGGTGGAGTTGTTGATTACCTGGCCGTTGAAGCTCTTGCCATAGTAGGAGCTGACATCGGGGAAGAAGTAGAAGGCACCCTGGGGCAGGCCGACTTTGACGCCGGGGATTTCCTGGAGGAGCTGGTAGACCATGTCGCGACGTTTGCGGAAGGTTTCGCGCATGTTGATGATGTCCTCGGAGGTGGTGGGATCCATGAGCATGGCGCGGACGGTAGCCTTCTGAGCGATGGAGCAGGTTGCGCTGGTCACCTGGCCCTGGAGTTTGTTGCAAGCCTTGGCAATGACAAGGGGAGCGGCGATGAAACCAATACGCCAGCCGGTCATAGCGAAGCCCTTAGCAACACCGTTGATGGTGATGACGCGGTCCTTGACCTCGGGGAACTGGGCGATGGACTCGTGCTTGCCAACGAAGTTGATGTGCTCATAGATTTCGTCGGCCATGACAAAGAGGTTCTCGTGCTTAGCAACTACCTGGGCGATAGCCTTGAGCTCTTCCTTGGTGTAGAGCATACCGGTGGGGTTGCTGGGCGAGGAGAACATGATGAGCTTGGTCTTGGGGGTGATGGCCTCTTCGAGCTGCTGGGCGGTCACCTTGAAGTTGTTCTCGATCTTGGTCTTCACATATTTGCATTCGCCACCGGCGAGGCGGACGAACTCTTTGTAGCTGACCCAGAAAGGAGTGGGGATGATGACCTCGTCGCCGGGGTTGATGAGGCACTGCACGAGCTGGTAGATGCTCTGCTTGGCACCGGTGGAAACCACAATCTGGTCGGGGGTGAACTCCAGACCATTGTCGCGTTTGAATTTCAGGCATACAGCCTCTTTGAGGTCGGCATAGCCAGGTACGGGAGGATAATGAGTGAAGTTATCGTCGATAGCTTGCTTGGCAGCTTCTTTAACTGCGTCGGGGGTGTTGAAGTCGGGTTCGCCAATGGAGAGGCTGATTACATCTTTACCCTGAGCCTTGAGCTCGCGGGCTTTAGCGGTCATAGCGAGGGTTTCGCTCTCGGCCATGCTAAGAACTCTGTTGCTTAAGATTTCCATGTTATTGTGTTTAAATAGTTATTTTATAATTATTTATGTGCGTACTCGAAAACATTCCGGGCTCAAAAAGCCCATATTTTTCAAATTGCAAAAATACATTTTTTTTTTGAAATATCAAAATATATTATTCTATTTTGTATTCTAATCGCTAATATTTTCAAATAAATCTTTCGCCACCTATTACAACATCCACATACCTACATCAGCTTGCCTTCTCTGTATTGAAAGAAGAACATCTTGGCCAAATCCTCATGACGGAATTTTTGCAGATACTCTTTCTTGGCATAAGGATATTGCAAAGCCTTCAACGGCACAACGTACACCTCCTGAGGTGCTGAGGGGGTGCCAGAAACACCAATTATCACAAACACAGGCATATTCCGCTCATTGGCAAATCGGTTGTAGATGGCAATGTTTTCTTCTGAGGCCCACTCTATAGAACCGTTGTAGAAATCGCTACGCCACTTGCATTCAACGGCAAAGGTTTCAGTCACATTCTCTTTGTCGAAATGGAACTCCCATTCCATATCGGGGTATCTGTTGCTCTCGGCATAGGTGCCCTTGTCGTACTTGTCACCACGCCACTCCTTGAGGCTGAAGTAGTTCATATTGAAGTGGTCTTTCACCCAAATCTCAAAGTCTCTGCCTTTTTGTTCATTGGTGACGGTTTTAGCACTATCGCTAGAGATTGGCAGACTAACCACCTCTTCTTCCACCGGGGTAACCACTTCTACAACTTCCACCTTGGGCTTGTGCAAAACCAAGACCAATCCTACTACAGCCAGAACGGCACCAATAATAATTAATGTATAACCCATACGTTTCATGATATTGTTTGCATACGTTTAATTAACCTCTTGATAATTGCTGGTACATTTTTAGCAGTTCGGCTACGATGTCGTTCTCGGTCAGGTCTTTGCCGAATCCGTAGGCCTCCATCACGGCACGGTCGTTCTGTTGGTGGGCCTTGCGCAACTCTGGGGGCATGGTCACTTCGTCGTAGAGGTCTGCCAGCGAGGAGTCGGGATAGAGGGCGCGGGCATCAAGGACAGCCTGCGCAGTCTGCTCAATCTTAGCCTTTAGCGCATCAGTCGGAGTTGGCCAAGGAAAGTTGTTGTAGACAATGTCTTTGCTATAACGATAGTCACTCTTCAAACG
>JAZLLD010000020.1:0-32076 GCA_045597945.1 Bacteroidales bacterium
CTAGCCCCGCCGTATCCCCGTTCCTTATCCTATATTTATACCTTATTTATACTATATTTATCCTATATATAATAGAATAACTAAGGTATAACTATAGTATAACTAAGGTAAAACTAGCGGGATTACGGCGGAATTGGCTGGCGACAAAAGAACTGACATTTTGTCAGCATTAGTGTTTGGCACAAAAATTGCAACTACAATTCTTGCCGACAAATATTTGCGTTGGCAAACATCAATAAAGTGAAAATTAAAAATACTATATTATGAACGGCAATTTGAATGTACAGACCGAAAACATCTTCCCGGTCATCAAAAAATTCCTCTATTCCGACCACGAGATTTTCCTGCGTGAGCTGGTATCGAACGCCATCGACGCAACGCAGAAGTTGAAAGCCCTCTCCTCACGCGGCGAACTGCAAGGCGAGCTGGGCGACCTGACCGTCGAGGTGGAACTTGACAGCAAGAAGAAGACCCTCACCATCAAGGACCACGGTATCGGCATGACCGCCGAGGAGGTTGAGAAGTACATCAACCAGATTGCTTTCAGCGGTGCTACTGACTTCCTGGACAAATATAAAGATGTGCAGGAGAACCTCATCGGCCATTTCGGCCTGGGTTTCTACAGTGCTTTCATGGTGGCCGACAAAGTGGAAATCTTCTCCAAGAGCCACAAAGATGCCCCCGCCATTCACTGGACCTGCGAAGGCGACCCCAAATTTGAGATGGAAGAAGACCCCAAGCACACCGAGCGTGGCACCAACATCGTCCTGCACATTGCCGACGACTGCAAGGAATTCCTTGAGGAACAGCAGGTTCTGCAACTGCTAAAGAAATACTGTCGCTTCATGCCCATTGCTATTCGCTTTGGCGAAGAAAGTGTGTGGGTTGACAGCGAGACCGAGTTTGACGAGGTGGATGATGGCGAAGGCGGCAAGAAAAAGCAGCCCAAGCGCGTGGAGAAGAAACAGCCCCGCATCATCAACAACCCCGACCCCGCATGGCGCAAGAGCCCATCGAATCTGACCGATGAGGACTACAAACAGTTCTACCATGAGCTGTATCCAATGAATTTTGAGGATCCACTGTTCCAGATTCACCTGAATGTTGACTATCCTTTCAATCTGACCGGCATCCTTTACTTCCCCAAGGTGCGCAAGACTATCGACCCCACCCGCAACAAGATCCAGCTCTACTGCAACCAAGTGTTTGTTACCGACAGCGTTGAAGGTGTTGTGCCTGACTACCTGATGTTGCTGCACGGTGTGCTGGATTCGCCCGACATCCCGCTGAACGTGAGCCGCAGCTATCTACAAAGTGATGGCAACGTGAAGAAGATTTCCAGCCATATCAGCAAGAAAGTGGCCGACAAACTGGAAGAGATGTTCAAGAACGACCGCAAGGACTTTGAGAACAAATGGGATGACATCAAGATTTTTGTTGAGTACGGCATGCTCACCGACGAGAAATTCGCCGAGCGCGCCATGAAATTCACCTTGCTGAAAAACACCGAAGGCCAGTTCTTCAGCCTCGAAGACTACCGAGACAAGATTGCCCCGCTGCAGACCGACAAGGACAAGAATGTGTGCTATCTTTACGCCAACGATGCCGACGAGCAGCATGCCTATATTGCTAAGGCTAAGGCCAAAGGCTATGATGTGCTGCTGATGGACAGCGTGCTGACTCCCCACTTCATCAACATGCTGGAGCAGAAGAAGGAAAAGAGCCGCTTTGTGCGCGTGGATGCCGACACCGTGGAGAAACTCATCCCCCACGACGACACCATCCCCGAGAAGCTGACCAAGGAGCAGCAAGAGCAGCTGAAGCCCATCATCGAGGCCGAGTTGGACAAGCAGAAATTCATGGTGCAGATGGAGAGCCTGGAGAGCGACGACCAGCCCATGATTATCACCCAGAGTGAGTGGATGCGACGCTACAAAGAGATGGCAGCCACCAGCGGCGGCGGCATGGGTTTCTATGGCGATATGCCTGAGAGCTACAATCTTGTGGTGAATGTGAACCACCCCCTGATTGAGCAAGTGCTGAACGAGACCGACGCCGACAAGCAGAAGAATCTGGTGCACCAGCTCACCGACCTGGCACTGCTGGCCAACGGCTTGCTGAAAGGCGAGGCACTGACCGAATTTGTGAAACGTAGTGTAGATATGATTGGTTAATCTTGAGCCAATTTTCAAAGCCAGATGCCTAGCCCAAGGAGCGACATCTGGCTTTTTTTTGCATATATTTATTGTATTCAAAATATATTTATTATCTTTGCAAATAACGAATACAACTAGAAACTAACACAACAGACTGATATGAAGAGAAATATAATCATCACCGGAGGTGCAGGATTCATCGGAAGCCATGTGGTGCGCCTTTTTGTGAACAAATACCCCGATTACAACATCATCAATCTCGACAAATTGACATACGCCGGCAACCTGGCCAATTTGAAAGACATTGAAGACAAACCCAACTACAAGTTTGTGAAGATGGATATCTGTGATTTTGAGGGCGTTTACAAGCTGATGCAGGACGAGCACGTAGACGGCATCATCCACCTGGCAGCCGAAAGCCATGTGGACCGCTCAATCAAGGACCCCTTCACCTTCGCGCAGACCAATGTGATGGGCACACTTTCGATGCTGCAGGCCGCTAAACTCTACTGGGAGTCGCTGCCCGAGAAATGGGAAGGCAAACGTTTCTACCATATCAGCACCGACGAGGTGTACGGCGCGCTTGAACTCACTCATCCTCAGGGAATTGAACCTCCTTTCACCACCAAAGCCAGCAGTGGCAAAAACCACTTGGCATACGGCGACAAGTTCTTCACCGAAGACCTTAAATACCAGCCTCATAGCCCCTATAGCGCAGCCAAGGCCAGCAGCGACCACTTTGTTCGCGCATTCCACGACACTTATGGCATGCCAACAGTTGTGACCAACTGCTCCAACAACTATGGACCCTATCAGTTCCCGGAGAAACTGATTCCGTTGTTTATCAACAACATCCGCCATCGCAAACCTTTGCCCGTGTATGGCAAAGGCGAGAATGTGCGCGACTGGCTGTATGTGGTTGACCACGCCAGAGCCATCGACACCATTTTCCACAATGGCAAAATCGCCGAGACCTACAACATCGGCGGGTTCAACGAATGGAAAAATATTGATATCATTCATACCCTCATACGCACTGTCGACCGCCTGCTGGGACGCCCGGAAGGTGCTGACGAAGACTTGATTACATTTGTAACCGACCGTGCCGGACACGATATGCGCTATGCCATCGACAGCACCAAACTGCAGAAAGAACTGGGCTGGGAACCCTCGCTGCAGTTTGAAGAGGGCATTGAACTGACCGTAAAATGGTACTTGGACAACCAAGAATGGATGGACAACGTGACCAGCGGCGACTACATGAAGTATTACGAGGATATGTACGCAAACCGCTAAACCTGTGAACATTATCTTTGATTTTGGCAATGTGTTGGTGCGCTGGGAGCCAGAAAGGGTGTTTCTGCCCTATTTTGGTGGCGATAAACAGAAATTTGCCTACTTTTGGAACGAGATCTGCGATGCCGACTTCCGCAACCGCATTGATGCGGGAGAGCCTCAGGCAGAGGTGATTGCAGAATATCAGGCTAAGCACCCCGATTATGCCGAGGCCATAGCCATGTACTATTCCAAGTGGGAAGAGTCGCTTCCGGGCGAAATGCCCGGCATGATGGATTTGTTGAAGAGACTGAAAGCAGACTCGGACTTCAACATCTACGGTTTGACCAACTGGTCGATGGAGACATTTCCACAGGCACGCAAGAAATTTGAGATACTGCAACAGATTGACAACTATTTGGTATCTGGCGACCTTGGCATGGTAAAACCGGACCCACGGATTTTCCAACTTTTGCTCAGCCGATATGGCTTGGTGGCAGAGGAATGCTATTTTGTGGACGATAATCCAGGCAATGTGGCCAGTGCTTGCGCCCTTGGCATGAAAGGAATTGTCTTCAAAGGGGCCGATAACCTATCGCGTCAGATATTTGACTGAAAAATAACTAATTAAAAAATGAGCTATTATTCTTTTGATAATGGCTCATTTTTTTTTGTTAATATATGGAAAAAAAATCGTAATTTTGCAAATTAAAACTAAGGTTGAATAAAAATAGTTATGGCTTATGATAAGAAATTTATTTCATTGTATTCTATCTAGATACGCCAACAAACCCATTCCCAGATGGGCTATCTTAATAGTTGATATTTTTACCCTGCTTTGCGCATTTGCAGTCACCGACCTTTTCCGCCTCAGATATGCACACATTACAGACTGGCATCCTCTGATAATAAAAGCCATCTACTTCAGCCTTCTGGCAACTGGTTGCTATCTCATTGTCGGAACCCACCGCGGAATCATTCGCCACTCTGGCATGCATGACGTATACAAGGTATTGATATCAAACATGCTGGCTGCTGGTATTTTGATTTTTTTCAACTTCATCAACGTCGACCACTCCATCTTAGTAGAGCGATTTTCTCCCGCATATAGCGAAATTCTGACCACCTTCACCTTGCAAATTGTTATCATGCTGACTGTCCGCCTTATGGGCCAGCGCATCTACAGCGACTATGTACTTGAGCCTCGTCCAACTAAGAATATTATTCTTTACGGCGCCGGCGCAGCAGCCGAGATTCTGATCAACGCCCTCAACCACGACAAAGAAACAAACTACAAGGTAGTCGGAATCATTGACGATGCTAAAGAGAAGGAAGACACCGCATTCCAAGGCATCCACGTATATGCTCGCGAAAAAGTCTTCAACAAAGGATTCTTACAAAAGCATAAAGTCGAAACCTTGATTATCGCTATTGCCGACATCTCTATTGACGCCAAAAAGAGAATCACCAACGAGGCTCTTGAGTTTGGTCTGACCGTGAAGGCCGTGCCCCACATCAGCAACTGGATCAACAACTCATTCAATGTCAACCAGGTGCAGGATATTAAGATTGAGGATTTGCTACAACGCGAAAGTATCAAATTGGACAACAACAATATTGCCCGAGAGGTATTTGGCAAGGTGGTCATGGTTACTGGTGCCGCTGGTTCTATTGGCAGTGAGATTTGCCGCCAGCTGATTCAGTATCAGCCTAAAAAGATTATCATGCTTGACCAGGCCGAATCGCCAATGTACGACCTCCAGTTTGAGTTGAAGAACAATGAACCCTACAAGCAGCATGTCGACCGCATGGAATTCATCATCACCAATGTGAAAGACAGTCTGCGTATGGAGGAAGTCTTCAGCACTCACAGACCGCAAATCATCTACCATGCCGCAGCATACAAGCATGTTCCCTTCATGGAGGAAAATGTATACGAAGCCTTGTTTGTAAACGTTTTCGGAACAAAAATCGTTGCCGACCTGGCATTGGAATATGGTGCCGAAAAGTTTGTGATGATTTCTACCGACAAAGCCGTGAACCCCACCAATGTGATGGGCGCAACAAAACGTATGGCAGAGATTTACATCCAGAGCCGCAGCACCGAGAAGACTCAGTTCGTCACCACACGTTTCGGCAATGTACTCGGTTCCAACGGCAGCGTCATTCCGCTATTTAAGAAGCAGCTTGCAGCCGGTGGTCCTCTTACTGTCACCGACAAGAGAATCATTCGTTATTTCATGACCATTCCAGAGGCATGCAACCTGGTGCTGGAAGCCGGAGCCATGGGCGAAGGTGGCAACATCTTTGTCTTCGACATGGGCGAACCCGTCAAAATTTACGACCTGGCCACAAAGATGATCCAACTGTCTGGACTGAAGAATATTGAGATTAAAGAGATTGGCCTGCGTCCGGGAGAGAAACTCTACGAGGAGCTCCTGACCACCAAAGAGAATAACATCGAGACACATCATCCCAAGATTATGCGTGCCGAAGTACGAAAATATGCCTTGGAAGATATCGACCGAGCATACAACGAGTTGTGGAAAATCATGCCTACACTCGACGATATGAAGTTGGTTGCCAAGATGAAGGAAATCGTGCCTGAGTTCAAGAGTAACAACAGCATTTACTGCCAGTTAGACAAATAAGACAGCAACAATATCCTTTGCAAACGAAAGTCAGCGGTCACTCGCTGACTTTTGTTTTTTTCTGATTGCAATACAAGAAGAACAGGTCGTAGCAAATTACCATAACAAAAGCCACAAGGAAGGTGTAGAGATTCTTGTCTGTAACCAACAGATACCCAATATTGATAACCAACTGAAGCAAGGCATACGAGGCAGAAGTGCGCAGGTGAGGTACATGAAGGTCGTTGACTAGGGTCTCGTACATGTGTTCGCGATGGGCTTCCAAGATGTTGCGACCATTCAAGAATCGTTTGGCAATGGTGAGGACACCATCGGCAAGAAACACGATAATAAAACACAGGAAACTCACATTCTCACCATTATCCGGAATGGCCTCATCATATTTGACAAGCAAGAATAACACAATGAAGCCCATCACAATACTTCCCACATCGCCAGAAAAGCAACGTGCCTTTGTGCGAAAGTTGAAGAAGCCAAAAATCAGAATGGCGGCAAGAATGATGGCAATAAAACCGAAGTCGACAAATGGAACAACAAACAAATCGATGAAACCAAATGTGCCGACAACCACCAAAGAATAAGCTGCCAACATGCCATTGATGCCATCCATGAAATTGTACACATTCAGCACTCCGGCAAAGAACACCACGACAAGTATCATCTGCCATACTTGCAGCGAACAGATTGAAAAATAAAAAGCTACAACGATTGCCACCAATTGGGTGAGAAAACGTATCGAACTGGGCAACTGTCGTAAATCATCTACATAACTGACAACGGCCAACAGCGTGGCACCTATTAGAAAGCGAGGAAACGCAACTTGATGGAAAAGAGAATAAACCAGAACTGCAAAATAAAAAATCACACCCGCACCCAGAAGCGTGACGCGAGTATGAGAACTGCGCTCATTGGGTCGGTCTACAATATGAAAATGTTTGGCCACGAGAAAATAGATTACTTCCAAAACGGCCAAAATCAAGATAGATATAATCGTACTACTCATTATGATTCTCAATCAATTATTTATATCTCTCAAAAAAGAAATGAGTTGCAAAGATACGAAAAAAAATGGTTACACCGATTTTTCATATCATAAAAAAAGAAAAAGTGAAACTTTCTACCAAGCCACATGGAGTTAATTGGAAAAAAAATCGTACCTTTGCAAAATAATAAATTAAAAGATGAAACAACTAACTCAACTCTTTTTTGGATTGAAATGGCATCAGAGCATTGAATATATCATCATGATGTTCATCACATTATCTGTACCGATTGACTGGTATTTCGGTGTTTGGGGACTGATGGCGCTAGTGCTTTCAACCATCGTCAAAGTAGTGGCAACACACCGAATTGGCAATCCAGCAATCAACCGCACAACAAAACTCAGCCTATTGCTCATTATGCTGTTCTACGGCTGCTATATGGCCAGTACCATCTACAGCAACAACCCTCAAGAAGCATGGTCGACCACCATTATCACTATGCTTCCGCTCTTGCTACTTCCTATTGTATTCCTCATCAGCGACATGAGCTACCTTAAAGCGAACCACCGAGCTGCGCTAATTTATCTTTTGTCCGGAACGCTGACCATGAGGTTCGTTGTGATGGCCATAAATGCCGTAGCACGCCACTTTCAAGGTGTTCCATTCAACGAATTGATTGACTTTCATTTCGATCCTCTGCACCACAACTATCTGGCCATGTATTTGATAGCCGCCATTGCACTGCTCTACACACAACTGTCAAAGCACTGGAAATCCGCCAATTGGAGAAGGACTCGCTGGATTGTGATTGCTGACATGATGACACTTGCCATCTACATGGTAATCATGGGTTCTCGCTCAGGTCTGGTTGTGCTGGCACTATTGGCCTTGGCATGCCTGGTACACCTGGCTTTTGTCAAGAAACAATGGGCAGCCAC
Source organism: Bacteroidales bacterium (assembly GCA_045597945.1). Classification (GTDB taxonomy): domain Bacteria; phylum Bacteroidota; class Bacteroidia; order Bacteroidales; family P3; genus Colimorpha. The sequence continues at coordinate 8,004 of JAZLLD010000020.1, forward strand.
AGGGCTGATGGTCATAGCTTTAGGACTGATGATCGGCATATCCTATCTGGCTGCCCCAAGGCTATATTGGCGAATCATCTATTCGGCTCAGAAGATAGCTTCCGGCCAACAGGGCGACAGCAGACAGATGCTTTGGAAATGCGGTTTGGAAGTGCTGGATGGGCATGAAATCATTGGCCACGGCTGCGACGGATACTGGGATTTGCTACACGAAAAATATGTTGAGCACAATTTTGCCGAAGGCTTTCTTCACGAACAATACAACACTCACAACCAATATCTTGAGACCGCTCTTGCCACAGGACTTATCGGGTTGGCCGTGATGCTGGCATTCATGCTGTTGCCCTTCATCGCAGCCTTCACCCATCGGCCAAGAAACCTCCCATTTGTCCTCTTCAGCTTAGTGTATGCCGGGTGCATAGCCTTTGAGGGATCCTTTGCCCGGCAGATGGGCTTGATGTTCATCTTTTGGTGGTACGCAATTCTGCTACTCGACCTTCAAAAGTCATCCCAGGCAACTGAACCAAAGTAGACCATCTGCAACCGCTTCCGCTGCCCTCTCGCCGAGCGGGTCTTCAGCGGGCCTTCATCGGGTTTACACTGGGCGCTCTCAAGGCAGAATGCGATTGGAAAAGCCACAAAAACTGTCGCAAAAAAACAACATATACAACATAAAAAAAAGATTAAATATAAATTTAATCCATATAATTAAAAAAAAAATTGTATCTTTGCATCTGAAGATAGTCGCACAATTTGCGATAAAATATTTGTATTTATTTGATTTAAAAGTAGTAAAACAAAATAATTGTTTATTATTATGAAAGACATCCGTATTGCTGTTATTGGTTTAGGCTATGTGGGACTTCCTTTAGCCCGCCTTTTTTCCACTAAATATCCCACCGTGGGATACGATATGAATAAAGCCCGCGTTGATGCGCTGATGGCCGGACACGACGGCACGCTGGAAGTCTCAGATGAACTACTTCAGGATGCAATCAAGAACCACGGTTTTGTTTGCTCAGCCAATATTGAAGACATCCGCAACTGCAATTTCTATGTTGTTGCAGTTCCCACCCCAGTCGATATCAACAACAACCCCGACCTCACACCGCTCTACGGCGCTAGCGAAGTTGTGGGTAAAGTGATTAACAAAGGCGACATCGTGGTCTACGAGTCAACTGTTTATCCCGGTGTCACCGAGGACGAATGCCTCCCGGTTGTAGAGAAAGTATCTGGTCTGAAGTTCAATGTTGACTTCTTTGCAGGCTACAGCCCCGAGCGTATCAACCCCGGCGATAAAGTTCACACTGTTGAGAAGATCAAGAAGATTACATCCGGTTCCACTCCCGAAATTGCCGAACTGATTGACAAAGTCTACGATTCCGTCCTCACCGCCGGCACCCACAAGGCTGCCAGCATCAAAGTGGCCGAGGCTGCCAAAGTTATCGAAAACAGCCAGCGCGACATCAACATTGCTTTTGTCAACGAACTCTCTAAGATATTCACCCTCATGGGTATCGACACCAACGATGTGTTGGAAGCTGCCGGCACCAAGTGGAACTTCATCAAGATGAACCCCGGCCTCGTAGGTGGCCACTGCATCTCTGTCGACCCCTACTATTTGGCACAATGCGCTCAGCGCCTCGGCTACAACCCTGAGATTATCCTCGCCGGTCGCCGCATGAACGACGGTATGGGAGCCTACGTTGCCAACCAGACCATCAAGCTGATGCTCAAGAAAGGCATCCAGGTACTTGGTTCTAAAATCATTATCATGGGATTCACCTTCAAGGAAAACTGTCCCGATGTGCGCAACACCCGCGTTATCGACATCTATCATGCCCTTGAGGAATACAATGCCGACATCACCGTCTACGACCCCTGGGCATCGCCTGAGAAGGTGAAACACGAATACGGCATTGACATCGTGAACGAACTCCCCAAAGACAAGTTCCACGCAGCTATCGTTGCCGTTGCCCACCGCGAATTCCGCGACATGGAAATCAACTTTGACCAGATGCTCGAGCCCAACCATGTGATTTTTGACGTGAAGGCCATCATGCCTCGCGAAATCGTTGACGGTAGACTCTAATCCATTCACTCACAGAAACAAACTCAACTCATTATGGCAAATTTCGCACTCATCGGCGCTGCCGGATATATCGCACCCCGCCACCTCAAGGCCATTGCCGACACTCAGAATACCCTGGTTGCCGCCTACGACAAGTTTGACAGCGTAGGCCGCCTCGACAGTTTCTTCCCCGACTGCTCATTTTTCACCGAGCAAGAACAATTCGACCGTTTCTGCTCCAAACAGCAGCACACCGACAACCCGCTCAACTGGGTTTCTATCTGCACCCCCAACTATACCCACGATGCTTTTATCCGCTATGGTCTGCGCCTGGGCTGCAATGTAATTTGCGAGAAACCGCTGGTACTCAATCCCTATAACATCGATAATCTTGTTGAGATGGAGAAGGAGACCGGCCACGAAGCCTACACCATTCTCCAACTGCGTCTGCACGACTCTATCGTGGCGCTGAAAAAGAAGGTGGAAGAAGGCCCTAAGGACAAGGTCTACGATGTCGACCTCACCTACATCACCTCGCGCGGCAAATGGTATTATTCGTCTTGGAAGGGCGATGTGCACAAGAGCGGCGGCATTGCCACCAACATCGGTGTACATTTCTACGACATGCTGCAGTGGATTTTCGGACCTGTGCAGAAGAATATCGTCCACGTCATGGCTCACGACCGCGTGGCCGGTTTTCTGGAACTGAAGCAAGCCCGCGTGCGTTACTTCCTCAGTATCAATGCCGACTGTCTGCCCGAGAATGCCGTGCAAGGCGAGAAGCGCACCTATCGTACCATCATGATTGATGGCGATGAGTTTGAGTTCAGCCAGGGCTTCACCGAACTGCACACCAAAAGCTATCAGGAGATTTTAGCCGGCCGAGGCTTCCGCATCAGCGAGGCACGCAACTGCATCCAGATTGTCAGCGACATCCGCCATGCAACCCCCATCGGACTGCAAGGCGACTACCATCCCCTTGCCAAACTTCCTTTGTCGGCACACCCCTTCGGTTGGGCAGACATGAAATATTAATACACGATGACCCGCATCTGCCACGTCACCAGTGTTCATCCGGCCAACGATGTGCGCATCTTCCACAAAGAGTGCGTGTCGTTGGCTCGGCATTATGAGGTGTTTCTCATTGCGCCCAATGTGGCCGACGCTGTAATTGACGGCGTCCACCGCATCGGCGTGGAACTTCCTGCCGGCCGACTTCGCCGCCAGATGCACCTTAACAAAGTAGTAGACAAAGCATTGTCCGTCAATGCCGACATCTACCATTTCCACGATCCCGAACTCATTTCCGTCGGATTGCGCATCAAGCGCCACGGCAAGAAAGTCATTTTCGACTCGCACGAGGATGTGCCCATGCAGATATTAACCAAAGAATATCTGCCACGCTGGAGCCGAAAACCGCTGTCCAAAATCTATGCCATGATAGAACGCATGCGGCTCTCGCGCTACGATGCCTTGGTGACAGTCACCCCCACTATCTTGGACCGACTGACCGCCATCAATCCCAACACAGTGATGGTCACCAACTATCCCGACTACAAATCTTTGCCACGGATAGAACACAATAAAGATGAAAAATACGTCTGCTTTGCCGGTGAGATTGCTGAGCGATACATGCATGAGAACATCATCAACTGCTTGTCGCAAACCAAGGCTAAATACCTCTTGGCGGGCCGAGTTTTCATCAACGACTATTTCCATCGCCTCCAACAGTTAGACGGATGGCAACGTGTTGAATACCTGGGCGTTCTCCCTCCAGAAGAGGTCGGAACCATCTACCAACGTTCAGATATCGGACTCGTGCTGCTCGACTATTCGCCCAACGTAGGCTACCACAAAGGCACATTGGGCGTGCTCAAGATGTTTGAATACATGATGGCCGGCATACCTTTCATAGCCACCGATTTCGAACTTTGGCAGGAGATTGTAGACAAGTATCATTGTGGCATCTGCATCAATCCGCATGATACCCAAGCCATTGCCGATGCCATTAACTATCTGACCGACAATCCCCAAATTGCCCACGAGATGGGAGAGAATGGTCGTCGTGCCGTGGAGCAAGTCTACAATTGGGCAACCCAGGAAAAAATTCTTTTAGACCTATACAAATCACTTCTAACAACGAGTAATTAAAAACAATAACACCATGCAATTCAGAGACCTACAGAAGCAATATCAAGTTTTGAAGACCGACATTGACCAAGCTATGGTTGACGTGGCCACCTCCGGTGCCTATATCATGGGACAACCTGTAAAAGAATTAGAGCACGAATTGGCCGAATATGTGGGCGTAAAGCATTGTCTTTCTTGCGCCAACGGAACCGATGCGCTCACCCTGGCATTGAAAGCGTTAGGCATTGGTAAAGGCGACGCCGTGTTTGTTCCCGACTTCACATTCTTTTCTTCTGCCGAAGTAGTGTCTCTCGAAGGTGCCACCCCCGTGTTCGTGGATGTCGACCCCCGCACCTTCAACATGGATGCCCGCAGCCTGAACGACGCCGTGCGTTCTGTATTGGATCACATGGACTTACGTCCTAAAGCCATCATCGCTGTCGACTTGTTTGGTCTGCCAGCCAATTTTGAAGAAATCCGTGCCGTTGCCAAACGCGAAGGCATGTACGTTATTGAAGATGGCGCTCAAGGCTTTGGCGGCAGCATCCGCATGCCCAAACCCGATGGCGATGGTTTTGAAATCCACCGGGCCTGCAGCTTCGGCGACATCTCCACAACTTCATTTTTCCCTGCCAAACCCTTAGGCTGTTATGGCGACGGCGGTGCAGTCTTCACCAACAACGACGAGTGGGCCGCACTCATCGAATCCTACCGTGTCCACGGCAAGGGCAGTTTCAAATACGACAATGTCCGCATTGGTCTCAACTCCCGCCTCGACACCCTGCAGGCCGCCATCCTGCGAGTAAAATTCAAAGCATTCAAGGAGCATGAACTGACTGACGTCAATAAGTTAGCCGAGTACTACACCCTGCTCATCAACAGCATGACCAAGTTCATCAAAAAAGAAATCCAAATCACAACTCCCTATATTCCAGAAGGCTACACCAGTTCTTGGGCACAATACACCATCCAGCTGAGCGTTCCTTCAGGCAACGGCACCTTCAACCGCGAAGCCCTTCAGGCCAAACTCAAGGCCAAAGGCATTCCCTCCATGGTATACTATCCCAAACCCATGAGCCAGCAAACTGCCTTCAAGGAAGTACACAGCTATGCACTCACACCCAACGCACAGCGCTTGTCTCAGTGCGTTCTTTCGCTGCCCATGCACCCCTACCTCACTCGCGAGGAAGTGCGTCAAGTTGCCGAAGCCCTTATCTCTAGCTTATAATATAATATTGTATTAATATATAATAACTACGATGAACATCTTGATGATTAGCCACTATGCCGGTGCTCCGCAATATGGAATGGAATACCGTTCCTACTACATGGGGCGAGAGTGGGCGCGCATGGGTCATCAAGTCACCATCGTTGGTGCCACCTTTTCCCACCTCCGCCACCACCAGCCTGCAGCAGGGTGCGAAAACATCGATGGCATCAACTACATCTGGCTTCCCACACGCCAATACGAAGGCAACGGTCTTGGCCGAGTGCTCTCCATGTTTGAATTTGTAGCGCAAGTCTACCGCAACAAACTCCAATTGGAACAAACCAAGCCCGACGTGGTAATCGCCTCATCTGTATACACTTTCGACCTATACCCTTGCCGCCATATTGCTCGCCGCTGCAAGGCCAAGCTGGTCTACGAAGTCCACGACCTTTGGCCACTGTCGCCCATGATTATCGGCGGCTATTCGCCATGGCACCCTTTCATCTGGCTTCTGCAACGTGGTGAGAACTATGCCTATAAGCATTCCGACCTTGTCGTCTCTATTCCCGACAAGACCTTTCCCCACATGGAACGCCATGGACTGGACAAATCCCGTTTCTGCTGTATTCCAAATGGTTATCTGCAAGAAGAATGGCAACAGACTGACAACACAACCCTTCCACATCCCCATGCCGACCTATTAGCCAAACTTCATAGCGAAGGCAAAACCATCGTTGGTTTTGCGGGGGGGCACACCCAGTCCACAGCCATGGACATCCTGCTCAAAGCTGCCCACATACTGGCCGAACGCAACGACATCGCCTACGTTCTTGTCGGCCAAGGTCCTCAAAAAGAAGAGCTTATACAGATGGCCGAACAGATGCAACTCACCAATGTCCACTTCCTTCCATCGCTCGACAAGACCCTTATTCCCAGTCTTCTCCAACAATTCGATATCTGCTATGCAGGTGGTGTCCACAGCATTCTGCATCAATACGGCACTTCCTTCAACAAAATCACCGACTATATGATGGCCTCACGCCCAATCATCTTCTCAGTCGATGAGCCCGGCAGCCTCATTGAACGTGTTGGCTGCGGCATTCAAGTCGAAGCCGAAAAGCCAAAACAAGTGGCAGAAGCCATCCTACAACTTACCGTCCTCAGCAGCGAAAAGCGCGATGCCATGGGGCAGCTCGGTCATGACTATGCCCAAAGCCACCTCAACTATACCACTCTATCTAAAGAATTTATAAATAGAATCAATAATATATAACCAGGCCTTTTCATCATGAAACTGCTCACCATCATTGGGGCACGCCCTCAGATTATCAAAGCCGCCGCCATCAGCCGCGCTGTCAAGAATGAATTCGCCAACAAGATTGAAGAAAAGATTCTCCACACCGGCCAACATTACGACACCAACATGTCGCAAGTCTTCTTTGACGAACTCGGCATACCGCAGCCCGACTTCAACCTCGGTGTCGGTTCCGGCCGCCATGGCGAACAGACCGCCAAGATGATTGCCGGCATTGAACAAACCCTCATGTCGGAACATTTTGATGGCATCATCCTCTACGGCGACACCAACTCTACCATGGCCGGCGGTGTAGCAGCTTCCAAAATCCATGTGCCTGTGTTTCATATCGAAGCGGGTCTGCGGTCATTCAACATGGCCATGCCCGAGGAAGTGAACCGCATCGTCTGCGACCAACTCTCCAGCATCTGCTTCGCCCCTACCCAGACCGCCGTAGACAACCTGCGCCGTGAAGGTTTCATGGACAGCCCGGCCACCTTTAAGAATGGCGGTCACCGCCGCGTGTGCAATTGTGGCGATGTCATGTACGACAACAGCATCTATTTTGCCACCCTGGCCCGCGAACGCTGCACCATCATCCAAGACCTTGGACTTCAACCCGATGGCTACATCCTCGCAACCGTCCACCGAGATAACAACACCGACTCTCCTGAGCGCCTCAGCGCCATTCTCCAAGCACTGGCCGACATTGCGCAGCACGACAACATTCCAGTCATCCTGCCCCTGCATCCGCGCACCAAGAAGATACTTGAGAATCAGCACTCAGCATTCCTCCAGCCATCCTCACCCATCCGCATCATACCCCCTGCTTCCTTCTTCGAAATCAACATGTTGGAGCAGAACGCACGTATTGTCATGACCGACAGCGGCGGCGTTCAGAAAGAGGCTTTCTTCTTTGCCAAACCCTGCGTCATCCTGCGCCCCGAGACCGAATGGGTCGAGATTGTAAACCATGGCGCTGGCATCATTGCCGATGCCGACTACCAGCTCATCGTGCAGGCCTACCGCCAGTTGGTTGACCATCCAGTCAGCTTCCCCCACCTTTTTGGTGACGCCCATGCCGCCGAAAAAATCCTCCAAACCATCATCGACTATCTAGGCTAAATTACCTATATGCAACTATTTACCGACCCACTCCACCGCATTGCCTATGCCACCGACGCTTCCGCCTATCGCGAGATGCCACAAGGCGTGGCCTACCCCAAGAACGAACAAGAAATCATAGAACTCCTTGACGAAGCACGGCGCCGCAACACCTACCTCATCCCCCGCGCCGGAGGTACCAGCATTGCAGGCCAAGTGGTTGGAAACGGAATAGTTGTCGACATCAGCCGCTATTTCAATCATATTCTGAAATTCAACAAAGAAGAACGCTGGGTCTGGGTCGAACCAGGCGTAGTTCGCGATGAATTAAACCTCTTCCTCAAACCCTACGGACTCTTCTTCAGCCCCGAGACATCCACCTCCAACCGCTGCTGCATTGGCGGCATGGTGGGCAACAACTCGTGCGGCACCCACTCTCTCGTCTATGGCAGCACCCGTCACCATGTGCTTGAGCTCCAGGGCGTTCTTGCCGACGGAAGCCATTTCTCCACTGCCGACACCACCGGCAGCCCTTTGTTTGAAAAAATCCTCAGCCAGCTGAAAGGATGGCAGGCCGATGCCGACATCCGCAAGCTGATCAGCGATAACTTTCCCGATGCATCGCTCCAGCGCCGAAGCTGCGGCTATGCCATCGACGAAGCCATCCAAGGCCAATCCATCGACCTGGCCAAACTCATCTGTGGCAGCGAAGGCACACTCTGCTTTGTCACCGCCATCAAGGTCTCCCTCGACCCATTGCCGCCCAAAGAACAGATGGTGCTCTGCGCCCACTGCGACTCGCTGCCCAAGAGCTACCTAGCCAACCTCGTGGCATTGCGCCACCAGCCTGTAGCCGTGGAACTTATGGACGGAAAAATCCTTGAACTCTGCCGCAACAACCGCACCCAGGACCGCAACCGGTTCTTCATCCAAGGCGAGCCTGCCGCCCTCATCATTGCCGAATTCAACGGCCCCGATATGGACGCCAAAGCCGATGCCATGGAGAAAGAGCTCCTTCAGCAAGGTCTGGCTTACCATTGCAGCCGTGTCTATGGCGGAGACATCAGCCGTGTCTGGGCTTTGCGCAAAGCAGGTCTGGGCGTACTCACCGGTGTCAAAGGCGACAACAAGCCTATCGGTGTCATTGAAGACACAGCCGTCTCTCCGGAGCGCCTGCCCGACTATCTAGCTGAGTTTCAACAGATGATGAAACGCCTCAACATGAGTTGCGTCTATTACGGCCATATCAGCACCGGCGAACTCCACCTCCGCCCCATTCTCAATGTCAAAGACCCAGTCGACCGCCAGCGCTTCCGCCAAGTGGCCCGCGAGTCGGCCCTTTTAGTCAAGAAACACCATGGCAGCCTCAGCGGCGAACACGGCGATGGCCGCCTGCGTGGCGAATTCATACCACTCATGTATGGCGAGGAAGTCTACCAGCTCATGCGCCAAGTAAAGCAGTGCTGGGACCCCGACGGTCTCTTCAATATGAACAAGATTGTCGACGCCCCGCCCATGGACGAATCCTTGCGATACGATGTAAATCAACACTATAAGTGTTCCGACACCGACCTCATGTGCCTCATTGAGCAGTGCAACGGTGCCGGAGACTGCCGCAAAAGCAACAACATTGGCGGCACCATGTGCCCCGCCTTCAAGGTGTCGCACGACGAGCTCATGACCACCCGCGCCCGTGCCAACGTGCTGCGCGAAATCCTCACCCGCGGCCTCGACCCCACCATCGGCCAGGGACACAAAGAGGAGGAATTGCTGGAAGAGATGCTCTACAGCTGCCTGGCATGCAAGGGCTGCAAGGGCGAATGCCCCTCCAACGTGGACATGACCAAAATCCGCGCCCAGGTGCTGCAAATGCTCTACGACCGCCACGGCACCCCATTCCGCAGCTGGATGGTGGCACGCATGGCCGCAGTCGAACGACTCGGCCGACTGGTCCTGCCCATCTACAATTTCTTTGCCACCCAGCGCTTTACATCATCCATCATCAAGCGCATCGTGTCCTTTGCCCCCGAGCGCGGCATTCCCAAACTCTCCTCGCGCACCATGCGCCAGCAAGTTAAAAGTTATCTGCGCAAAAACCGTGTGGCAAAAGATGCCAAACGCGTTTACCTCTTTGCCGACGAATTCACCAATCTGCAAGAAGCCGAGCTGGGCCTGACCTTTGCAAAACTTCTCACCTCCCTTGGCTATAAAGTCATCATTCCCAACACTGTAGAGAGCGGACGCGCAGCCATTTCCAAAGGTTGTCTGCACCTGGCCTCGCGCTATGCCAACACCAACGTCAAGCGCCTCCACCACCTCATCACCGACGAGACTCCGCTGGTGGGCATAGAGCCCAGCTGCATCCTCTCCTTCCGCGACGAATACCCCGACCTCGTGGACGAAAGTCTCCAGAGCGATGCCGCCAACCTGGCCAAAAACTGCCTACTCTACGACGAATTCATCATGCGCGAAGTGGCCCGCGGAAACATCACCGCCGAGCAATTCCAAGACACCGCAGTCGAGATCTGGCTTCACGGCCACTGCCACCAGAAATCGCTGGTCGGCATAGAGAAGACCGCCGCCATGCTGCGCCTGCTCAAAGGATGCCAACTGCATGTAATACCAAGCAGTTGCTGCGGAATGGCAGGTTCGTTTGGCTACGAGAAAGAGCACTACAAGACATCCCTGGCCATAGGCGAAATGCTCCTCTTCCCCACCGTGCGCAAAGCCATGGATTCCGCCACAGCAGAGCGTCCCACACTGGTTGCCGCCCCCGGCACCAGCTGCCGCCAGCAGATACTCGACGGCACGGGCATCCACGCCGTGCACCCTATAGAGATACTCTACCGCTTCCTCAGCCGCTAACCCTCCATCCGAGCCCTCTGCCGCAGCAGTAAGCCCGTAGTAAGCCCGTTCCTTATCCTATATTTATTCTATATTTATACCTTATTTATCCTATTATATATAGTATAAATATAGGATAACTAAGGTATAAATAAGGTAAAACGAAGGGGACTAGGGCGGGAGAACATAAAAAATACTATTCTACATACTAGAAATACTAAAAAATCGTTATTAGCATAAATAATATATTATTTATGAATTGTAAGTTTTCGAAATCACTGGTATTGCTTCTGCTGGCACTGATGTTGGCCCCCACCGCCTTTGCCAAGAAAAAGCCCAACTACGAGATTACGCTCAAGATCAACCAAGGCAAAGACACGATGATGCTCCTAGGCTACTATCACGGCAAGGGCAACCGCGTGGTGGACACGGCCTGGATTGACAAGAAAGGCCGCTTTGTATTCTCCAGCACCACCAAGAAGCTCCCCGAAGGCTTGTTCTTCTTTGCCAACAGCAAGGGCAACTATGTTGAATTTGTGGTCTATAAGGAAAAACCTTTCTTTGATTTTGAAACCCAGGAGGAAGACTGGACCACCAACATGAAGGTCAAAGGTAGTGCGCAGAACACATTCTTTTTCAACTTCCACCATGAGCAAGGTATCATCAACATGGACCTCGCACGCAAGCAGATGCAGCTCGACTCAGCCGAGTTCCACGCCTACTGCGATGTGCAGTTCGCCCGCCTCGACAGCATCCGCCACGCCTATTGCGACAACCATCCCGAGATGTTCCTCGCCAAGATGATGAACATCACCAAAGAGGTCTATCCCCCTCTCACCAACGACAAGGGCGACACCCTGAACGACTACCAGCGCCGCGACTATTACCTGGAGCATTATTTCGACAACATGCCCCTAGAGGAAAGCTGCGTGCTCAACACCCCTAAGAAGGTTTTCTATGAGCGCCTTACGAACTATTTTGATAATATCTTGAAATATGCGTCCCCAGAGGAAATCATCAGTCGCATCGACCCCGTGGTCGAACGCGCCAAGGTCTCACCCGAAGTGTTCCAATTTCTTGTCATCTACCTGACACAGAAATATTTGCAAAGCAACGTAATGGTCTACGACGAAATCTACGTCCACATGGTGAAGAAGTATTTCGCCACCGAGGACAACTATTGGTCGACGCCCAGTTCTATTGAGAAGGAGAGCACCCGCGCCGCCAAATGGGAACGCCTGCTGGTGGGCAAGGAAGCCCCCGAGCTGATTCTTTTCGACACCAACCATGTGCCCCACTCCCTCCATGCCATGCCTGGCAAATGGAAACTCCTCATCTTCTGGTCGCCCAGCTGCGGCCACTGCCAGCACATCATCCCCGCAGTGTACCAAGTGTTTGAGAAATACCGCGATGAGTACGACCTCACAGCCTTCACCATCCTCTCCGAGCCCGACGATAAGACCCGCAAGGAGTGGAAGGAATTCATGAAGAAACACAACATGAACCACCCCGCATGGCTCAGCCTGGACGGCGGCGAGGCCAATGTTGATTGGCACGATGTCTACGACATCATCTCCACCCCCCAAATCTACCTCCTTGATGAGAATAACATCATCCAGGCCAAGAAACTGGGCGAAAGCAATGCCGAAAGCATCATCAAAGCCATCTGCGGAAAGGAGTATTAATTTAATTAATAATGAATAATGAATAATTAATAATTATTAGTTTGCGCAATAACTCCATTAACTTAATCACTCCACCTCCCCTCCCGACAACAAAAAAATAACAATATGACAAAAAGTACTAAATTATTAGCCCTCAGCTTTGCAGCCATGACGCTGCTGGCCACCGGCTGCAAGAAAAACATGGACAATCCTTTCCTTTCCGAATGGGGCACTCCCTACGAGATCCCCGATTTCGCCAAAATCAAACCCGAGCACTACATGCCCGCCTTTGAAGAAGGCATGAAACAACAGATGGAGGCTATCGACGCCATCGTCAACAACACCGAAGAACCCACCTTTGAGAACACCATCGCTGCATTTGAATACAGCGGCGAACTCCTCGACAAGGTCAGCGGCGTTTTCTTCAACCTCAGCAGTGTGGAACGCACCGATGAGACCGATGAAATCGAGGCTCAGATTATTCCCTTGCTCTCGGCTCATGGCGACAATATCTCGCTCAATGCCAAACTCTTTGCCCGCATCAAGAAGGTCTACGACCAGCGCGAGTCTTTGAACCTCACTCCCGAGCAGCTCCGCCTCGTGGAGAAGACCTACAACGATTTCGTGCGCGGTGGTGCCAATGTGCCTGAGGCTCAGCAGGATCGCTTCCGCCAGCTCAATGAGCAGATTGCCTCCCTCACCAACCGTTTCGAACAGAATGTACTCAAGGCCACCAATGCCTACAAACTCGTGCTTGACGAGGCCAAAGCTACTTCTATCGGCCTGACCGAAGGCCAGTTGGCTGCAGCCAAGGAACTCGGCGACGAGAATGCCGACACCAAGGGCAAATATGTCTTCAATCTGCAGATGCCCAGCTGGGAACCCTTCATGCAGAACTGCTCCGACCGCGACCTGCGCAAGCAGATGTGGGAAGCCTACAGCACTCGCTGCAACGGTGGCGAATTTGACAATGCCGCCCTCATCGACTCTATCGTCAACGCTCGCATCGAACGCGCTCAAATTCTTGGTTTTAAATCCCATGCCGACTATGTGCTTGATGACTGCCTGGCCAAGACTCCCGAGGCTGTCAATGCCCTGCTGATGCAGATTTGGACTCCCGCCATCAAGAAGGCTAAAGAGGAATGCGCTGATTACCAGAAGATGATTCTTGCCGACCTGGGTGCCGGTGCCAAGATTGAGCCCTACGACTGGCGCTACTACAGCGAGAAACTCCGCAAGGAGAAATATGACCTCGATGAAGAAGAGGTTCGCCAGTACTTCTCTCTCGACAATGTCCGCCAGGGTGCTTTTGACCTGGCTACCAAGCTCTACGGCCTCACCTTTGAGGAGAATCAGAGCCTGCCCAACTACCACCCCGGCCTCGTCACCCCTTATGAGGTGAAAGAGAACGGCAAGACCATCGGTATCCTCTACACCGAGTGGTTCCCCCGCGAGAGCAAGGCTTCTGGCGCATGGATGACCGAGATCCGCGGCCAGCATCGCGACATCAACGGCAACAACCAGATTCCCATCATCATGGTTTGCTGCAACTTCACCAAGCCTAGCGGCGACCGTCCTTCTCTGCTCACCGCCGATGAGAGCGAGACCCTCTTCCACGAGTTCGGCCATGCCCTCCACGGTCTCCTCAGCAACTGCACCTATGGTTCTATCGCCGGCACCAACGTGCCCCGCGACTTCGTTGAGCTGCCCAGCCAGATTATGGAGAACTGGTGCCGCAACAGCCAGTACCGCAAGACCTTCGCAAAACACTACAAGACTGGCGAAGTTATCCCCGACGCTCTGATTGCCAAACTCGAAGCAGCCGCCACCTATGGCCAGGGCTTCATCAACACCGAGCTCCTTGCAGCATCACTGCTCGACATCCACTACTACTCCCTCACCGAAAAGCAGCCCATTGATGTCAACGTGTTCGAAGACAACTATCTGAAGGGTATCGGCCTCATCCCCGAAATCATCAGCCGCTACAAGAGCACCTACTTCAAACACATCTTCACCACCGGTTACGATGCTGGCTACTATAGCTACACCTGGACCGCCGTGCTTGACCACGATGCCTTTGCTGCCTTCGTTGAGAGCGGCGACCTCTTCAACCCCGAGCTGGCCAAGAAGTTCCGCCACCTGCTTGAGAGCGGCAACACAGTAGAACCCATGGACCTTTATCGTCAGTTCCGTGGCCAGGAGCCCAGTGTAACACCTCTGCTCCGCGACCGTGGCCTGCTCTAATAGCCAAGAACAATAAAACACAACGTTATGGAAGACAATAATATCAAGAAATTATACCGCAAAGCCAGCGACAAAAAGATTGCCGGCGTTTGCAGTGGCTTGGCCGAATTCTTCGGCATTGACCCCACCATCGTGCGAATCCTGTTCCTCATAGCCCTCATCTGCGGCAGCGTAGGATTCTGGATCTACCTCATCGTTTGGATTTGCGCCCCCGAGAAGTAAACCAAACTGTAATTGCCATGCCACATTTGAAAGAAGATTTGGAGAAAGAGGAAAAGGCCCACGGCAAATGGGAAGATCCCAATCAGATGAAGTTGTTCTGACAGGGAGAGCAACAGAACAGCAAGCGGGGCGGCTTTTAGGCCGCTCCGCTTGCTTTATTCTGGAACCATAGGGGAATTGTCAGCTTCGTCCCCCAATGGCGCGACAGAGGCCGTAATTCCGAGTGTAGGGGGTGTTGCTCTAATGGTATAGCGGTGCATGGCCGATGTGTCCGTGATGTGGGCAGTGTAAGTTTCAATGTTGTCTTGGAGCTCATCAAAGCTGCTGTCGGTGGATGACATCGTGCAAGTGAGAGCGTCCATCGCATTCCCATATTCGTCGGAATAGGCCAATCCGTTCAGAGCGGCGTTGATTTGGTCAAGGAGGTCGAACACCTCCACAGCCTCGGCCCATCGACCCAGGCGCGAGTCTGTAACCACATGGAGGTTGATAGTAACCAAAGCCTCGCGGCGTCCATGGGGAAGGATGTTCCACGGGATGTCGCGGAACTCGATAAAGACCGCCGGGGTGTTGAACGGTTGTTCCTCTTCTGCATAAAGCAACTGGTTATTCCAAAGGCTGACATGGTTGATGATAGGCTGTTGGTTCCTGTCGAGGATAGAGAGGAGGGCGTTTTTGATGGTCTGATAGATTATTTTTCTCATTTTATATGCTTTTTAAGGATTTCGGAAACTGTGTTGGCGAGTTCATCGGCATTGTCAGAAAAGACCTTGGCGATGGATTCCCTTACTTGTGGGTGGTCGCCGATGAACTGACGTTGGGGTATTTCGATTTTGGAACCAGGTTTCATCAGGGCGATGGCTTTCCACATTTCGGCCTCGGCAGCTATGGCGAGGTTCTGCTTGCGGTGAGAGAGTGCCCCACTTCTTGTGTACTGGATATGTGGGACGAGTTTGTAGTATTCTTTCCAGGCGTGGGCCTTCATTGCTTTGGTGACGGTGATGGTACCGCCGTTGTTCTGGATGTCGGCGTATGGTTCCGAGGAAGTCCATGTTACTGTTCCGTTGGTGGGGTTTTCCTCGGGCAGGATCGAGCGGCGCAGCTTGCCTGTAACATCCAGCAGGGAGCCACGCCCAGAACGCTCGCTGCGTCGAGGGCGCCAAGGGCGGTCGAAGAATGCCTTCCGCTCAAAATTGCGGTCGAATTCCTCTGTAAGTTCTACTTGGATGTCGTGAAGCAGTAGTTGCCAAAGGCTTTTTACATCGGACATTATAAAAAAAATTTGTCAATTGGAAAAATAGTTGTAACTTTGCATTTAATTATGAGCATACCTAAACCCATACAAAAAGCTATGGCTCACTGGTGTAAAGACTATGCGGGGCACATAGAATACCTTGGCGAATACCAAGGGAGGAAAGCTTATACATACGGCTTTGAGAGGGATGACCTCGAAATTGGGTTGCCTGTCGTATATCTCCTAAATAGCGATAATACCGTATCGGAGATTGGTGGTTTCGGCGGTTTGGAAATATGCAATTCATTTGTTAAAGATGTCGATGAAGTCGGTGTTGAATAGTTTGTTGTCGATTCTCATTACACCCCTATTATCGGTAAGCCCAGAAGTTTTTCCATTGTTACAAAGATAGTCAATAGAGCGGTTGCTGCTATTGTCAATCTGTGGTTCTATATATAAGAGCGAACCATCTTCAAGGCGTTGGAGTATAGTGGCATGGCCACCACGCCCTTTCCATTTTATTGAGGTCTGGTACACCCCGACCTCCATACAATTCTCTTCATAGAATTCCTTGTATCGTTTTGGGGACATTTGTTTGTACCCTTTTGAGGCCATCCAATCATTTACGCTAATATGTTTTGCTGGAGTGCCATCAATGTCTTTCCAGACCTCCCAGCTACGGCCTTTACTCAAATAGTCAGACTTTGACCCGGGAAGACATGCTTTTGCCGTAACATTGAATCCATGCAGACGTAACATATAAGCAGGAGAGCAAGTTTGACAATTATCGTCAAAGTGGCTCTTACCATAATTCGGATTTGCCGACTGTTTGTCGGCTTCATCAATAGTCATTCTCTCCCCTTTGGATATGCCGAGTTTCTTTTCGAGTTCAATGTTGTGTTTTGCAATGGCTTGTTTTTCTTCATCTGTGAGGTTGGACGGCATTTTGCTCACCATGCTATCAATGCGCTTCTGCTCTATGTCGGCAGTGATAATCGTGGAAACACCTTCCGGTGCTTTATAATATGGATGCTTAGGAGGAAATACGGTCAGAGTTTTGCCAGGGTTGAAACGGAAAATCTGCTGTTTGGGTTTGGCTGTAGCCTCCTCCCCGGTGCGGATGGCGGCGGCGCTGTCGCTTTCGGGATACTTGCCACGGCGAACCTGGACCACTGTGCAACGGCAGTTCCAGCCGAGGGGTGGTGTGTAGTCGTTCCAGAACGGGTCGCCGATGGGGAGGGTAGTATTGTGTAGTGCTTGGTGTTCTGGTCTCACAAGGCCATCGTTAGCTGTTCTGTATTGTAGAAGGTAGCGGTCACCGTCCTGTTCAAACTCATGCCATCGGACAGCCATTTGGGTAGATTGGACGGCGAAGTTATATTCTGCTCGGAGATAGTTTTGGTTGTAGCGCTGGTGGATAGAGCGGACCTCTTCAAAGAACTTGTCGAAAGACTTGAAGGTTCCTGTCTCGGTGTCAAGCAGCCTGGCAGAGACTTCGCGGGCTTCGTGGTAGGTCTTGAAGCCGGAAAAGAGGAATGTACTATCGTGCAGGTGGTCGATGAGCTCCTGCGGGACATCGCGCTTGATGGCTCCATTGACACCCTCGGACAATATACGGCATGTTTCTTGAATAGCTGCATAAATATCGGCATCCGCTAACATTTCAGGGTTGAAACCACGGGCGACATAGATGTGTTGCACCAAACGGTTCCAGATGTCATCAGAAAAGTCCGGGATATGCCTGTTTGCGAAGGTGAGCAACTGGGGTTCGCTGTAGAGGTCAGCAAGTGCCTTGTGAAAGCCTCTATAGTTGGGAGCGGGCGGTCGAACCGCCCCTACTCGAAAAAACGGTCAGAATTTGGTTCGGATTTGCCGATGATTGGGATTGAGTATTTGTCGATGAAATACTGCGGGTCAATTTCGTAGCCGCCGTTGAGCAGCATCTGCTCCGTCTGGCGGATTTGTTCCGGGGTGTAGGTCGGAGTGTCGTCCCACACAAAACGGTAGCCCTCGACGGGGAAGCCGTGGCGGGCCATGAAAGGAATGAGGCGGTTGTTGACCATGTTGCACAAGAACTTCTCGTCCGCACTGATTACATTCTCCAGCACATCGAGGTGGACTTCAGATTGGGAGAGCGAGGAACCGCTGTCAATGGTCATAGTCTGATTGAGTATGCACTTTGACATTTCGGAGTTAGCACGGTCAATGCGGCGGTCATAGACATTGTAGGCATCACCGCGAGAACTTTCTTTGATGTCAATCTCGGTACCCTCTTGGAAGACGCCCCAGAAGGCGGCACCCATGGATCGGAGCATGTCTTCGACACGATCGATGTCCTTCTGGTTCTGCGAGGTGGTCTTGGCGATGCGAATAGGCATCCCGAAAATTTCTCCGAAGCCGTCCCAGAAAGCAAGCATATTCTTTTTGGAGAGAGCGTTGGTAGAACATTTGAGAAGCAGGCCAAGGTCGTGGGACTTGCCGGATTCAATGACCCAATCAGCGAGTTTTCCTTGGCGATAAGAAATGCCATTGCGTGCATCGTCGTTCTGGTCTCGGATGATGGAGCCGTATTCAGGAACCACATGTTGGCGGGGGACAAGTTCGATGCTGTCGAAACGCATGGTGCCATCCACCGATATGGTACCGCCGAACTGCATAAGGGAGTGCCCATAGAAGCGGCTGTCGAGTACCATTGAGCAGAAGTCGTCGAACCATTCCTGCTCAAATAACTTTGTGATGTCGAGATTTTCTTTTCCGTTTTTGTCAACGAGACGGAACGCACGTTTTGTGGCAAAGCCTTTGCGTTGGGCAATGCAGCCAGTAAGGTGCGGGTCAATCTCTACATCGGTATAGACATTGTAAAGCATGAGGCGCTTCGGGTTCTCAACATCGATGGCGCGTTGCCAAGCCATACGCCAGTTGGCGACATCTTTCTGAGTGAGGCGTTCAGTCTGCTGGAAGAGGTCAATGACCATACGGCGTTGCTGCGGCGTAGGCTGTTTGAGTTCGGTGGGCTGCTGCTTTGTAAAACGTGAAATAAAATCTTTAATAGCCATATAAATGATGATTAAACAGGATTTAATACTGATAGTCGGACTTGCTCCATCCACCATAGCGGACAGGCTGAGAGGTTTCCTGCCCGGTGGTGGGGTCGGTAGGAGTGGGCAGGTCAGGAGTGGCCTTGCCAGACTGGACGTCTTTTAGCCAGGCGATGGCCTGATTGTAGCGGGTTTCACGGATTTCGAAGCCGATACGTTTCGGAAGCCAGGATACGAGGTGGTAGAGAGCCACATCGGCGACAACCATAACGAGGGATGCGTTGCGCTGGGTGCCTGACTTGGAGAAAGCCGCCCCCACATCATAGCGGGTACGCAAATAAGACGAAACCTCCTCTATGGCGTAGCGTTCTGCACGGTCAAGGTTGGAAGTGTCGTCCTGGTTGATCACTGTGAGGGTCTGCGGGTCGCAGACGGTCTTGAAATCGTCGGTGGAGAGGAAGGTCATATTACCAGATATATTTGCTGTTGGTGGTTCTGCCGATACGTGGTTGGAAGTCGTCCACACGGGTACGCTTCTGCAACATATAGATGGCCCCCTCGTCGGCATCGGGGGAGTCGTCGTGTATGGTGGTGCCCTTTTCAAAGGCCAGCGTCTGGTCAAGGCCAGCAATGAAATCAGGGTCTTCCCTGAAGTCGGCGTTATAGAACACAAGACCGCGTTCCCAAAGGGGGGAAACAGCCTCGATACGTTGGTATTTGTCCGGTTTTTTCCGTTTGTCTGGTATGATAGGCAGTTGGTAGCCTCTGATGATACCCTCGCGCTTGAATTCGTCAAGAATGATGTCTTGAACAAAGTTGGCCTCCATGTAGAATAGAGCCTGAACTCCAGATTGCTGAAGTTCCTCATAG
Source organism: Bacteroidales bacterium (assembly GCA_045597945.1). GTDB lineage: Bacteria > Bacteroidota > Bacteroidia > Bacteroidales > P3 > Colimorpha. The sequence goes on from JAZLLD010000020.1 coordinate 27,929, forward strand.
AGGTCGTAGAGCCAGCGAACCATCTCGGCAACAGTACACTGACGGCAAAAACAGCGGAGCAAATGCAGTTCACCTTCTTTAGTCTTGCCCCAGAGTTTGGCGGCCTTGAAATCGTTTTTTGTCGTGGGCTTAAACGATGGGTCAACGTAAAGGATGAGGTCAGTGTACTTGGTCAGTGGCAGAGGCTTCTTCCATCGGATCCAGTTTGCTTTGAACACTGAGCCCTCAGTGATGGGGTTGTTCATGTACTCGCGCTGGAAGGCACGGTAGCCCATGAAGTCGCGCATATCCTTGATAGCATCTGGCTTCCAATATTCAGGCCACGAAGGGTTGCCGTTCTGGTCGATGACATTAACTTTGCTAACGTGAACCGATTTTATCTTACAGACGTTTGCGAGGACAGAGTTTTTGCTGATGAGGTTGCCGACCATAATTAGGCGGCCACCGGCGGCTCCAAAACAGCCGAAGAGGGCGGAAGTGACCCAATCAGTGAGGCGGTGCACACGGCTCTCGTTATTGCAAAGTTCGTCATCGTCGAGGTCGTCGATTACGATATAGTCTGGACGGTTCTGGCGGTCGCGTAGGCCACGAGGGGACTGACCACGACCAAGAGCATGGAAGGAGACGCCATCTCGGGTAGAGAACTCCCCAGCGCTCCAATTGTTAGAGTTGACCTGTTTGCCGAAGTCGTGGATGTAGCGTTTGTTGAACTGAAGCTCGGCCTGGATGTCTGCCAACAGCCGTTCTGCGTCATCTTCGCTTTTGCCGACAAGGACAAAAGTGTTGATTTGGCGTGCGCGAGTGTCATCTGTCTGGCATTTAAGCCACATAGGCATAAAGATGTCCATGTGGGTGGACTTGGCGTGGCCACGGGCCCACTGGAAGACAAACTTGCCGGTGCGATTGGCAAGGACATCGTTGGCTGCCTTGATGTGAAATTTGGCGCATGGTACGGCCTCCCCTGTTGCCTGATTGGTACAATAGTGCGGAAAATAGTATTGAACAAAATAGTTGTAGTCCTTACGCACCCGCGCAATACGTTTCGTCTGCACCGCTTTAGTTTCATCTTCATTGACGGCGGTGTAGTTTTGGATGGTATCGCGCAGGCGGAGCCATTCCTTATAGGCCTCAGATTTAGTTACATCAGGCATGGCTATTTACCGACCACTTTTGTTGCGTTGAGATTTTCGGCGATGTAGAGGTCTTGGTAACGGTTCATGGCCTTGACCAGTTCTGGGGTAAGATCTTCGTCGAACTGCATCCGAGAGATGAGCCACTTGTTGTAGGCGGTGAATACCTCGATGACGGTGATGATGTTTGTTTCGCCATCGAGAGACTTGATGGCCTTGGCCATCTTGGCAGCCTCGTCGGCGTTGAGGTATCCATTGACAATACGTTGGTTGAGCTGTTGAAGCATATTATTGACAATTTCGGGGCGCGTGATGGTCTTAGCAGCGCGAAGGCTCTCCCAGTTGTCGTCCTTAGCCCAACGGTTGACGGTTTGAGCGGAGACTCCTAATTTTTCGGCAATAGCCTTTTGGGTCTCGCCATTGAAAAAATAGAACTTGGCGAGTTCTCGCTCGGTGTTAAGCTGTCCTTTGCGGACTGTTTTTTTGCTTTGAGTTTTCTTTACTGGAACGTCCATAATGTTAGAATTTTTTGCAAAAGTACCCACTCTTCGGGGAAGAGAGGGTGCAAAGTTGTAATGGTTCGTACAATTGTGCGAAGGGTTGGACTTTTCGTGCTTTGTTCGGTGTTGGAGTAGTAATTTTGCAAAAAATTTCAAGCGACATGGCAAAGGAAGTAATCATAAGCACAAGCCGACTGAACTGCTACGGATTCCGAGTCTTGACCGAAGGGATAGACGCAGAACAGTACAGAAAGAACCCGGTGTTGTTGTGGATGCACAACCGACCGATGCGTGGCACCGTAGATGAGGTTCTGCCAATCGGACGAATGGAGAACCTGAGAGTGGAGGGGGACAAACTAATAGGAACACCCGTATTCGATATGAGCGACCCCTTCGCAAAGAGAATTGCCGACAAATGGGAGCAGGGCATTTTGAAGATGGCCAGTGCTGGGTTGGCAGTTTTGGAAGAAAGCAACGCCCCGGAACATATTGTGGAGGGGCAGCGTTATTCCACAGTAACACGGAGCAAACTGGTGGAGGTGTCGATTGTGGACATCGGAGCCAACGACGACGCCCTGGCGTTGTACCGGGACGACAAACTTGTGGACATGAAACAGGAGAGCGAAATAACAAAGACCTTGGCAGCTCTGCTTGCCGGGACAACAAATACAGAAGTTCAACCCAATAAAAGTAGTATTATGCCACTTAAAGAAATTGCATTGAAATTGGGCCTGCCTGAGGATGCGACCCAAGAGCAGATTGTGGCCTCCATCGGCGGGCTGCAAAGTGAGAACAAAAACCTGAAGGCCGAGAAGGAGGCAGCTGGTGAGAAGAACATCGAGCTTGCCGTTGACCAGGCCGTGAACGACGGCAGGATTACAGCCGACAAGAAGCAGCACTTTGTGGAGCTGGGCAAGAAAGTCGGACTGGATAGCCTGACGGAGACCCTGAAATTGATGGGCGGCACTGTTCGCCCGACAGATGTAATCCACCAGACGGCCCTTCCCGGCGGCAATGGCTACAAGAAACTGAGCGAGGTTCCTGTGTCTGATATAGAGAAACTTCGCAAGGAGCAGCCAGCAGAGTACAGCAAGTTGTACAAGGCCGAGTATGGCGTGAGCCCTGAAATGAACGATTAATAATCAAAACCTCAAACAAGATGAAACATATTTTGAGCATCGCCCTGACGCTGGGCGCAATCATGATGAACTGCATGGCGGGCGGCTTTGTGGCCGACTGCGTTGGTGTGGCCCCTTGGGTGGGTGCCGTAACTCTGAACGGTGTGGCCGCTGTGTCGCCTCTGTTTATGCCGGAAGGCGCATTGCGCGCTGGACTCTATCAGGAGTTGTGGACCGGTGAGACCATCAAGGCATTCCGCAACTCGCTGGAGAGTATCGGATGGCTGGGCCGCATCCGAAGCTTTGACAGCCAGGTGGCCCAAAACAACACTATCCACTTTGTTGACTTGGGGGGAGACCCTGACGTGCTGATCAACAATACCACCTACCCCATCGACATTGTATCTATTACAGACGCAGACAAAGCCATCGGTCTTGACAAATACCAAACCAAAGCGACTCCGATTACTGACGACGAGGCACGCGGACTGAGCTACGACAAGATGTCCACCGTCATTGAGCGCCACCGTCAGGTAGTAGATGAAAATAAGATCAAGAAAGCACTGCACGCCCTTGCCCCCGCCAGCCATGGTGCCAAGCACCCAGTGCTGGTGACAACGGGTGAGACTGTGGAAGGCAGAAAGCGTCTGACCGTGCAAGACCTCATTGCACTGAAGAGTGCCTTTGACAAGCAGAAGGTTCCTCAGCAGGGGCGCGTATTGGTGCTGAATCCAGACCATGTGGCCGACCTGCTGGCACAGGATGCCACTTTCGCGCAGCGCTACAACAACCATACGACGGGAGCCATCAGCAACCAGTACGGTTTCGAGATTTACGAGTATGTAGATTGCCCGCTGTACACTGTTGCGACCAAGTCCAAAGAAGCATGGAATGCGACAGCTACCGAGGCGATGCAGATGGCAAGCGTGGCCTTCTATGCACCAAGAATGATGAAGGCAACAGGCGAAACAAAGGCCTACATTGGCGAGCCAGAGCCTACATACCAGCGTTGGCTGTACAACCTGAGACACTACTTCATCTGTCTGCCGTTAAAGAACGAGGCCATCGGAGCGCTGGTGAGCGGTCTGGCAAGCAGTGATAACGCTGGCGGCAGTGATAACGCTGGCGGCGGTGATAACGCTGGCGAAGACGAATAACCGGGTGCCGCCATCAATCCCCGGCGGCAAAGATAGAATCAGATGCTCGGATAAATAGTTATTCGGAGCAAAGAAAAGAGAGGGGTACGGATGAGTGAGAGACAGAAGTGCCCCTTGTTTATTGAATCCAAAATAGAGAATCAAAAATGGAAAGACCAAATGTAAAAATAACGTTTGCCAATGGAGCCCTTGGGAGCGTTGCGGCGAGTGCCGACGGCGTGGTGGGCATGGTGGTGAACGGTG
>JAZLLD010000021.1:0-11418 GCA_045597945.1 Bacteroidales bacterium
GGCGAGCTGCTCACGCGGGAGTTGGAGGAAGTGGTGCTGGCATTGCTGCGGGAGGGAGTGGAAGTGGTGTTGCCACGGCCGTTATCGGTGCTGGCGGCATTGCCGCGAGAGGTCTCGGTGGAGCTGACATTGCCGCGAGAAGTGGTGTTGCTACGGCCGTTATCGGTGCTGGCAGTGTTGCCGCGAGAGGTCTCGGTGGAGCTGACGTTGCCACGAGAAGTGGTGTTGCCACGGCCGTTATCGGTGCTGACAGCGTTGCTACGAGAGTTGTTGAGCGTGCGGCCGCTGGAGATATCGTTGCGGTCGGGAGCTGCCGAGGTGGTGCGGGTGCCGGAGCGGCGGTCGGTAGTGGTGATGGTGTTGTCGCCACGGTTGCTGGTGATGCGGCTGCCTTCACGGCCGGTGGGGTTGTTCTGCACCTGGATCTGCGAGCGCGAGGTGGTGATGTTGCCTACGAGGGGCAGGTTGGTGGGCGTGTAGCCGCCGTGGGGGTGCTCGGTGTAGCCGGGGCGTTCCTTGCCGGGATGGAAGGGATGCGTGTGCATGGGAGCGGGATGGCTGGGATAGCGGCGGTAGTAGGGATGGTAGTGCATGTGGCCGTAGTTGCAGTAGTGCCAGCCGGGACGGTGGATATCGTAGTGGTAAGTGTAGTAGTAGGTCACGGGACGGGGGTAGCGGGTGAAGTGGTGGTAGGGAGGCATGGCCCAGGTGAAAGTGGGGCGCGGATGATGGGTGCGGAAGCGGAGAGCCTGGGCGGCGCTGTAGATATGGCCGCGGTTGACCAGGTAGATGCACTCGAGGTCGATGGGCATGTAGATCTCGTCGCCGGTGTAGGCATCCCAGCCGTAAAGCCAGATTTCGAAGAATGAGGAGCTGATCTGCTCGGCCCATACCTCGTTGACCAGGCAGTAGGTGGGCAGCTCGTCCTCATAGCCGCAGTAAATCATAATCTCGTCCTCGTTGTTGAGCATCGAGACCGTGCGGGCGGCCTGACCGTAGGTGAAGTAAAGGATGTTTTCTGCCTTGGTGCTGATGGTGGCCAGCATGATGGCCAGTACAAAAACTATCTTTTTCATGGCGTAGTTTGTTATTGATTCTTTATTCAATTAGTATTCTTTATTTGTTCAAAATTTTTGCAAAGGTACGATTATTTTTTCACTTTTTGAACTTTTAGGGTCGGAACGTGATATGGTGAATTGGATATCTTCTTGAAATGCAATGTTTTTGTATTTTCGTTGGGTGAGTTCGATTTTGAGATTTTTGGGGCAGGAAATTTTGTCGAGGTCGATATAGTCGGTGGACTGGACGGGCTGCCGGGCGGGTTGGCCGCTGAAATGGAAGAGGTGCATTTGACGCACCCGCTTGTCGGCGGTGATGGTGCTGTTCTCAATCCGCACCGAGGGCAGGCAGTAGGCTTCCAGCTCCTGGCGGATGGGCTTGGCTCTGACTTGCGGGCCGGCATCCATCAGGTAGTTGCGCTCGGGGGTGAGGTGCCAGGTGCAGCCTTCCAGCCGCAGCTCAAAGTGGTTGAAGGCATTGTAGGAGCTCTCTATCAGCACGGGAGTGAAGTTGGAGAAATGGCAGTCTTGGTGGCTGATGATGCCGAAGGTGGAGGAATATTGGTTGTAGCTGTCCTGCTGGCGGCAGTTGTAGAAGGAGATGTCGCGGCCATAGCAGTGGATGTCGAAGCGGTCGAAGTCGCAGTCGCGAAACACCACGTTGTTCATATTATTGGTGCCGAACACGCCCCAGGGAGTGCGGGCGTAGAGGTGGTGGAACTGCGAGTGGAAGCAGTTGTTCATCAGTATGCCGTAGCCCGAGTGGTTGGTGCGGGAATAGGAACCCTGGATGCGGATGGTGTCGAAATAGGGCATGTAGCAATGGTAGACGCGCATGATGCAGTCGTCCACCAGCGTGCTGGCGGGGGTGACGACGCTGACGTGGCTGATTTTGGGCGACACAAGGTATTGGATGTCTAGCAGATAGGTGCGGTGTGTGGCAAGGCTGTCGCGCAGGAGGGTGATGTGGCCGAAGTAGAATTTGGCTTTGTCATTTTCGTAGCCGACAATCTTGCAGCGGGGCTGTGAGTTGTGGGAGAGGTAAGGCGCTGTGGTGGGGTCGGCACCGTGGCCGTTGGATATGAATGTCAGGTCTTCGCGGTAGTGGCCGTAGGCATGGTTGGCTCGTTGACCCACCCAGGCGTTGCTGTCGATGATGTGCAGCAGATAGTAGCCCTCGCGCAGCTCGGGGATAGGGGAGAAGTCCTTGTTTTCTATACATTGGCATAGCAATTCATTGTCGGCTACGACGATGGGCTGAGCCTCGCGTATGCGGCTGAATAGAAAAAGGTTGCGATGGGTGTTCTTGACGCGGAACACGGCATCGGCGAAGTTGTTGCTGTCGGCCAGAGGAATGCTCAGTGCGTTGGATGGGATTTCGATATCCAGTGTGTCCATGCCCACGTAGCTGACGGTGCTGTGGCTTTGAATTGCAGCCACATGCGTGTTGTAAAGCACCCAGTATCGAGCGCTGTCGGAAGTGGCCGAATCCCAGCCAAAATCGCGGGGCGAGACGGTCTGTGCCCCGGCGGCAAAACAGCCGCAAAGCATCATCAATCCCCAGAATTTATTCCAAAATTTCATATAGCGTTTATCAATGTAACGGAAGGTACGGCAATTTATTGTATAGTCGGCAAGTGGGATTGTGCTTTGGGAAAATATTTTCAAAATTACACACAATATTGGAGCGGGTCTTTCGTTATCAAAAAATATGGAGAAGGTAAAGTACATAAACTGCTGCATTGTGGAGTTTGGCCGCCGATTCGGAATGCCGCCCCATTTGGCATTCCAGTATCTCTACAAATATTCGGCCATAGATTTCCTTGATCGCCACTACGAGGCTGAGCACCTCCTTCCCTTAGAAGACACACTGGACGACCTCACCATTTATTGCCAACGCCACGGAGGAACATTGCGATGATACTATATCATGGAACAAATATCGATTTTCAGCAGATTGACCTGGATAAGTGCCGTCCACACAAAGACTTTGGTCAAGGGTTCTACCTTACCGATATAGAGTCACAGGCTCAGAATATGGCCATTCGTAGGTGTGAGTTTTCAGAAGAGGGATTCCCTGTTGTGCAACGTTATGAATTTGCCCAAGAGGTGCTATTGTCACCAGACATCGCTGTCCTTTCATTTGAATCACCCTCAGTTGAATGGGCTAGGTTTGTAGTTCAAAATAGAAATCGACAGACGTTGATGTCGCATAATTACGATATTGTCATTGGACCGATTGCCGATGACGGTGTCGTATTTCAAATTAACCGATATTTAGAAGGATTCATCACAATAGAGACCCTCGTGTCGGAACTTCGCTTTAAACATCTCAACAACCAGTATTGCTTCTGTACCCCATTGGCAATATCACACCTTCACAAGTTATGACTCCGCAAGAATTCCGTTTTGTATGCGACTGCATCGTAGAAACAATAGTAGGCTACATTATTGAAGACTACCATATTGGCATACCCGAAGCTTTTGCCCGCATATATAATTCAAAGATATTCCAAAAACTCAACAACGCCGCCACCGGTCTCTACCTTCAGTCCCCCGCCTATATCTACGATTATCTAGTTGAGGAGATGGAGTAGCATGATATGCATATTAATCGCACCTCCCAATGGATAGAATAAGCCGCTTAATCACATCAAAACACAACACAAAGTGTTTTAGGGTAGATTCCTTTGATTCGTTTGCATAAATACAGATTAAAGCGATTATCGTTTTTTGATGGCTTTGCCATATCTTGTCCAATAGGTCTTGATAGTTCCGACTATCTTGATGCTGTAGTTGTTGACATTAAATTTGAACACTTCTCCCATGCGATCGGTGATAGTGATCTCACGCCACGCATAATCAATCGATTTGATATCTTTCCACGCAAGCTCTACCTCGAGGTCGCCATAAGGATAAGCATGCTTGAATTCCCAAAGGGCCTTTTCCATAAACGTGGGATTCTGCAAAGGAGTCCAAGCCCCTACAACTAACAACTTCTCCTTATCCAAAACCACACGAGACGATAGGTCGCGCAGGGCTGATATGATATAAAACACAAAAGAAGCTATAAACACAATGAGCATAAGGATTACGTCGATATCCTCAGGCACAACAAAATCTCCCCCAAACAATCCCGAAACCAAGGTGTAGAGTAAAAACAAAGTAAAAGCACCGAAGAATACTGCAATAAAGACAATACCTCCTGTGGGACGGAATGTAATCGTCTGGTTGCAATCTCTATTGGCCTTAGCAAACTTCTTCTCGTACCCTGTTGCAAAAAGATTCAGTATAGACTCTATCAAAGGTGAACTCATTGATTATAGGTAGGCTCTTAAAATTCAACTTTTCATTGTAGGCTTTCAGGATGCGGAATATCTTTCTGCATAACGCAAACAATGCCGAATTATTGTATGGCTATTTCGTTGCATCGGATTTTTCAGCTTTAATGAGGAATACCGAAGGCTACGTACATCTTCTTTTTGTGTTTGGTCTGGTAGTGCTTCTGCTCCCCACGAACCGAAAGGCAGAAGTCGATGTCGAGCGTATTGATCCACCAGCGATGCCTATCCAAGAAAATACGGAGCATCAGAGTTTCTTTATATCTATTCGGGGACTTAACCACAAGATTCTTGAATGTGCCTGTGCTGATGGTGCATGGAATCTGAGCAATGGTATCCATGCCATTAGGAGCGATAGTGTCGAATGAGCCATAGAGATTTCGCGGAGCCCAGTTCACTACGTGGAAAGGAATCTCTTTGCCACGTCTGTTTCGTACCGTTACGGAATCAAGGGTAACGGCCTCGCAAGTGTCAGAGTCGATGGAGATGTGATAGGAGTAGTGATTATCTACATATCTTAACTGTTGATTCTCATAAAACAGAGCGGCAAATCTGAAAATTGGAGAGAGGATTGGTATATGGTGGGGCTCATCAATCGTACTCCAAAGGCGAATTGGCATGCCGTTTGCATCGTAGGTAATAGTATCACTTAGCGGACTGAATCGGTCCCAAGAGTCACCGGTTTGCGTCGCCATCTCCACCGACACACACGATGAGAACATAATCGTGCCGAACAGTAGGACCGCTGTCAAGAATATGCGCAGAGTTTCCTGCTTCATAGTCTGCTGAACTACTTGATTATTACTATCACTTGTTGCATTTGTTACTTGAACTAAGGCATGAATTATCCTATCCATTTATTCTTCTTTTCTTGTTGCCCGTCTAGCTTTATTCCAAGTTTTCTCTTGCTACCAATGCATTAATGTTCATATTCATCTTTCAGCCACTCATGGTTATAAATTCGATTCAACGCAATATTTTCAAAGTAGTACAAATCTTATTAACACCCATAGAAACGGTTAGAAGCTTGATAGACATATTAATAAATCAACGAACATCTACGTCTATACCCATTCCAATTAGCATTTTGGTTAGTATTTCCTTAAGGATCTGTTTTCGTTCGACATTGAATGATTCAAAATTATTATCAACAAGTGCATGGATTGCTTTGTGGCTAAGACAATATTTCTCATACACATCAGCACTCACGCAAAGTTCAGAAGGATTAGTTCGGATGCTTTCAAGAAAATGTTTGTCGGAGGAATGTAGTACAGGTAGATAACCAACAGAGAGTTTGCCAATCCGTACATGATCATAATATGTTAAATCCGAAACATGTATTGAAGACTTTTTTTTATATTCATGAATTTGTTCAATCATAAGTAGATTGGACAGAGCAGATTTATTGGAAAATCTGAAATTGAAAAAAGTATCCTCAATCTCTATTGTTTGATAATCAATAGGCACAACATCTGAATTGGGTTCTATATACTTTTGCGATTCAGTATATTTAGCCATTCCATTCATCAATGCACGTACATTTGATAGAGAACTGTTGAGGAAAGATTGGTTGCAAGTAGTATAGAAAAACCATTTTTTCAATTCATTTAAATGCTCTGTAGTAGGATTGGTAATGTCTTTAAAAAACCAAGTAAGAGTCACAAATTGTCGCGAATAGGGTAGCAGTTGATAGGATATTACATCACAATCATCATGAAGGAATTTTGCCGTCTGAACTATGCATTTTTTTATGTCTGTCTTTGCCAAATCAAAATCTTTTTGCTTATCTGCAAGCTGTTTCAGATTGTTTTCATAATCTTTCAATCCTACAAAACGGTAGCAACAATCAATAAGTAAATCCGAGTCAATCTTCTCAAAACCATATGGAATCAATGACTTTCTAATGTCATCGAAATAATCGTTAATCGTTTCACCAGAATCTTTCGTGTAAAGATTAGCCTTTAGTTTGTCGATTTCGTCTAGTTTGGTTCCTTCAGTATTGATTCGATCGAATACCACAGTTGCTTGGCTTAACGAACATTGCTGTAGCACAACTTCGGTCACTACATATTCTTGAAGTATCGCATTTAATTCGCGTGCATTGGAAATACACTGGTCGGCTAATTCCTTATTATCTTTAATCTCATCTTTGATTTGAGATAGTCGGTCTAACAGCTCAAACGTATCAAAAATTGTGCATAAAGGGACTGTAGTAATTGGCGGATTGTATTTGTTTTTAAGGTATTCAAAAGTGCAATCTATCGTGTTGAAAAATAGTCTAAATTCCTCTCTTTTATTCTGCTCTTTTGACAAACATCCAAAGATTGTTGTGATTCTTTGTCTACCGTCAAGAATATAGTATTGTGGTTTAGGTGAGTCCTTGATTTCGTCGGTTAGTAGGTCTCGAGTCTTATAAGTTTTTTCCTCATTTGATTCCCAAAAAGTTAGAGAACCTATGGGATATCCCATTACGATACTGTCAAAAAGAGCCACCACCTGTGTTTTCTTCCAACAGTAGTCACGTTGAAATACAGGAATGGCATATGTACCATCAAGAGTTTTCTTAAATAATTCTCTTAAATATTCTCGGTCTGATTTAGGTGTGATACGGCGTTCCATTTTAGGCGATTTTTGCGATTTTTCGTAACAGTAATTCTATTTCGGACATTTCTTTGCCATCAACTGTAAATTTAGGCGCAGCAGATTCCCAATCTTGATAAGTCATTGATTTAGCTATTTCCCCAATTTCAGATTTGTAGTATCCTCCCACATAATCAATTTTTTTTGCACCATGTCCTGTTTTTTTAGGGTCGTGTTTGATTTTTTCATAGTGATAGTTCTCAACGTCATCGGATAAAACTACAACGTTACAACCATGGTCTTTGAATTTTTGTTTAGGAATATAATTCTCAATTTCTCGATATGCCCAAAGATGCCAATAGAAGCGTTGTTGCTTTAAAGAATAAATGTCGTCATTTGTCATTTCACCAGTGGAACCTTGTAGAAAATGAAAAACTATGTTCTTATCATTGGGGATGTTATTAAAACTATTTGTATCCCGATCAATAATAGGAACACATTTATAGATCAGAGTTCCTTTATATGATCCCTTATCTCGATGCTCAATTTCTGGAACGATTCCTGCATAACCACCACCATTCAAATAGCTATCTGTAGAAAAGATTTTTGATAAATGTGCTGCTATTGATCGAATTTCTCTGGGTCCATTTTTTGCATACACATTCATTATCGAACAATAGACATCCATTTCGTAACCATTCTCAAGAACTAATACGGGCTCTTTTTGCACTAATGCCAATAATTGTTCTTCAGGGAAATCATCAGCATTTATTGTTGTCATGAATCCGCTCAAATACCCATCTAATTTACTTTTGGAAAAACAATCAGCATTATCGATACACTCCTTTTGAGAAGAGGATGCATGTTTGTTAACAATATCGTGAATATGATTAAACGATGCATTAGTCGTATCAAGGGTATGTCGATGAAAGGCAATCTCATACACAAGGTCTGAAAGAAACTGTTCGTTAGTGTTATGTACAAAATTATCAGATAGTTGTATAACCATAGTATGAATAAACCTAATTATGGGATTGTTTTATTAAATCTCTAGTCAAATCAGCATGTTCCCCAAAGACCCCATACGGCCAATATGAAAGTTGCCCATTGTTATCTATGGTTATCTTAACTAATTGGGAACAATTGTTATTATTTGTATCTAAAAAATAAATAACAATATCGTTGGGAGTAAAGTTTACATTATGACTTGCAACGGCCAACCGAAGTCCCAGAAGAAAGTTTAATGAATGGGATTCAATTACATAACATCGATTTAATTGTTTGGCCGATTCGGCCAATCTACGAGCCACTGCAGCATGGACTGCAGGATGGAGATGAAGGACTGGCTGCTCAATTGCTACAACATCCGCTCCATTGGGATTAAATGACTGAACAATGATTGGTAACACTTGAGATACACCTGTTCCCACATCGTCTATTCCAATGTTAACTTCATTGCGAATAATTTCAAATCGATATAGTTCCGTCTCTGGCACATTTGATATGTGGATTGGTTGATTTTCCATTTCAGCACTGCCCATCCATTTCTGTACATTCTTGTACAAGTCCGTGTTTTGTTTGTACGAATCAAGAAGTGCAATGTATGCGGGATCAACATCATCGCATTTCTTTGGGTCAAAAATTGATGATACTAACCCTTTGCGCCATGGCCCAATATGCTGCATACTGAATCGAAAAGAGTCAATAGAAAAATTTGTTTGTTTCACGAACTGAGCCAACGGTGGGTTCCCTATTTCTAAATTGGGTTTCGTCAATATCTCAATTTCATTAATTTTAATTGTTATGGGGGTTGTCTGACCGTTTGTACGGACATATTCAACAGTGAAGTTTACTTTGTCCACCTCATTTATTAATTCAAGATGGATGGGAGTACCACCCTGTTTGTTATGAAAAAGAGCAGGGCTATTTTCAATGGATTTTGCTCGTTCTCCATCAAATGACCGACTAATCATCTCAAGTAACTTAATGAGCGAACTCTTACCACTACTATTCTTTCCAAGTAACAGCGTGATAGGGCGAAGCTCGAGGCAATTAAGCTCACCATGTTCATCGGTGGTAAAGGCCTTATAATTAGAAAATAGCACTTTATTTATCATAGAATTATCATTTAGTGTCATCAAAAATTGCTGAATTCAAGCTACAAATGCAACTTTTGTTTAAAATATTGTCAATTTAAAATCGGATGCAAAGATACGAAAAAAATCTTGAATAGGCGAAAGTTATTTCAATCTTTTTATAGGAGTAGATTTTGGTTAAAATGCAACTGTAAGAAAAATTCTTGATGGCAACCTGAATCAGATTCTTTTCTAGGTATTAGATTGTATTGTATTTGTAAAAATCACTCGTTTGAGTTGTGCGCGAAATACAGTGAGTAGTTTCTCGTACTATTTAAATACAAAATACAACAGTGATTTTTTACTATTACCCTTTTGCTAAAATTTCATTTAATTCACTCTTCCTCCCAGAACTCGGCATTCTTGATGCCTAGGTCTTTGGGGTTGAATTTGGGATTGCGGATGCCGGATTTCTTCTGGCGCTCGTAGTCTTTCAGGATGCGGAAGGACTGGCGGGAGAGGAGCAGGATGACGATGATGTTGATCCATGCCATGAGGCCTACGCCCATGTCGCCAAGTTTCCAGATGGTGCCGGCTTCCTTGAGGCTGCCGAAGAGCACGGCACTGACAAAGACGACGCGCAGCACTCCGATAATCACTTTCTCGCGGCGGGGATGGGCGGCATGGTTCTTGCTGAAGAGATAAACTAGGTTGGTCTCGGCATAATAGTAGTAGGCCATGACGGTGGTGAAGGCAAAGAAGAACAGAGTGATGCTGATGACGATGCCGCCCCAGCTTTGGCCCAGCAGGGTGCCGAGGGCCGCGATGGTGTAGACCACTCCGGGTTGGCCAAGTTCGGCCACGCTGGACTCGATGAGGTAGCCTCCCGTGTCTGGGTCTACCACGTTGTAGCAGCGGGTGGCCAGCAGCATGATGGCGGTGGCGGTGCAGACCAGCAAGGTGTCGACATAGACCGAGAAACTCTGCACCAGGCCTTGTTTCACGGGATGGTCGACCTTGGCGGCTGCGGCCACGATGGGAGCGGTGCCCTGGCCGGCCTCGTTGCTGTAGATGCCTCGTTTCACGCCCCAGGCGATGGCGGTGCCCATGATGCCGCCCAGCACTTCGTGAGAGCCGAAAGCACCACGAATCATATCGCTCACGGCCTGTGACACAGCCTGGTAATTCACGGCAAGCACCACGATGGCCAGGATGATATAGGCGATGGCCATGAAGGGGGTGACTAGCTCGGCCACACGGCTGATGCGTTTCACTCCGCCAATGACCACCAGGGCTATGAGTCCGGCCACAGCCACGCCCATGATCCATGGAGCGATGTGGAAGGTGGTGGAGAACGACATGGCTATGCTGTTGCTATGGATTGGCGGCAGGCACATGGAGCAGACCAGCACCGTGATGACGGCAAAGGCTATGGCCAGCCAGCGGCAGTTAAGACCCTTCTCGATGTAGTATGCAGGGCCGCCGCGCAGCTGGTCGCCGTGGCGGGTCTTGTAGATCTGAGCCAGGGTGGCCTCGGCAAAGGCCGTGCCAGCACCCAGGAAGGCGATAATCCACATCCACACGATGGCTCCGGGACCGCCATAGCCGATGGCCATGGCCACGCCCACGATGTTGCCCGTGCCCACGCGGCCGGAAAGGGCCAGGGCAAAGGCCTGGAAGGAGGAGATGCCCTCGCGCTTGCTCTTATCGTTCTTGAACAGCAGTTTCACCATCTCTTTGAAATGGCGCACCTGCACAAAGCGGGTGCCGAAAGAAAAGTAGAGCGCACCAATGAGGCAGAGGCCTACCAAAGGCCAGCTCCATACGCAGTCGTTGAGGAATGTGATGATTTTATCCATGGTATCAGGGTGTTGTTTCAGGCTGCAAAGATACAACTTTTTTGCCAAACAGCCACTTTTTTTGTGTGAAAAATATTTCTAACTTCGCCACTTATACTATAGTTATACCTTATTTATACTATAGTTATCCTATTATATATAGAATAAATAAGGTATAAATATAGAATAAATATAGGATAAGGAACGGAGGAAGGACGGGGTTAGGGTTGGTTTGGGCGGTGGAAAGTGTGGGCGAGGGCGTCGGCAAGAGATGGCGATGGCTGCGGTTTGGAGGATATAAAAAAAGCCCCGAGAATGATCTCGGGGCTATTGTGGAGGCAGGGGCTAGGCCCTGCTTAGAGTATCACACGGGGTGATTAGCGGATAACCACGCGGCGAGCAGCCTGGCGGCCTACCTGCACGAGGTAGACACCAGTGTGCTGAACTGCGAAGGTCACTTCCTCGCCATTAGCCTGGCGCTGAGCAACGAGACGGCCGACAGCGTCGAAGATGCGGACGTTCTGGT
>JAZLLD010000022.1:0-15400 GCA_045597945.1 Bacteroidales bacterium
CATCGTATATTCCAAGTCCCTCAAGCGCAATGTGAGGCTGGTGGTGTTCCAACCCAAGGATGGGAAACACATCCTCTATTTCTCCACCGATACAGATATGAGTGCGAAGGATGTCGTGGAATACTACCGCACGCGCTTCCAGATAGAGTTTTGCTATCGCGACGGAAAGCAGTCTGCCGGGCTCTGCGAATGCCAGGCCAGGGACTTTGCCAAACTGGATTTCGCCTTCAACGCCTCTCTAACTGCCGTCAATGTGGCAAAGATCGTCATCAAGGAGCACTATCCCACTTTCTCTATAGCAAACCTTAAGTCGCTGTTATACAATGCATATATCATGAACCGATTTTTTGTCATATCGGGTTTCCGTCCGAACGTTGCGGAAACCGAGCGCAAAGCCAAGCTTGCTTGAGCTTTGCCGAGGTGGGGCAACGTCAGCGAAGCTAACGTTGCGGAAACCGAGAGCAAAACCAAGCTTGTTTGAGCTTTGCCGAGGAGGAGCAACGTCAGCTAAGCTAACAAGTCAATAAATGCCAAAATTGTCAAAGAACTCTTTAATATCGCGGCTCCTGCCGCCTAATTGTTAACTATTTTCTACCGAACCATTGTTTTTTACATGCCGTAAAAAAAGAGCGACAAATAGTCCAATAAAATTAGTTTTTTTATAATTTTTGACTTTAAAGATTTGGCCAACCATATAGAAATGAGTGTCTTTAAAACTGTTTTGGCTACTGCTTGATAAGTTTTAGGTGATGCACTTTGCCGTTGAGAAGATGGGTTTTGACGATGTAGGGGGCTGGGGGAAGGTTGGAAATGTCGATGGTGGAGGTGTTGCGGAAGGTGGCTGCTATGTGGCCGTTCATGTCAGAGATCTCAATAGACTGGGGCGCTTCGGCGAGGCCTTGTAGGGTGACTTTGCCCGTGGTTGGGTTGGGATAAGCCACAATCCGAGCAACTTCCACTTCTGAAACACCCAGATTGCAATCCTCAACGAGTTTGTCGGCAAATTGGCCCCAGTAGCTGTCAGCCAGGTAGGTGTCGATATGGCCACAAGGGACTATGATGCTGTTGAGGCGTCCGATATCGGAAAGAGGACCGAGGCCTGTGACGACGGGGGGTATGGCAGCCTTGAATCGCAAATATTTGAGATTGGCATGGCGGAACACAGCCTCGCCAATCGTATCAGTCTGCCCGAGGAAGGTGACATGCCGCAAATTGTTTGAACAAGCCGCAAAAGCAAAATCATCAACCTTCTTCAGCGTATTGGGCAGCACGAGATCTGTGGCGGCCATGGCCCAGAAAGAGGCATTACCAATCTCCTCAACAGCGTTTCCCCAGGCGATAGAGGACAGACGAGGACAAGAGTTGAAGGCTTCTTTGGGAATAATCTTAAGCGAGTCGGGAATGACAACAGAAGTCAGTTTCTCGCACCACGAGAAAGCACCTTCGCCCATCGACAGCAAGGTCTGAGGCAAGGTGATGCTGGTGAGATTCTTGTTATCGCCAAAGGCCAAAGCACCAATCCTTTTCATGTGGGCAGGAAGGGTTATCGTTACCAGCAAGCAACCGTTGAAGCAATTGTCGCTCAGTTCCACCACACCTGCGGGGAAATCGATGTTTCTCACCCAACTATTATTCTCGAAGCCGCCAACGACTTTCACATTGGGATGCAGAATCACGGTGGCATCCGACTTGTGGCAGGAAATCAGCGTGTCGTAGCCAGTGCTATAGAGCATCAGACCGTCCATCACATAATGGGTGTTGCCATTGGCGATGCTGAGGTTGGTCAACTGCGGGCAATAGGAGAAGGGACAAATGCCAATGCTGGTTACGGTGGAGGGAATGACGATGTTGTTGACGGATTCGCAGCAGTTGAAAGCAAAAGCGCCGATACTCTCCAAGCCCTCGGGCAGCGAGACCGAGGTGGTGTGGCTGTTGAAGCCGAAGGCCTCCTTGCCGATATGCCTCACATACGAAGGCACGTTGATGATACCCGTCACTCCGTCTGGCACGATGAGGAGTGTGAGGCTGTCCTTGCTGTAGAGCCATCCGCCGATGGAACGGTAGATGGGATTGTCCTCGTCCACGGTGATGGAGGACAGGTTCCTTGCCCAGAAGGCACAATCTTCGTATTCTTCAAAGCATGCAGGAAGATGCAACGACGAGATACTGGAATAAAGAAAGGCATGGTTGCCAAGGGTACGCAAAGAGTCGGGTAACTGCAGCGTTGTGAAATTGCAGTTGTAGAAGCAATATGGGCCAATGCTGCGGACTGTTGCTGGAAGCGTCAGACTGCTGACATTGCTGCAATACTCAAAAGCCGACTCAGCCAATGCCGTTACGGTGTACGTGGTGCCATCATGTTCCACTGTCTGCGGGATGACAACAGGTCCACTGTAAGCATTGTTCAGCAGGTTGTAGTAAGGCTGTACCTCGACGGTCTGCTCCGATGTGACACCGTACACGATGCCGTTAGACACAAAACTCTGTCCCATTGCTCGAAGACACAAAAAAAATAGAAAAAGAGCACAGATTCGTTTCATGATCATTTAATTAAGTATAGGTAGGCTCTAAAAATTCAACTTTTTGTTCGTAGGTGCTCGACGGAGAGCCTAGCTTAGCCGTCTCGCACCTAAATTTGAGTTTTGAGTTTTACCCAAGATGTCTTATTGGCTCGGCATAGTCCAAGTGAAACTTGGCCTCTGATCTCGCTTTGAAAGACGTTGCAAAGATATAAACTTTTTCTTATATAGACATTATTTTTTGCATTTTCCTGCCGAACTTATAGGGGGAGGGGTAATTATCAATAAGTTACATTTTTACAAATTCTTGGCTGTTAGTTGATACTCAAGCGATTTATTTGCCCTAATCGAAAGCAATTATCAAACATATTTTTGAGAAAGACTGCTGACTTCGTTCTCGCTAATCAGACTATCAATGTGATCAATAATCAGTGATTGATGAACTGAGGCGGCCGCCACGCTGTTCCCTATTCCACTTTTTCACTGTTCACTGAAATTGGATTAGATGACGCAAGCAAGCTTGCCCAAGTCGGCAGCAAAGCACCAGGACGACAACCACTCACATCCAATGGTATTTTCTTCCTTTTCAGAAATTAGCGGTTTTCCGTACTATGATTGGCACAAAAGCGGCAGCCTTGAACAAGGCTGCCGCTAACATTTATTAATCCTAAAAATCAAGAAGTTGGCCTTATGGCTGAGGAACAAATTCTTTGTCTGATTTCGATTGCAAAATTACTGGTTTTCCAGCACATGGACGATAATGAGGATTGGCTATTTTTGCCGGGAGGCTAGCTAATTGTAGTGAGGCTGCGAGATTTTGGCAAAAAAAGAGGGGCAAGTTTACGGCTTGCCCCTCACATTATAGCTAGTGGAACAGATTAGACCATCTGCTCGATATTCCAGACAAAAGCGCGGATACCGACTTCCTCGTTGCGCTTATCCAACTTGCGGACAGCGAGGAGGACGGCCTCCACCTTGTCGTCGTCGACAACAGCCATGACGGCGTTGTTCATCTCGGGCCAGGTGTGGGTGCCGCGGTGGGGATCGCCATTCACATGGCCACGACCCTGGACGTTCTCCCAGAAGGTGAAACCACGCACACTCAATTCGTCGAGCAGATACTCGACGCGCTCGGTGCTAGCCTGGTTGAAAACAATCATTATACTCTTCATAGATGTGTATTTTTGATTAAGATATTTGTTGATGGAGTTGATGAAGTTTGTCGGCCAGCAGGAATTGGCACTGGATTCCGACAGACTCCATCAACTTCAAAAATTACTTGTTATCCAGATCGATGTTCATGAAGACAAACTTCTTGCGGAGTTTTTCTTTGCGCTCGGCTTCGCCACGACGCTCAAAGATGCCATAGAGCACGGGAACTACGATGAGGGTGACAATGGTGGAGACCAACAAACCGCCAATGACGATGATACCGAGGGTGGTCCAAAGCTCAGAGCCTTCGGCCTTACTGGTGGCCATAGGTATCATACCCAGGATGGTGGTGAAGGCGGTCATCAAGACAGGACGCAGACGGCTCTGGCCGGAGACGGCGATGGCCTCATTGAGATTCATGCCGCGCTCGCGCATAAGGTTGGTATAGTCCACCAGCACAATACCATTTTTGACAACGATACCGATAAGGAGGATGATACCGAGGGAACCGACCATGTCGATGTTCTGACCTGTGATAAACAATGCCAGGATTGCGCCAGAGAGGGCAAAAGGAATGGAGAACAAGATGATGAAGGGCTTGCTGAACGATTCGAACTGGGACGCCATGACAATATAGACAAGCAGGATGATAAGGATGCCGAGGAGGCCCATGTTGGAGAAGTTCTCCTGCTGATCCTGGTAAGCACCGGCAAGAACCACATGGATGTCGTGAGGCACATTCATCTGGTCAATCTCGGACTGCACGTTCTCAGCCATCTTGGCCAAGGAAGTGTGGTAGGGGTTGACGCTGATGGTGAGGTAGCGCTGACGGTTCTTGCGCTGGATGGTGGGAGGACACCAGTATTCTTCAACCGTTGCCAACTCCTTCAGCTTGATAGTCTGACCGGTAGCGGTGGTGAGGGGGAGTTCCTCAATGTCGGTGATAGAGCTGCGATAGTCCTCTTTCAAACGGCATACGATATTGTATTCATCGCCATCTTCCTTGAGGAATCCGCAAGGCATACCATACACACGGTAGCGCACGCTGGCAGCCACCTGGGAAGAGCTGAGGCCGTGGCGGGCCAGCTTCTCCTTGTCGAAAACGATCTTGAGCTCGGCACGGTCCTCATCACGGCTGGGGTTGCAGTCGCGGGCACCGGGCACGTTGTCCTCAATGCGTTTCATGACATCCTGCGCGAACTGATAGGATGCGTCGAAGTCGTAGCCATAGATTTCAACAGAGAGGCTGTTGTTGCCACCGCCACCCATGCCGCCTTCAGAGATGATGACGCGGTTGAGCTCGGGGTAATCGCCAAAGCATTTACGCAGACGCTCCTGATATTCAAAGATTGTGGTGCTGCGCTCGTACTTGGTAGTAGTGCGGATCTGGAGAGAAATCTTATTGTTGGTGGTGCTGTTGAACAGAGCGCCAAAGCCAGCGTCATCGTTAGAACCGGCAGAGGTGGAGAAAGAGATGAGGTCGTCGCCAAGGATTTCGCGGATGTCGGCCTCCATGTGGCGGGCGGTCTTCAGCGTTTCTTCAATACGCGTACCGCGCTGTAGCTCAGCGGTAATGTTGATACGGCCGTTATCCTGCTGCTTCATAAAGTCCATACCGATGGTGCCAGTGCACATGGGCAGCATGGTAACGATGAATACGCCAAGGGCAGAGAAAAGGGTGACGCGCTTGTGGCCCAAGCACCAGCGAAGAACGCCGGCATACCAAACCTCGATGCTGGTGAACATGCGGCCGATGGTGTTGTCGAAACTGAATTTCTTTTCGGCTTTCTTGCGCTCATACTCTTCTTCATCCTTACGGTTCAGGAAGAAGGGTTTCTCCTTAAGCATCTTGCTGGAGAGCATGGGGATGATGGTGATGGCGGAAGCCGTGGAAACGCAGACCACAATGGTGATAATCCAACCTAATTCCTTGAACATGATACCGGCCATACCGGGCAGCATGGTGAGGGGGACGAACACGGCCACGAGCACAAGGGTGGTGGCAATAACAGAGGTCCACACCTCGTTGGTAGCACAAATGGCAGCCTCACGGGGGCTCTCACCACGAGAGATGTGTTTGGACACGTTCTCCAGGACCACAATGGCATCGTCGACCACCATACCGATGGCCACGGTGAGCGATGCCAGCGAGATGATATTCAGCGAGCTGTCGGATATCAACAGATAGATAAATGCCGTGACAAGGGATATAGGAATGGTCAGACCGATGATGAAGGCACTGCGCCAATCGCCCAAGAAGAGGAACACCACAAGCACAACGAACAGCAGTGCATACATGATAGAGGAGGTAAGACCACTGATAGCGTTCTGGATGGAGGATGATTCATCGCGGATGATGTTGATTTCGATGTCGGGGGGCAGCGTCTTGCGGATATCTTCAAGTTTCTTGATCACATTCTTGGTGATGGCCACAGTGTTGGCGCCGGTCTGCTTGGAGATTGTCATACGGGCACCTTCTTGACCATTGATCTTTTCGTCAAGCGAAAGGTCCTTGATGGTATCGCGGACGGTAGCAAGGTCGCGAACATAAATGGGTTTGCCACCAATGTTAGCCACCATGATGTCGTTGATTTCCGAACTCTCTTCATATTCGCTCTTTACACGCATCTGGTACTGCTCCTTACCCATTTTGACGGTACCGGAAGCCATATCCAAGTTGTTGCTGCTGATGGCTGCACCAACAGCCTCTACACTCAGGTGGTAGGCTTCGAGCTGCTTGGGATCGAGGTCAATATAGATGTAGCGTTCCGGAGCACCACTGACGGAGATGTTACCGATGCCGTTGATACGGTTGAGTTCATTGGTTACGTTTTCGTCGATGATTTTCTCCAGGCCGGGATAGCTTTCCTTGGCGGTGAAGCCAAGCACCATCACAGGCATAGCGCTGGAATTGAGTTTCAAGATGGTAGGACGAGAGACACCGTCGGGGAGGTTGTCATAGACAAGGTCCACATAAGAGCGGATATCATTCAAGGCCTCATCCAAGTTGGAGCCCCACTGGAATTCGAGTGTGACTACAGAGAGATTGTCCTTGGATGTAGAAGTGAGATTTTTGAGACCATCCACCGAGTTGAGGGCATTCTCAATATTCTTGGTGATATTGGTCTCGATATCGCTGGCATTAGCACCAGCGTAAGTGGTCATCACAGTGATATAGGGAGGATCCATCTCAGGCATCTGGTCGATAGGCAGCTGCTTGAGTGAGAACAGACCCAAGATGATGACGGCCACAAATATCAAGCCCGTAGTAATAGGCTTATTGATAGCTGTTTTGTAGATTGCCATAACTATTTAATTTAGAATTAATAATTAATAATTAAAAGTTCTTTGCGCAATTAGTTGTAATAGTGCGTAGATCTAATCTTTACTGTTAATATTACTTTTAGATGTCTTTACAATGGTGGTAAGGATCTTGATTAATTCCACACAATCGGAATTGATGGATTCAAAACCTTCGTCGCTCAAGTAGTCGGACTTATATAGCAATTCTATCCAATATAAAGATTCACGGCACTCCTTGAGTGCTATGGTGGATTTGGCAATAAAGTCCTTGGAGCTAGCTGCATACTGAGCCTCAGCCATGTTCGCACCTACACTTGTACCACTGCGCAACAGTTGCTTGGATATATCAAACTCCTGCTTTGTATCTTTGAGATATTGGCGCAACTTGACAGTTCGGACTGCGAAATCCATGCATTTTGCCATTATAAAATCACCACCTTCTGACACCGCAAAATTATTAATTATTAATTATCCACTATTAATTATTTACGATTTCCAGTGCGCAACCGTCAACGAGGCGGCCCTGGCCTACGACGATGAGTTGGTCACCTTCTTTCAGTTCACCCGGGACAACGGGGAGGACTTCAACACGGTCGTCATAACGCTGGCCAAGGGTGACAGCAACACGGCGGGCCGTGCCCTCATTGTTGACAAAGACGTAGCGCTCGTTGCTGCCGGTGAGCTTCAGCACACTCTGGTAGGGAGCCACGATGGCATCAACCTCGCCAAGAGCCAGCGCGGCCTTGACATACATACCGGGGCGGAGTTTCTCACCCCCATTGGGGATGGCGAGTTTGCACTGGAAGGTGTGGGTGTTAGGATCGATGGTAGGATAAACGATCTCGATGGTGGCAGGGAACACCTGGTTGGCGTAGATCTCGGAACGGATGTCCAGCTTCATACCTTGTTTGACCAAGGGGAAGTAGCTCTCGGGGATGCTGACAAGGGCTTTGAGTTTGCCAATCTGGGTGAGGGTGAGGATGGGCGCACCGGTGTACATCTCGCCATCTTCGTAGTTCTTTGCGCTGATGACACCAGAGAACTGGGCTTTCACAAAGGTGTTCTCATTCTGGAAACGCTCGGTTTCAACAAGTTGGTCGTAACCAGCCTTGGTCTGGTCGTAGACCTGCTGACTGACGCTACCCGAAGCCTTAAGGGCGGTAACGCGCTCAAGCTCAGTCTTGGTGGAGGCCAAGTTGATACGGGTGGTGTTGAGCTGGGTCTGGTCCATACGCACAAGCATGGCACCCTTAGCCACACGGCTGCCTACCTGAACATAGATATGTTCGATATGGCCGGTGATGGAGGGCGAGATGTTCATGGTCTCATAGCCTTCCAGGGTGGAGGACAACTCAATGGTTTTGGAGATACGCTCGGAACGAAGTTCCTGTACTTTTACTTTCTCGGCCTCCTTCTTGTTAGTGGTGGCCACTTTGTCTTCTTTCTTGCCGCCACAAGCTGCCAAGGAGCAGACAACCAGCGCAAGAGTGGCAAATTTGAATACTTTGTTCATATTATTCTAGTTTTTATTTTCAAAAAAGTTTAAAGGTTACATACCAAGGAGGTTTTCAAGAGCCACCTGGGCATTGATAACGCTCATAACGGCCTGGATATAATTGCTCTGGGCAGTGATGATATCGCTGTTGGCGGTAGTCACCTCAAGATTGCTGGCATGGCCGTATTTGAATTTCTCGGAGGTGTTGTTGAACACACGCTGAGTTACCTCAAGGTTCTCTTTCTGAATCTGATAGCTCTCAATGGCGCTCACGAGGTCGTAGCACAATTGGTTGTACTGCACGCGGAGGCCATCCACAGCCTGCTGCTGACTATTGATAGTCTCTTGGAGATCAATTTTGGCACTTTTGACTTTGGCCATACGGGATCCGCTCTGGAAAATAGGCAGGCTGAGGCTTGCGCCAATCATGTTGGGGGGAGTCATATTGAAGCCCTCGTCCTTGCCAAAGTAGGTCTTGGCACTGTACTGATAGTAAGCAGAAAGGACTGGGGTGAAATCCATCCAAGCCATAGTCACTTGCTTTTCTGCCAAGCGCTTGGACTGGTTGAGGAGCTGGTAATTGTAGTTGTCGTCGATGTTGAAGCCGCCAAGGGTGAGCTGCGAGACATGGTCGATGTTGAGCAGCTGGTCAACAGAAGTGGTGAGTTCGATCTGGCTGTTGACATCGGCTCCAAGCTGGAGCAGCAGCGAGTTGTAGAGCATCTTCAGTGTGCGCTGAGTGGAATTGATACTGTTGCGGAGAGTGGCAACCTGCACGGCAAACTTGTCGGCACTAATCTGCTCGGCAGCACCGGCCTGGACGCTGGCCAAAGTGGACTGATAGAGCTGCTGCATGTTTGCCAGACTGGTGTTGAGGAGGGCGACAGTCTGCTCCATAACGAGGATGGAGGTGTAGACACTCTTGACATTGGCCTTGGTGGTCTGTTCAGTCTGCTTGTGGCTGATGTTGGCCATCTGGAGAGCAATGTCGCTGAGACCCACGCTAACAATCTGAGCACCAGTGAGGGCTATAGAAGCCGTGATGCTGAAATTGCCGCTGGGGTTCATGGGAATACCTGTGGAAGCAGAAGCATCTTCATCGCCAGTTGAAGGCAATGTGATGGGGAACCACATGGTGCCGATCCGGATGGAGTCGGGAATCATTGAACTCATTCCGCCACCACGGCCACCGAAATTCATTTCATAACCGCACATGTTTTGATAGTCAAAGCCGGCCTTGACTTGAGGCAACATGGAAGAGATTGCCTGCCAGCGTGATGCCTCGGCCTTTTGAACATCAAGAGTGGCATTTTGGAGCGCATAGTTGTGCTCCACTGCATACTGCTGCGCCTCATCGAGGCTCAAGCGAAGCTTCTGCGAGGTCTGAGCGAAGGCACAGCCCGCACTCAAACCAAGAAAAAGGATTGGGAGAATGATGTTTTTTGCTTTCATATATTTTTAGATTTTTTTCTATTGGAGTATCGTATTATTATTAATCAGTTTGCGGAAATGATCCTCCTGCTCATCGTAGCGCTGGATGGCCTCGGTGGTCATGAGACCGCGGATGAAGGTGAAACCCATCTCGTTGATCAATGTCATTCGGCTATCTCTGTCCGAGCAGTCTTCCACACGTTGCGACTGCATGAACCGGATGAGGGTATTGCTGATTTGATCCAAATCGAGGTTAGGCCTAAGCAAATTCTTGGACTGGGCTTTCTGCAACGTGTTCATAACTCCTGCACGAAAACAGTCGGTATGCTTGCGCTTGAAAGCTTCGTGGATCTCCGGGTAATACCGCTCAATATCACAAAGCAGCGTGCCGTAGCGATGGTTAGTGACCACTGTGTGACGCACCAGGAACAATGCCAGCAGCATGGAATCTTCCACCAAATCGCCTATCTTGCGATGGCTGGCAGCAATCTCAGCATGCACCTTTTCCATGCAGGCAGCCAAAAGCTCTTCCTTGTTTGAGAAAATCTCATACATGGTGCGCTTCGAGATGTGCATGTGCGTGGCAATTTGGTCCATTGTCACACGCTTGCAACCGTCACGCATGAAGAGTTCGGTGGCCGAATTGACGATTTTTTCTTTTAATTCTTCTGAATCCATATTATCTTACAAATTCAAATACAATAGGTTTCACAAATACAACTTATTGATATGAGTTTGCAAAGATAAAAAGAAAACTCCGAAAACCAAAATAGTTTTCGAAGTTTTATATCTTTTTAACAACAATATAAATATAGAATTATTCTATATATATTATTTTTTCTTGGCCTTGCGCTCGGGAATGGGCTGGAGAGAAGTCTTTGCAACCTTGATACGAGTGCCGTTGGCTATCTCAACCTGGGCATTGAATTTGTCGGCACTGACAATAGTGGCATGAATTCCGCCTGCAGTCATCACACGGTCGCCAGCTTTAAGGTTGTCGCGATAGGCTTCCTCTTTTTTCTGTTGCTGACTCTGAGGGCGAATGATGAAGAAATAAAACACAATGATCATCAGCGTAATCATAATGGCAGTCTTCCAGCCGTTTGAAATGTCAAGTAGTATCATAATTCGTACAATTTTTTGTCTTAATATGCGTTATTTTTATGTTTAAGATTTGTTATAACGCAGAAAATGATAAAATATTGTGATATTTTTTGGTCTTTTTTCAAAATTGGCACTTTTACCATAGGCGGAGGCTATGCCATGATACCGCTGATGGAAGAAGAGCTGGTGCGGAAACAGGGCTGGATCAGCCAAGAGGACTTCTTGGACCAACTGGCTCTGTCACAATCGCTACCGGGAGTGCTGGCCGTGAATATGGCCACAGGGGTCGGATATCGGCTGAAAGGGAGCAAGGGGGCATTTTGTGCAATTGTTGGCAACATTATGATGCCCATTATTTTTATTCTTTTGCTGGCCATGGCGTACCGGTTATTCAAGGACAACCGATATGTGGAATATTTCTTCATGGGAGTGAGACCCGCAGCGGTGGCACTGATTGCCGCCCCGGTGTTCAAGCTAGCCAAATCTGCCCAGGTAAGATGGAACAACTGCTGGATTCCAATCCTCTCGGCCCTGCTCATTTGGGCAATCGGTGTGAATCCGATTTATGTGATTCTAACAGCCGTAGCACTGGGCATAGCCTGGGGTCAAATCAATAAACCAAAGCACGAAAAGGCATGATATTCTTAGAGTTATTTTGGACATTCCTAAAAATCGGCCTTTTCACATTTGGCGGAGGCGCAGCCATGGTGGCCCTCATCCAAAACGAAGTAACACTCAACCACACATGGCTTACCACACAAGAATTCACCGACATACTGGCTGTCAGCCAGATGACACCCGGACCTATAGGCATCAACACTGCCACCTACACTGGATACACGGCCGTGCTCAATGCAGGATATTCGTCCTGGCTAGCGGTCTGCGGTTCGCTGATCGCATCGCTGGCAGTCATCCTCCTGCCCATGATACTAATGATGGTTGCCGTGAGATTCCTGAAACGATACCAGGACAACCACTATGTTGCCATGGTTCTCAAGGTGTTGCGACTTGTCGTGATTGGTATTATCGCCGCAGCTGCCTTGCAGTTAGCCACCAAAGAAAGTTTTGGCAGCCCTGCCGACAGCCACCGATTCATCATGAGCCTGGTCATTTTTGTCGTGGTGTTTGTTTTAGCACTGAAGAAGAAAAGCCCTGTTTGGCTGATGCTAGGCGCAGGACTTGCCGGAATAATTGCCGGCCCTATATTTCTGTAGACCAGCACACTCCAAAATCCCATAAGGCTGAACGAAAGATAGCAGACCAGTTTGAGTCACTACATCTTACGATTCCGAATTGCCTCCAACTGACTCCAAAAATCCGGGAACGACTTGCTAACGGTCTCGGGATGTGCTACCACTAATTGAGGATACTTGAGAGTCAGCACGCCGAAGGCCATAGCTATGCGGTGATCATTGTAAACCTCAACTGGCTGAGTTGGATTGAGTTCGGAAGGAATTACTTCCACCTCGCCACCATCAATTTCCATCTTACCGCCCATCTTTGCAAGTTCGGTTCGCAACACTTCCAGTCGGTCAGATTCTTTCAGCCTGAGGTTCTTCACACCCTTTAGTCTGGCATTCACCCCCAAAGCCGCACACACTGTAATCACTATGGGTAGCAGATCCGGGCAGTCGATGAAGTTGTAGTCCAGCAGGCGTTCAACATCTCCCCCACCCTCAACCGTGACTGACCGCATATTGGCCCTATAGGGAGACCTCACCTCGCGCGTGACAACACCTAGATGCGAAAAAATGTCGGCAACCACTTTGTCGCCCTGCGACGACCCGGTGAGCGCAAGTCCTTGCATGCGAATCCGCACATGCGGCATAAGTGCCGCAGCACCATAGATATACGATGCCGACGACCAGTCGCGTTCAATCTCCACAACCTTATGACTTTTGCTGCGCAACGGCGAGAGCGGTTCAACTTTATAGACCCTATTGTTTGCACTCACGCTGTTGATGATGCCGGCTTGCTTGAGCACACTCTGCGTCATCTGAATATAGGGGCGGGAACTTGCACGGCCGGTCAGCGTCAATCGTAATCCATCAGGCATCAAGGGGGCAACTAACAGCATGGCACTCACAAACTGGCTACTAGCCACAGGGTCGATTTCAGCCATCTTGTGGTCGGGCTCTACACCAGCAATTTCCACAGGCAGAAAACCCTCTTTCTCGGTGCACACAATCCGGCTACCCAAACTGCGCAAGCACTCAATGAGCGGTGCCATGGGACGCTCTCTCAACCGGTCATCGCCTGTAAGAGTCCAGTTACCAGGCGTTACGGCCAGGAGGGCCATCATAAAACGTGCGGCAGACCCCGCATTCCGACAGTAGAACATGGTGGAGTTGCCTCTGCGGAGTTGCGCCAGTAATGCCTGCAGCAACTGTGTGTCGTCGGCAGCCGAAAGGTTGTGAAGCACAAATGCCTGGTCGGTCACGTGATTGACCATCAGCCACCTGTTGCTCAAACTTTTCGACGTGGGCAGCGCCACATGCACGTCGTTGGTTCTCATACTTCTATGCCGTAGTCTTTGATTTTGCGGTACAATGTGCGTTCAGAAATTTTCAACTCTTTGGCCGTGGGCGTGCGACGACCATTGTGGCGTGCCAAGGCCTGCTGGATGAGGCGTTTTTCCATTTCCTCAATCGACAGCGGCTCAGCCTCCACAACCTCCGACTCCTGGAATTCGTCTTCAGGCTGCTGGATATTGTCGCTGGGCGAAATCACATGGATAGTGCCATCGCTTGGCGGGATGCTCGGCTCGATCAAAGGGAAGTCGGGGTGACTCATTGCGGCGGGCGGAGGTGCAATAGAAATGCCGCCAGCCAACTGCGATACATATTGTTTCAAATCGTTGATTTCATTACGCATCTCATTGATCATCTGCCCCATAGAGAGAGCCTTGAGCAGCAACTCGCGGTCGGTGATAGCCGTGGAGCCCTGCACATTGCCATTGTACAATGCCGGCATCTTCTCCTCTGGCACAGCGTCCAAATAATTCAGCAAGATAGCCTTGGAGATACTGCGGTCTTTTTCCACCACGGCAATTTCCTCCGTAACATTCTTCAACTCACGGATATTACCGTTCCACGGATAGTTCATCAAGAACTCGCGGGCATCGTCGGTCAAAAAAATGGGAGGCATGTGGTAGCGCTCGGCCATATCGCTGGAGAACTTGCGGAAAAGCAGGGGAATATCCTCTTTTCGCTCGCGCAGCGGGGGTATATAGATGGAAATCTGCTGAAGACGGTAATACAGATCCTCGCGGAAGCGACCGCTGCGCACTGCCGCCACTAGGTCGACATTGGTGGCTGCCACCACTCGCACATTCACCTTCAGCACCGTGCTGGAACCCACGGGAATAATCTCACCATTCTCCAGCACACGCAACAGCTTGACCTGCATATCCAAAGGCAACTCGCCAATCTCATCCAGGAAGATGGTGCCGCCGTCAGCCTCCTCAAAATAACCCTTTCTATTCTTCTCGGCACCCGTGAACGCACCCTTTACATGGCCAAAAAGCTCACTCTCAATAGTACCTTTCGGGATGGCACCGCAGTTAACACTGACCAACCCGCGCCCCTGCTTCACATGCTTGCGCAAACTGTTCTCGTGAATGATACGCGAAAAGACATCCTTACCCACACCACTCTCACCGTGGATGAGAATACTCAAGTCGGTAGGAGCCACCTGGATGGCCTTATTCAATGCCTGCAACAATTTGGAATCGTTGCCAATAATGCCGTATCTCAATTTCAACTGCTGTATATCCATATATTTATACTATTAGTTCATATTACAGTTATGCGCAACTTTTCGCATATTTCCTGACGCTTTTTCAACAGCTGGTTGCGCTCAGCCATCAGCATCATCATATCTTCGTCACCCTTAGCATCGCGCAGCTTGAAAGAATTATCCTCCAGTCTTTCATCCACTTTCTTCTGCTTGAACAACAAGACCGACTCGGTCATGTCGGAATAGAGGTGGGTCTCGATAGTTGGCACCACGATATTCTTCTTCTCGCTCCATTGGCGGCTGATACTGTAGGAGTTAATCATCAGCGAGAGGGCCGCATTGCGCAGCACGTTGTCCTCGTGCATGGCAAAGAAATTAGCATCCGGCAGAGGCCTTTCCTCTTCAACTGCAGCGCGATAGCAGTCGAAAATCTTCTGATAGGTCGGATTGGCGAACTGCAGATTGTCCTGCATGATTTCATCCACAACAATCTCGGCCAACGGGATGGGCATTTCCACCACATTGTCATCATCGTCCAGGCACTTGGTCATCAACTCCTTGCTGCCATAAGTCAACAACAATTTGGCAATCTGCCGTTCCTGCGGCTCAGCGGCATTCTGGGGCGCAAGTATCTGCTGCGGAGCATGATACTCGGGCT